>NZ_JBSGVZ010000029.1:0-47205 GCF_053608705.1 Peribacillus sp. NPDC055009 | reverse complement strand
GATTAAATATTTATTTTATTATAATACAAATATTTACCAAAAATATGAATGTTAATTTTCAAAGAAAAAATCAATTCAGTTATGGCAGATGAGTTTCTATACAATGAAGCATCCTTTGCAAAACGGTCAGGCGCTGTATTTGTTGCGGAAAATCGTCAGTGAATCTGGTTTTTATGTGTTAATTTCTATATTTGGAATAAAGGGTCAGTGCGGTACACAAAAGGGAATTGTGTATCGTCCTTTTTAGGGAAAAAGGAGGATTTTACGTTTCATTTGGAGAATGTTTTGACAAATGGGGGTGGATTATTTGAGACAACATTTTGAACAGGATTTATCTAGAGAGGATATTTTTAGAATGATTGTTAAGCACCTTGATGTATTTCCGTTGACTAGTCTAGAGGCTATCAGAGAAGTGATCAGGAGTTCATTAAATCAAAGAGGCTTGATAGGGGGGATGAACACACAAACAGGAGCCGCTACATATAACCGGAAAATATCAGACCAGGATATCCAATTAATAAATGATTGTATTTGTGACCTCTTAAATAGCCGCGTTATCCAACCAGGTATTAATGAAGTCAATCAGGATTTACCATGGATTTCTGTTTTTGATAAAGAGAAACTTGAAACATATCTAAAATGAAAAGTATAGTATTTAATTTGAAAAAATTTCCTTTGTAATTCGTGAAATATTTTCTTCTTCACTTAAGGTAAGCTTTAACGCCAACTTAGAGGTAAGTTTTTTTCCATATTCTCAGTATATCACGGCCCTATCAGATTAATCTTCTAGTCTGCAGAATTCGTAAATCTCTAAGCTAGTTCAAATTTAGCTGCTCCAATTTTCGTCTGTACGACTTAATTTCCGTGCACGTTCTCAGATTATAATAAAATTAAGTGGCTCGAAAAGGGTACCCCCCTTTTTGAGTCATTTAATTTTATTCGCGAAAAGACGCTATAATGTTAAAAATCAAGTAAATTGTTGTCACTTAACCATGAGTGGACACAATCAACAAACTTTTTAGTTGCAGGTGACATATTCGGTTTTACAGCAAGGCCTATAAAGCGAAAAGATTCAATTTCTAAATTAAGAATACCAATATTGGCAGGAATGCCCGACAAAGTCATTTCAGGTCTAATACTAATGCCTAAATTATTTTGTACCATTGCAATAATCGCCTGATCATCCGATACCTCAAATAGTACGTTAGGCTTTATATTATTCTTTTTAAAAATTTGCTCTATCTCATTGCCCCAGCTCTTTTTGGGCATAATCAAAGGCTCAGTTTCAATTTGTTCAAAAGAAATAGTATTTGATGTATGAAGAGGATGCTGATCTGACAGGATACAAAGCATTTTATCCTTTTTTAAAGGAAGAAATTCCAACGATTTTGTGATAGGTGAAGTGAGAAATCCACAATCTATGCCTCCGGTTGAAACCTCATTTTCTATGGTAAGGTAATCACCCTCAAATAACTTTACGATGATTCCTGGATGGGCATCTTGAAACTTTTTTATAATAAAAGGCAGCCATTGTGCAGCAACACTTGTAAAGGTACCTATCCTGACTACGCCTGTTTCTATACCATTTATTTCTGAAGCTTCTTGTTTCATTTTATCGTTCAGGATTAGAATATCCCGAATATATTCAAGCATGCGTTCACCATTGCTTGTTAAAAAAATCCCCGCTTTCCCTCGTGTAAGTAAAGAAAAACCTAATTCGTTTTCCAAACTAGAAATTGCATGGCTGATACTTGATTGTGTTAAATTTAAAAGTTTTGCAGCTCCTGTCAGACTTCCCGATTCCACAACAGCATTAAAGGCTTCATACCGATTAAGTGTCATTTAATTCTCCCTCATCTATCGAATTAATTCATGTTTACTATTATAAACATTCAATTTACTAATTCATAATGATTTCTTATACTTAAGGTAATCAATTTTACTTTAATGAAAATTTTACTCTGTAAGGTAGAATGCAAGACTATTAAGAGTTAGCAAAGTATTTCGTTAAAACTATTTTGAGATAATTGTAAGCGCTTTAATACAGGTCTGTATTAGTGATAAATATTTTGTTTTTAAATTATGGATGCTCTCTTTTTGAAAATATATAAACGTTGATAAATAAGGTTTTATGTCACTTATATGATTACTCAAATAGATTTTTGAAAAAATGGTGTCAGAAAATATGACAAGAATATTGATGGGAGTTTAGTTTTCAGAATATAATGTTTTTATAGTTAAGAAGAGATAACATTGTGTTACGTTTCATCCAACTTTTTATGCTAATTATTCAAAGTGTGGGAGGAATATTGAAAGGTTTTTTAGACAACTTCAGTGAGGGGAAAAGAATGGTTATTGCTTGCTTAAAACTAAAGGGGGAAGTTGTCAATGAACTTTGAAGTTAAATTATCTGTAAATGAAATTTTAAAAAATAAACACTTTGCAAGTGCTAAGGTTTTGGCTGGCAAAGGAGGACTTGATCGGCTAGTTCGATGGGTCCATGTTATGGAGGTAGATTCAATTGAAAGCCTCTTGAATGGGAATGAATTGATTCTATCTACAGGGGTTGGATGGAAAAGAGGTGAAAATACTTTTACTTCATTAATTCAACAATCCATTGATGCTAACGCAGCTGGTCTTTGTATTGAGTTAGGAACATACATCTCCGAGATACCAGAAGCCGCTTTACAACTAGCCAATACAAATGACTTTCCCTTAATCGTTTTTCAGAAAAAAGTTCGCTTTATTGACATTACACAGGAATTACATAGCCTCTTGATTAAAAAGCATTATAGAATTTTGACTGATTTAGAAGATTACTCAAATAGGTTAAACCAGCTTCTTCTTTCGGCAAACCCACAACAAAGAATTCTCCAGTTAATACATGAACATTTAAAATTAACAGTTTTATATATTACCAATCAAGGTGAAATTGAAATTATTTCTAAGAAGGAAAGAGCAGAGGAAGAGAAAATAATACAATTGTTTAAAAGTAACAACATATCAAAACATATGAGTGTGGCACATCAATCTGTACAGGCTTTAAACCAAACTTTTGCTGATCTCTTTGTTTTTTCGGAATCGGGTTCCATAACAGAATTTGAATCCCTCATCCTAGATCGCAGTGCTATAGCATTGGCACAAAGCCTTTTGCGTGAATTATATATTGAAGAACAGAGAAAAACTAAAGAAGCGGAATGGGTACGGCGTTGGCTTGAAGGGGAAAATAGCGCTGAACAGATTCAAAAATATCTTTCAGAGCTTGAACCTAATCTCAAATCCAATACTTACACGGTTTTACTTTGCAAAGCAGATAACATAGAAAAAGTAAGTTCAGAATTTAACTATATAAAAATCTACTGTCGTTCAATGTTTGAACAAAAAGGTATATTTTTATTGACAGATATAGGGAAAAATCAAATTATTTTTATCCTTATAAACAAATGGAAGAAAGAAGACTTTAAGCGCAGAATACAAGAAGGAATAGAAGTTCTAAAAAAATCTGACTCTTTTAAAAAATATAAATTTTCAGATCTCAGTTTCAGCGTCGGTAAATTTGTTACTAATCTAAACGAAGTTAGAAACAGCTATACTTCAGCAAAAGAGACTATGAATATTCGAGAAAAAATACCCAATGAATTAAACAGTATTTTTTATGAAGATTTATATATTTTTCGGATGGTATTAGCTGCTCATGATCAAGGAATCCTTAACGAATTCATCACAGATTATATAGGTCCAGTTATATCACAAGATCAGCAGAATAGTGGAGAATTACTAAAAACATTAAAAACATATTTACAATGTAAAGGTGCAAAAAAAGAAACCGCCGAACAACTTCACATTGTACGTCAAACCCTGTATCATCGACTCGAAAAATTATATGAATTAATTGGAAGGGATTTCATGGATCCATATAAACGTCAAGCCATAGAAGTTGCCATTTCCTCTTATGAATATATTTCTGCTTCTCAGTCTAAGTCTGAATATGAAAATACTACGTTTCCGCGGGTGGTTAACCGATTGTATTAAACTAAGGTCTTTTGTATTATTTGGAAGCAAGAAAACCTATAGCATGGTAGCACTCTTTACCCTTTAGCTTTTTGAGCAATGCTGAAGAGGATATAAAACGCTAAGATCTATTTCATCATTTAGATACAAATGATGTTTTAAACAACTAAGTGAATGATACCTCTAAAAGAATGAGTTCTAATAGCAGCTAAGACAGACTGATTGTTTTGTGTCTTTTTAAAAAAGAAGGATTGCAGAATTACTAAAACCTTTGAAAGAAGCTTTTTTATGACAACTTGTAAATAACTTTTTATCCACACTCTTTCATGATGCAGAAAAAAATGACAGAATATCTTACACCTTGTCCAATGGTCTGTATTTATATAAACAATATAATAATCTCATTCATAAATAGGAGGTTTTATAGAGAGATTCCGGAATATTCAATCTACGGTGGGGTGAAACCCCGTAATTTTGAATAGGAATACGTATCAAAAAATTGATCTTTGTACAGGGGGATTTCGATGAGTGACATTGTTAATTGGTTAAATGGTTATGTCTGGAGTCCAGTCTTAGTTTATTTGCTTCTAGGAATAGGTTTGATGTATTCAATTCTCACACGTTTTGTACAGGTAAGGTATTTTATAGAGATGATTAAGCTAATTTTTGAGGGCGGAGGTTCTAAGGCTGGGGTAAATTCTTTTCAATCATTAGCTTTGTCATTGGGAGGTAGAATTGGTGTAGGTAATATTGCAGGTGTAGCTACTGCTATTTCGTTAGGGGGACCAGGTGCTGTTTTCTGGATGTGGTTTGCAGCATTTTTAGGAAGTGCTACTTCGTTCGTCGAAATTACTCTTACCCAAGTATACAAAAGCAAAATTGATGGTGAATATAGAGGGGGTATTCCTTTTTATATTGAAAAAGGATTAAACATGAGGTGGTTTGCCGTCGTTTCTGCAATCTTAACATTGTTTGTCATGGGTTTTTTATGGCCCGGGGTACAAGCCAATACAGTTGCATTGGCATTGAATGACGCTTTTGGAATAACACCAATCATAACTGGAATCTTCGTGGTTATTTTCCTAGGGACTATAATTTTTGGCGGCCTTAAGAGAATAGCCAAATACTCTGAAATCGTAGTTCCTTTTATGGCTTCTGGTTATGTCCTCATGTGCGTGATCATTCTTACTTTGAATTATGCTAAAATTCCAAGTGTTCTTTCCTTGATTTTTAATAGTGCTTTTAGTTTAGATGCGACTTTTGGAGGGATAATAGGGGCTGCAATTGCATGGGGAGTTCAAAGAGGAATTTATGCAAATGGAGCTGGTTTAGGTAGTGAAACGTTTGAATCTGGTTGCGTAGAGGTATCTCATCCAGCCAAACAAGGATTAGTTCAAGCATTTTCTGTTTATATTGATACCTTTTTGATCTGTACTTCAACGGCATTTATGATTCTGGTTACAGGAATGTATGATGTAAAACCAGAAGGGATGGAGCCTATTACGAATAAACTTGGAAACGTAGCACCATCTATGTATACTCAGCTCGCAGTTGATTCTGTTTTCCCTCAATTTGGTGCCGGTTTTCTTGCGATTGCTCTGTTATTCTTCTGCTTTACAACACTTACTTCTTATTATTATAAAGCAGAAACAACCCTTGCCTATCTTAGACAGTATTTAAAAGTAAAATCAATTTGGCCAAATCACCTATTGAAAGTGACCTTACTAGCCACTGTACTGTATGGTAGTGTTAAAACAGCGGACACAGTATGGGCAATGGGAGATTTAGGTACAGGGGCGCTAGCTTGGTTAAACCTCACTGTTGTTTTTTTTCTTACAAAGACAGCATTAAAGGTACTTAAGGATTATGAAATGCAGAAAAAGAAAGGAGAAAATCCTGTATTTGACCCTGTAAAGTTAGGGATTAAAGGAGCGGACTTTTGGGAAAAAGAATATGGGAAAGTCGAGCAAGATATACCAGCAAAACAAGATAAATTATCAGTGTAGTAATAGTATAATCATTTGTAGATCACTTTGAACAGACGTTTCTTAGAAACGAATCTGTTCTTTTTTTGATTTAATTATCGATCATTTTTTCTAGGTCTATTGTTTTTTATAGGTATGTTTTTCATGTGAAAAGTTCACTCTTTTGATTTATATGCTTGCTTGCGATTTTTTTGAGAGAGATGGTTGAATAAGCATATTTATAAATCTCCATAAAAAGCAGCTGAGTTTTTTAAAAATGACATTTTTTTAAAATTAATTACAAATTGTAAATTACAATAAAAGTATTACCGTCAAATCAACTGGAGGGAATACATTTTACATGATTATTATGAAAGACAGAAGAAAGAAGGAAAAGACCCTGTATTCGATTCATGTAGAATGGGGAATGTTCCGCCAGTTTCTGGCGTATAAATGCGAGCTCAATGGCGGCCGGCTGGTCAAAGTGAAGCCGCATTTCTTCCACTTGTGCAGTGCAAGCTCAATAAACTGGCTTGTTGTCTAAAGTTTTTCAGTCATCATTTCCGATGGGAAAACCCATACTCCCGGCTTCCTAGAGGGAGATGAATTGTTTCCCTTCTAGTCATTTTTTGGGGCAATTCCTTCATTCCTTTTTACATATAGTAACTGCTGTCAGGATTAAACATACTTCACTTAAACCCTTTTTATCTTTCTTTTCCCATAAAAAGCACCATTTTGTACTTTGAATTGTTATTTTAGTTGTCTCAATATATTACTACTAATCATTATGGTATTTCCCCCGTTCATTTTGTTCCTAACAAAGGAGGTAAATGAACGGAATTTTAATAAGTATCTTCCTTTAAAGAGAGCTATTACAATTCCTACTAGGAAAAGGAGAGAATTCAAATGGATGTTCATGTTGTTGTGATTACAGGGGCTGGAAGTGGATTGGGTGCTTCATTGGCAAAAAAATATTCTGATCTAGGCTGTCATGTATGTTTGCTTGGACGAACTCAAACAAAACTTATTCGAACAGCTGAAACATTAAGCCATAATCATTCTATTTATGAAGTAGACATTTCATCTAAAAGTGATGTAGCAAAAGTCATGCAATTAATTAAAGAAGAAGTTGGACAAATTGATCTATTAATTAACAATGCAGGAGTTGGGATCTTTGATTTGACTGAAAATTTAAGTGAAGAATCCATCCACCAAATGATTGATATAAACTTAAAAGGAACCATCTTTTGTACTCAAGAAGTATTAAACGACATGAAAAAGAGAAATCAAGGCTATATTGTCAACATTGTCTCTTTGTCTGGTAAGCGAGGAAAAGCTATTGAGTCGGTTTATAGTGCAAGTAAATTTGGCGCAAGAGGATTTACTGAAAGTTTAGCGATTGAACTTGAGCATACTGCGATTAGAGTATTTGGAGCTTATATTGGGAATATGAAAACTGAATTATGGGGGGGAGCTAGTTCAGAAGACAAGTTTATGGAACCGGATGATGTTGCAGATGTCATTATGGAAAGTATCAAACCGCGAAAATACGCATCAGTTGAAGAAATTATTATTAAAAATAATAAAGATAAATATTAAAGAAAGCGTTAATATAAATTCTCTACCATATTCAAGATAAGGGATGCTCTATCAAAATCTTTGTTGTAGGTAAGAGGTTGATAGGCCTGGCATTTCATAGCTGTAATTTATATACGAATACACCTCTGAATACATATCTTTCACCAAGTCGTAAATGAAAGTGAAGACAATGGAAGCCTCAATTTTACCAACCAAAAGGTTCGCCGGTACCAGTTGATCTAAAATAATCATTTCAAGTTGATCTCGTTGAATAGAATGATGTTTCGAAAGCATCCTCATTACCTCAAGTTTTAATAGATCTATTTTAAAACAAAAAAGACTGTAGGCAAAAGGAGTTCTATCTAAACTTTAAAAATAGTTGATTGGAGCGGGTGTGCGAGACTCCTGCGGGAATAGCGAGTCCAAGGGAGACCCCACAGGCGCATGTGCGCCGAGGAGGCTCCCGGACCGCCCGCGGAAAGCGAGCGCCCTACGTTCCAATCAACGTCCAAATTTGTACACTCTGTGAAATCCTTAAAAGGGTTTCTTTTTTTATGACAATATGTAAATAATTTCATCTACTCGTATTAATGTTGCAGAAAAAAATGACAGAATATTTTACACCTTGTCTAATGGTCTGTATTTATATAACCAATATAATGAGCTCAAGGTATTACTAAGTTTTCATAAAATAGGAGGTTTTAATAGTGGAATTAACGAAGGAAGTTCAAATGTTAAAGAACTATATAGGTGGACAATGGGTGGAATCGGCAAGTGAGCAAATTGAGGAAGTACCAAATCCAGCAACTGGAGAAATCATTGCCCGCATTCCAATTTCTACTCGTGAAGAATTAAACCAAGCGGTTTTGGCTGCTAAGGAAGCTTTTAAAAAATGGAGAAAAGTGGCTGTACCTCGACGTGCTCGAATTTTGTTCCGTTATCAACAATTATTAGTAGAGAATTGGGGGGATTTAGCAAAAATTATTACCCTGGAAAACGGAAAAAGTTATGCCGAAGCATACGGAGAAGTACAACGAGGGATTGAATGTGTAGAATTTGCCGCAGGTGCCCCTACTTTAATGATGGGAGATCAACTTCCTGATATTGCTACTGGTGTTGAGTCAGGCATGTATCGCTATCCAATTGGCGTTATTGGTGGAATCACACCTTTTAATTTTCCGATGATGGTTCCGTGCTGGATGTTCCCACTTGCCATTGCATGTGGAAACACTTTTGTATTGAAGCCATCTGAAAGAACACCATTGTTGGCTAATCGTTTAGCTGAATTATTTAAAGAAGCAGGACTTCCTGATGGGGTATTAAATATTGTCCATGGCGCACATGATGTGGTTAATGGCATTTTGGAAAATGAGGATATAAAAGCAGTATCTTTTGTAGGTTCTCAGCCTGTAGCTGAGTATATATACAAAACTGCAGCAGCTAACGGTAAACGTGTACAAGCTCTGGCAGGAGCAAAAAACCACTCAATCGTCATGCCCGATGCAGATCTGGACAACGCTGTAACGAATATTACCGGTGCTGCTTTTGGATCTGCAGGCGAGCGTTGTATGGCGGCTTCAGTAGTCGTTGCAGTTGGAGATGTTGGGGACGAATTAATCGATCGGCTTAAAAAAGCAGCTGATGAAATTACAATAGGAAACGGGATGGATGAAGGTGTGTTTCTTGGTCCTGTCATTCGTGAATCCCATAAAGAACGTACGCTCAGTTACATAGAAATTGGCAAGGCGGAAGGTGCTTCCTTAATTCGTGATGGAAGAAACGATGAAGGGAATGAGCAGGGATACTTTGTTGGACCTACGATTTTTGACAATGTAGAAACAGGAATGAAAATCTGGCAGGACGAAATTTTTGCTCCGGTACTGTCGATTGTTCGAGTGGACAGTTTAGAAGAAGCCATTGAACTGACAAACAAGTCTGAGTTCGCAAATGGCGCATGTTTATATACAGACAGTGCAAAAGTCATTCGTGAATTCCGTGAAGAAATTGATGCAGGCATGCTTGGCGTTAATCTTGGGGTTCCGGCTCCTATGGCGTTCTTCCCGTTCTCGGGCTATAAAAAATCCTTCTATGGCGATCTTCATGCAAATGGAAAAGACGGAGTGGAATTCTATACTCGAAAGAAAATGCTTACTGCCCGTTACTAAAAATTTGATTTAAAACCATAAAAGAATGGAACGGAGCGGATGATTGTGCAAATAACCGAACAAATGCAAAACCTACAGAAAATAGATGAAAAGTACCTTTGGCATGCAATGAGGGGAGCGGCTTCTAATCCGGCAAATATAATTGCCACAAGTGCAGAAGGAGCCTGGGTGACGGATATTGACGGCAACCGTTATTTAGATGGTATGTCCGGCCTGTGGTGTGTAAATGTAGGATACGGCCGGAAAGAACTTGCCGAAGCGGCTTTTGAACAACTTCAGGAAATGCCCTATTTCCCTTTAACGCAAAGTCATGTTCCAGCTATTAAATTAGCAGAGAAATTGAATGAATGGCTTGGTGATGATTACGTTATTTTCTTTTCCAATAGCGGATCAGAGGCGAACGAAACGGCATTCAAAATTGCCCGTCAATATCACCAGCAAAAAGGGGAGCAGGGGCGTTATAAGTTTATTTCACGCTATCGCGCTTATCATGGAAATTCAATGGGTGCTCTTGCAGCAACTGGCCAGGCGCAGCGAAAGTATAAATATGAGCCATTAGGGCAAGGCTTCTTGCATGTTGCACCGCCTGATACGTATCGCAATCCAGAAGATGCCCAAACACTGGCAAGCGCTGATGAAATCGACCGTGTTATGACATGGGAGCTAAGCGAAACAGTTGCTGGTGTGATTATGGAACCAATCATCACTGGAGGTGGAATACTAATGCCTCCAGATGGATACATGAAAAAAGTAAAGGAAATCTGTGAGAAGCATGGTGCGCTGCTTATTTGTGATGAAGTCATTTGCGGATTTGGACGGACAGGGAAAGCATTTGGGTTTATGAACTATGACGTCAAACCAGATATTATTACAATGGCAAAAGGAATTACCAGTGCGTATCTTCCTTTATCGGCAACAGCTGTAAAAAGAGAGATTTATGAGGCCTATACAGGCACAGATGATTATGACCGCTTTCGCCATGTAAACACGTTTGGAGGAAATCCAGCTGCCTGTGCCTTGGCTTTGAAAAACCTGGAAATCATGGAGAATGAAAACCTCATTGAATGTTCCAGAGAGTTAGGCGAAAGGCTGTTAAAGGAGCTGGAAGTATTAAAAAAGCATCCGAATGTGGGTGATGTACGCGGGAAAGGTCTTCTACTAGGGGTTGAACTGGTTGAAAATAAGGAAACAAAAGAGCCGGCTGGAGTCGGAAAAATGAACAAAGTGATACAGCTTTGTAAAGAAAAAGGCTTGTTAGTAGGGAAAAATGGCGACACGGTTGCAGGGTATAACAATGTTTTGCAACTCTCTCCTCCATTGAGCATTACGGAAGATGATTTTACATTTATAGTTAAAACGTTAACAGAAAGTATCTTTCAACTTTAAATAAGAGTATGTCGATACCACATAAAACGATGGGCCTAGTCCCATCGTTTTATCTATATAAGAAGAAGCGAAAAATAACTTTAAAAGATGTTTATTCCAATTGAAGAATATGAACGGTTCGTTTTTCTCTCATTTTATTATAAAAAGTAAGATCATTAAGAATGTAAATGGTGGGTGTAAGACCAATAAACTAAAAAGCTTGACACAGTGTCTAATGTTAAAATTTTGTGAATATTTTATTTTTAAATGAATGTTTCATTAATTTTAAAGCTTATGTGGAGGATGATGGAGCAAAAAAATAAGTGAAGAGGTGCTTGTTTGTGGAGAATTTAGTAAATTGGCTCAATGGATATGTGTGGAGTCCATTGCTTGTGTATGGATTTTTAGGGCTGGGGCTGCTTTTTTCTATTTTTACACGATTTGTTCAGTTAAGGTTTGTGAAAGACATGATTAAGCTGTCCTTCGAAGGAGGAGATTCAAAAGCAGGGGTTACGTCTTTTCAAGCACTGGCTATGTCATTGGGCAGCCGGGTTGGCACCGGGAATATAGCAGGCGTGGCTACTGCCATTGCCTTAGGAGGGCCCGGAGCGATTTTTTGGATGTGGGTTACCGCCTTTTTGGGCAGCGCCACTTCGTTCATCGAGATTACGCTTACTCAGATCTACAAAAGAAAGATCGATGGGCAGTACCGGGGCGGGACACCTTATTACATA
Source organism: Peribacillus sp. NPDC055009 (assembly GCF_053608705.1). Taxonomy (NCBI): domain Bacteria; kingdom Bacillati; phylum Bacillota; class Bacilli; order Caryophanales; family Bacillaceae; genus Peribacillus; species Peribacillus sp. NPDC055009. Next base: position 35,388 of record NZ_JBSGVZ010000029.1, on the reverse strand, counting down.
GAAAAGGGACTGAAGCTCAGGAAGCTTGCCATTTTATCGGCCATTCTCACTTTAATTGTGATGAGCTGTTTATGGCCGGGTGTCCAGGCTAATACAGTGGCGTTAACAATGAACAGCGCTTTTGGAATGCCTCCTATGTTAACTGGCATCAGTATCATTGTGCTGCTGGGGTTTATCATTTTTGGCGGCGTAAAGCGGATTGCCAAAACCGCAGAAATCATGGTTCCGTTTATGGCGCTTGGCTATATTCTCGTTTGTATTATCGTGTTAAGTCTGAACTTTTCCCACATTCCCAGTGTGCTATCGCTGATTTTCACCAGTGCTTTTAATTTAAACTCCACTTTCGGCGGATTGATGGGTTCTGCGATAGCATGGGGCGTACAAAGAGGGGTTTATTCGAGTGGAGCTGGAATAGGCAGTGAAACGTTTGAATCAGGAGCAGCGGAAGTATCCCACCCAGCTAAACAAGGACTGGTTCAAGTCTTCTCTGTTTATATTAATACGTTATTTATCTGTTCTGCAACCGCATTCATGATTCTGATCACAGGTATGTACAATGTGGAACCGGAAGGCGCGGCACCTATTGTGAATAAGATTGGAAACGTTGAGCCATCTGTGTATACACAGCTCGCTGTTGATTCTGTCCTGCCGCAATTTGGTGCGGGCTTCCTGGCGATCTCTTTATTCTTTTTCTGTTTTACCACGCTGCTGTCTTATTATTACAAAGCAGAAACAAACCTTGCTTTTCTGACACAAAGCAAAAAAACAAAGTCTAGTTGGCCGAACCATGTCTTAAAAGTTGTCTTATTGATCACTTCATTTTACGGAAGTGTTAAAACAGCAGCTGTTGTGTGGGCAATGGGTGATTTGGGGATGGGGGCCATGGCCTGGGTAAACCTTGTTGCGATTTTTCTTCTGACCAAGCCTGCATTACGGGTGTTAAGAGATTATGAAGTGCAGAAAAGAGCAGGGAAAGACCCCGTTTTTAACCCGACAAAGCTGGGAATCCAAGGTGCCGAATTTTGGGAGGGGAAATATAAAGAAACTGAGGATCCGGTTAGGCGATCTGATCAAAGAAAGCTTAGTTAATGCCAGATGCGTCCAAGAATTTGAGAAAGATATTTTACACACTGTCCAATGAAGAATATGGCAATCTAATTTATCTTTAACTTATACAAAAGTTATAAAACATGTAATTTCATAGAAGAGGTGAATCTTGATGATTTTGGAAACAGCAGACATTAAATCCGTTTTAACTAGCAGCAACACTACTCAGAAGATGTATATTAACGGTGAATGGGTTCTAAGTGAATCAAATCAAACAAGTAAAATCGTTAACCCTGCAAATGGAGAGTTAATTGGAACAGTTACTGTTGGAACAGAAGAAGATGCTAAAAAAGCAATTGAGTCTGCACGAAAGGCATTCTATGAAAATGGATGGATGAATAGCAGAGCTCGAGATCGTGCAGAACTTCTTCTACAAATTTCAAATAAGCTGGAAGAAAGAAAAGAAGAATTTGCTTATTTAGAAACATTGAATAATGGAAAAACATTAAGGGAGTCACTGGGCGATGTTGAAGACGCAGTAAACCAATTACGTTACTATGCGGGATTAGCGACAAAACCACATGGCCAAACTTATGATGTGCCGGATGACATTCAGGCAATGGTTGTTCGTGAAGCAATCGGCGTGGTGGGGATAATTGTTCCTTGGAACTATCCATTAGTAATGGCAAACCAAAAAATTGCTGCAGCAATCGCTGCAGGCTGCTCAATAGTGGTGAAACCAGCAGAGATAACACCACTTTCCCTCATCCGCTTGTTTGAAATTATTGATGAGATTGGCTTTCCTCCTGGTGTTGTTAATTTAGTTTTAGGTTCTGGAAGAAAAGTTGGCGCAGAATTAGTTTCTAATCCAAATGTAGATAAAATCTCCTTTACTGGCGGTACTGATACAGGAATTAAACTGATGAAATCAGCAGCAGATACAGTGAAAAAGATTAGTTTGGAATTAGGTGGGAAATCCCCTAATATCGTCTTTGCTGATGCAGATTTTGATGCGGCTGTTGATTATGCATTATACGCCATTTTTGCAAATCAAGGCCAGGTGTGTTCGGCAGGATCACGTTTACTATTAGAAGAGAGTCTATATGAAAAATTCGTACCTGAACTAGTTAGACGTGCGAAGATGATTAAAATAGGTCCAGGTTGGAATGATGGTATTGAAATGGGACCTTTAGTCTCGGAAGCACATATGAACACCGTACTTAATTACATTGAAATTGGAAAAAATGAAGGAGCAACTCTGCTTTGTGGGGGCAATCGAATGATCGAAGGTGACTTTGAAAAAGGTTATTTTGTTGAACCGACCATCTTTGGAGATACGACCCCTGATATGCGTATTGTTCAGGAAGAGATTTTTGGCCCTGTGTTAGCCATTCAAACGTTTAAAACCGAAAAGGAAGCGATTGAACTAGCAAATGGTACAGCGTTTGGTTTAGCAGGAGCTGTTTTCTCTCAAGACGGTGCCAAAGCACAGCGGGTCATTCGCCAATTACGTGCAGGAATTACATGGATCAATACGTATCACCCAACTTTTAACGAAGCGCCTTGGGGCGGGTACAAACAAAGCGGAATTGGAAGAGACTTGGGCACATATGGTTTTGAAGAATACCTTGAAACAAAGCAAATCAACATAAATCTAAAAGTAGAACCATCAGGTTTTTTTGAGGGGAAATAAATAATAGTAAGGGAGAGTGATCCTACTTGGAAAGGAGGCAGATATATGAAAAGTTATGACGTCATTGTCATTGGGGCAGGAGTAATCGGATCTAGCGTAGCGTATCATTTAGCGAAAAAAGGACTTGATGTTGCATTGATTGAAAAAGGCGGTGTTGCATCAGGTACTTCCAGTAGATGTGACGCAGTGGCGCTAATTTGTGATAAAAAACCAGGTATTGATACCGAAATAGGTTATGCAAGTATCCAGCTTTTCAAACAATTGGCTAAAGAGTTTTCAGTAGATTTTGAATTTGCATCACGAGGAAGTTTATATGTTTGTGAAACAGATCAAGAGCTCGAAATTGCTAAAGGATATGTTTCTCAACAAGCAAAAGATGGTTATGATATGCGCATGGTCGATAGAAATGAATTGCAGCAAATTGAACCATATTTAGCTGATGATTTAGCTGGTGGGATTTGGACAGAAGTAGATTCCTCCATGAATCCGTACAAACTATGTTATGCATTTGTTGAAGAAGGAAGAAAGCTAGGGTTGGAGGTTTATGACTATCATTCTGTTCAGAATATTACACTGGATGTCAAAGGACGGATTGAAAGTGTAGTGACAGACCGGGGCACATTTAAAACAAATAGGATTGTGAACTGTGCCGGTGTATGGTCACCTAAGATAGCAGAAATGGTAGGGGTTTACATACCGATCAGGCCAAGAAAAGGAATGGTATTGATCTCCGAGAAAACGCCATTCAAAGTAGCCAGCCAGAAAGTGCATGAATTCGGATATATGTTATCAAAATTCGAAGATATCCAGTTTAAAAGAAACGTAAGTGAATTAGTTGAAAAACATAATGTGGCTTTTACCATTGAACCGACTGACGCCAATAACTTCTTGGTTGGGGGCCACAGGGCATTCAAAGGTTATAACATCAATTCCGAAATCGAAGTTATGCACGCAATAGCAGAAAGGGCTATCCGATTTTTGCCGAAACTAAAGGAAATTAACTGTATAAGAGCTTATGCAGGAGTACGGCCTTGGGTTGAGGATCACCTTCCTATTGTATCGGAAGTAGAAGAAGTACCAGGTTTCTTTATTGCCAGCGGGCATGAAGGAGACGGTATCAGCATGGCTCCCATTACAGGAAGAATGGTAACGCAGTTGATTGCAGGCGAACAAACAGACTTTAACATTGATAAACTGAATTTTTCTAGATATAAGAAAGCGAACGCAGTTTAATAACAAAAGTAAGTTCTACATATTAGAAAACAGGAGGAATAAATTATGAGTATTGCACCTAAAGGAATTTTTGTACCATTAATTACCCCGTTCAATGAGGATGAAACGATTGATTTCCAGTCTTATAAGAAAGTAATTGACTTTCAAGTCGAAAGCGGAGTCCATGGTCTTCTGGTTGGAGGCACAACAGGAGAATACCACGTTATGTCATTGGAGGAACGCAAAAGTTTAATCAAGGCTGGCTGTGATTTTGCCGCAGGAAGAGTACCTGTGATGGCAGGTGTTGGATGCTCAACTGCCAAGGAAACGATCGAGCTTGCCAATTATGCTGCAGAATGCGGCGCTACATGGGGATTGGCTTTGCCTCCTTATTACCATAAAACAAGTGAAGAAGGAATTCGTGAATTTTTCAAGGAAGTGGCTGAAAAATCAAATGTCGGAATCGTCATTTACAATTATCCAGGTGCAACGAGTGTTACCATTTCACCTGAAATGATTTATGAATTGAGCCAGGAAGAAAACATTGTAAGTGTCAAAGAATCTGCTGATTTTGGTCACTTATGTGAAGTTGTGGCTTTGACGAAGGATGTCGAAAACTTTACTGTATTCACGGGTGAAGAACACTTTATACTTCCTACTTTCTCTATTGGAGGACAGGGTGCTTTTGGAATTCTCGTCAACATGCTTCCTAAGGAACTTGTAGAGTTGTACGAACTGGTCGTTGAGAAGAGTGATATAAATGCTGCACGTGATTTGAACCGAAAATTATCAGGTTTCTATGGCCTAATGGAGGCGGAAGGCAATCCATATCCAGGTCCGGTAAAAGCAGGCATGGACTTGATCGGAATTAAAGGAGGAAATGTGAGAAAGCCTTTAACACAACCTACTGAAGAAATGAAAATAATGCTTAAAGAGGAACTGGTCAAGTTAGGATATGAAATTAAATCACTGACAGAAGCGTAAGGTGAATAAAATAAGATTAGGAGTTTCAGAGAATACATTTTTATTCTCTGAAACTATAAGGAGGGGCCGTAATTGACTACCAAATCATTGGGCAATGAACGGGAGTATGGCTACTTAGAAAAGGAAAGCCAGATTATCACCATGAAAAAAGGGCAATATGTAGCGGGATATTCAGTTGGTATACTTTATTTAGATGAATGCTGGTATCCGGTTTTACCTGGAAATGTTGCAAACCTTTCTACCTACGACTTTCCTGTACGGCTAAAAGTAGTGCCAGACTGTAACCAAGAAAGAATCCATGCAGGTGATCCTACACTGCTGGACGACATTATAAAAGCAGCAAAAGAATTTGAAGCAGAAGGTGCTCGTGCCATATGTGCAGCATGTGGTTTTTTCGGAAACTTTCAAGACAAAGTAGCAGCAGCTGTTGATATCCCAGTTTATCTTTCAAGTGTTGTTCAAGTACCTTGGATAAAAACAGGATTGAAACCAAGTCAAAAAATAGGCATGTTGACAGCGGATGCGCATGGAATTACGCCAAATTTATTTAAAAGCTGTGGAATAGATGATCCTAACATTTGTGTAGTGAAAGATCTAGGCAGATTGCCGGAATTTTCAGCCATTATTGAAAGCAGAGGATCTTTTGATAACGAAAAAGTAAGAAGAGAAGTAGTAGAAGCGGCTGTTAAGATGGTAAATGAAAACCCGGATATTGGAGCCATTCTGCTTGAATGCAGTGATTTACCGCCATATGCAGCTGATATTCAAAGGGCCGTTAAGCTTCCAGTATTTGATTTCATTACGATGATCAAATGGGCTCATTTTGCTACCAGTCAGAAACCATATAATGGTTTTATTTAAAAAATAAGGACAAGCAAACAAACGTAGCATGTAAATAGTGAAATCCAGGTTTTAACATATCTTCTGATGTGCTGCTCTATATTGTACGTATGAGGCATCTAACGTTCTCTTCTGCGTAAAAATAGTTGGTTGCGCATCTATTTTTACACTAGAAGAATGTTGATGTCTTTTCTTCTAAATAAATGACTTATAAGGAATTACTAGATTCCTTTTATGAGAAATTGCAGTTTCTAACACAATTCAAAAAAACCTAAAAAAATAGACCGGCTATTTTGAAAGTAGTGGAGGTGTGTTCAATGAATGAACAACATACAATAGTATGCAGATGCGAAGAAATTACAATGAATGAAATAAAAGAAACCATTGAACAGTTTCATTGTTCTTCACGTGAAGTGAAATTGCGAACACGTGCAGGAATGGGCTCTTGTGGAGGGCGCACTTGCCGTACCGTAATTGATCGATTAGTAGATCAGCTGGGGGGACCAGCTATTTCTAATGAAGTGCCACTTAGCTACCGTCCTCCTGTTCGCCCTGTTTCATTCGGTGTTTTAGGAGGAGAAAAAGAATGAATTCTATGAGAGTGGAACATCATCCTGTTCTCGGGGATCTTAACAATCAAGAAGAAATTAAGATTTACTTTGATGGTCAACAATATACGGCACGCGTTGGTGATACAATTGCCTCTGCCTTGCTCGCATGTGGAATTCGAACTCTTCGCCTTCATGAAGACAAAGCAACGCCACGTGGGATTTACTGCAATATTGGCCACTGTTTTGAATGTCGAGTAAGGGTGAATGGGAAAAATACAGTTCGTGCTTGTTTAACACCAGTGGAAAACGAGATGCAAATTGAATCAGGTACAGCTCTTCCTGCCTCTTTATTAAAAGGAGGTACATTATGATTGATGTAGTTATTGTAGGCGCAGGACCCGCTGGACTAGGCGCAGCTATTGCAGCTGCAGAACATGGGCTACAAGTATGCGTGGTGGATGAGTTTTTAAAGCCTGGAGGCCGTTTATTAGGGCAATTGCATGAAGAGCCTGATGGTAAATGGGTGAATGGTATCGAAGAAGCCAAAAAACTTTATAACCAAGCCGTTCAACTGGGCGTGGATATCCTTTGCGGAATATCCGTGTATGATTTAAAAAAAATAGAAAATGGCTGGTGTGTGTATACCACTGATAAAATAATAGAGTCAAAATGTCTTTTACTTGCTACAGGAGCATCAGAAACTCCTGTTCCTATCCCGGGATGGACTCTTCCAGGAGTAATGTCGATCGGAGCCGCTCAGGTGATGGGAAACGTGCATCGCGTGAAGCCGGGAGAAAAAGGGATTATAATTGGTGTTAATGTACTCTCTGTAGCAATTGCGAGAGAATTGCAATTGTGTGGAGTTCATGTTGAAAGTATTTTACTTCCTAATGCGGGTATTTTAGCTGGAAATGCTGCTCAGCCAGAAAAAATGATGGAATCGCTTCTAAGGCTATCACATTTAGCTCCTTCACCTATATTACGGTTTGGAGGAAAGCTGGTAAGTCCAAAACTGGGTGCGCGTTTTTTCCCGAAAAATGGATTTAAAATGTGGGGTATTCCTATACAGCTACGTAAAAGCGCTCTTGAAATATATGGAGAAAACCAAGTCGAGGGTGTCCGAATTGCGGAAATTTCTGTTAACGGAGAAGTTGTTCCTGGAACAGAAAAAACAGTATCTGCTGATTTTGTCTGTATTGCGGGCGGCCTTACACCATTGTCCGAACTTGCGGCTGTTGCTGGGTGCTCTTTCTGCTATGTTCCTGAACTGGGAGGACATGTTCCGTTGCACAATGAATTTATGCAGACCAATCTAAAAGGTTTATATGTAGCCGGCAATATCACAGGAGTTGAAAGCGCTAAGGTGGCCAGGGCTCAAGGAACAGTGGCTGGACTTACGATTGCAGGTGAACTTAATGCATTAGCGGGACGTGCTGATGCAAAGATTAAAGCAGCAATTGCAGAGGTTATTGAAACACGACGCAAAGCGCTAATCCAATTCCAGCCAGGAATTGAAGAAGCACGTACGGAACTTCATCATAAATTTTATGAAGAGCGTGGGAAAAGAGTCTTGGTCTGATTGCGGATAATTAGGGACTGTTAGTCGGTTGTTACTAAATACAAGTATATCTTGTGCTATGCAAAAAAAATTCAACCTCCCGTAATAGAAAAAGGTCTAATGCGGGCGTAGTCGGTTGACTTTTCAGAAGATTGTATTCCTGATTAGTTTTTTGTTAGGTTAAGGTTTTTCAAAAACTATACTTGGAGGATTAATAAATGAAGGTTTTAGTCATTGTAGCTCATCCAAATATTGAAGAGTCGATTGTGAACAGAACATGGCTAAGAGAATTGAAGCAGCATCCCGCTGTAACTGTTCATGAACTATATAAGGAATATCCAGATGAAAAAATTGATATTGAAAGAGAGCAAAGGCTATGTGAAGAACATGATCGGATTGTTTGGCAGTTTCCGTTCTATTGGTACAGCTCTCCGCCACTTCTTAAAAAATGGCAGGATGGGGTACTCACACATGGATGGGCTTATGGTTCAAACGGGAATAAATTACATAATAAAGAGCTCATTTTAGCAGTATCGACTGGAAGTGCAAAAGAAAGGTACAAAGCGGGTGGGCGTAATAATTATTCTATGAGTGAACTCTTAAAGCCTTTCCAAGCAACAAGTAATCTAATAGGTACAAAATTTTTACCGCCATTTATTTTCAATGGAACATATACCGCAAATGACGAAGAGATTGAAGAAAGTGCAAACGCATATATGGATTATATTTTTACTAAGGATGTTTTACACTAAGAAATATTATATTTGCTATGTGTCTCATGCTCAAATAATAATAAAAGTATATTTAAAGTTTTTAGTTAAAGAACAAAGTAAAAAATATAAAAACAAAAATAATAGAAGGTTGTCCTATAAATATAAATCTATATTGAATCTTCATTTTAGGTTAATGGATACATTGGTGAATTCCCTGTCTTAACTTTTTACATATAAAAGCCCTTCTCTAAATCGAGAGGGGCAAATTTTCTTTATCCAATAATTGTAATTTTCCATATCCTTCATACTCAATTAATTGTATTTTTTAACCTGTAAGATGGGATTCAAACATATCGATTATTTCAAGGAAACGTTCGGCCTCACGGAAAACGTGATCAGCCAATAGTGGATGAATGATGCTCTTGATTTTGCATTCTTCGATTAAATCCCTGGCGGTTTTCTTAAAGTCTCGAAGTGATACGACGGACACACGGTTCTGATCTAGAAATTGATCCAGAAGAGGGGCCGTTTGAGATTGCGGTTTCATGGACTCTAAGTCTACGGCTTGAAAGACTAATTGATCAAAATCATTACTAAAGTTTCGCGCCATATCCACCAGCTTTCTTTCCGATGGATCAAGGAGATGTCCAATGAATTTTGCATGATCCGCCATTATTCTTAAAAAGAATACATTTTCCTTGATGATGGCATCTGCAAGTGGTTTCAATTTACCTTCATTTAATTCTATTAATCGTTTTCTAAAATAATTGGCTTCTCTGCTTGTATGGTCGACTAGAAGTGGGAAGTTGTTTGCACCAGGCAGTTTACAGGTGAGTATTAATCCTAATACCTTCCTTTTAAACAAAAATATGCCTGTGGCAGCTTGTTGCACCTCCGCGTTAAATCTTCTGATTTGTTCTGGATCAGCTTGATTTGTAAATGAATGGGATTGCTGTTCTATCCGTTCAAATAAAAGATAAAACTGATTAGCTTCCTCAATTAACTGTGTATCTTCACATCTAAAACCTAGTCTTAGAAATAACGAGTGTTCCTTCATTATTCTTGACCAAAAACGAATCTCATCTAAGGAGCGTTCAACAAACATTCCAGAGTTATTCCTCATAGCTTCCTGTGCGTTCTCACTCATAACTAAGGCCCCCTCTTAAAACATAACCATCATTCAATCTTATTAACAAGGGGACAATAGTATTCTGCTCAATTTGCAAATTGTATCATTACGGATATCCTTTTAGCACCTCAAATCAATTGGTTCTTGATGTTCAAGGTGTGTAAAAAATTCCTGAACGATCGGAGACTGTACTTTGTTCGGCAGGACTTCAGGGTAATATCTAAAAAACCCTTAGAACTAATTCATTTCTAAGGGTTAACATCCAGTACATTAAGTTACAGTGATAGTCATTTGTCACCAAGTTCATTTATTTTTTTCGTAAGCTCATTAAACCTCTTATCGAGTTCCGTGTACGCTTTATCATTTGGCGTCATAAAGCTAAGCTTTCCCAAAACTTCCTGTCTTTCTGTTTCAAGTGTTAATCGCAGTTCTTCCAAATCATCTCTTTTGGAGGATGATGATTCATACAATTGCTTTTGTATGCGATTATTCGAAATGACAAGTTTGCTGCTTGTCGTTTTTTCGAGAAAATATCTATCATGCGAAACGACGATAAGCGTTCCAGTATAATGTGCTAAGGTTTCTTCAAGTTGTTCCCGTGAAGCTAAGTCCAGATGATTTGTCGGCTCATCCAAAATAAGCACATCTTTTTCTTCCAATATATATTCCATTAACTTACATTTCACGCGTTCACCCATACTCATATTCTTAATGGGTTCTGTCCAATGAGACGCCGTGAAGCCTAAATGCTTCATTAAAGTTTGAACGTCCCCTCTCGACTCGAAAGTATCTTTATGAAAAAGCTGGGCGGGTGTAAGTTCAAGTGGTAAATCAAACACTTCTTGCGTCAAATAGCCTATTTTTGCGGATGGTGAAATCCATACATCGCCCGCAAAAGTTTCATGTCCAAGAATTATTTTTAATAATGTCGTCTTTCCGCTGCCGTTTGGGCCTATAATGGAAATCTGCTCACCATGCTGAATCGTGAAATTGACGTTTTTAAACAGTGTTCGCCCGCTAAAAGTCTTAGTTAAATTCTTAACTTCCAAAAAACGTTTTCCCGTCTTGTTTTTTGTTTTAATTGAAAAGCGTACAGTATATTCTGATTCAACAGGTTCAGCTTTTACTTTTTCAAGCTCTTTTTCAAGACGCTTTTGTTTAGATTTTACCTGTGCATCCATTCGCTTCGCTTTCACGCGATAGTATTCCTTAACTCCTTCCTTTTTCGTCGATTGTGAATGGGCTTTTTTTGACCAGGAAGTGATTTCATTCATTTGTCCCTCGATCCGTTCAACCATTTTTTGCTGTTTTTCATATTCACGTTGTTGTGTAAGTCTTTTCTGTTTGCGAACCTCCATATAACTAGAATAATTCCCTCTGTGCTCAATTAGCTTTTTATCTTCAATCGACCAAATTTTCGTTGCAACAGCATCCAAAAAATAACGATCGTGCGAAACAAAAATAATGGTACCTCTATAATTCTTAATTTGTTCATTGAGGAATCCTAAACTGGCCTCATCAAGATGGTTCGTAGGTTCATCTAATAGTAAAAGGTCTGCACCTTTAGAAAGCCCTTTTGCTAGCCGGGCCTTTATTTTTTCTCCTCCGCTTAATTGTAGGAAGTCATGGCTTGGTACATGCATTTTATCCAGTAATTTAACTTCGGTAGGCGTTTTATCTTCTGAAGAATGCGACTCGACTTCTTGTTCAACCATAAAAACTTTCAAGTCTTGCTGTAGCCATTGGATTTGTCCATGTACAGGCTCTAAATCATTGTTAATTAAATGCAGCAACGTAGATTTACCGGCACCATTTTTGCCAATGATACCGATGATTTCCCCTTGTTGAACACTAGCATTAACATTTTCAAAAATGTTATGGTCCAATACTTCAAAGCTGATATTGGTTAACTTTAATAGTTCTTTCATATAATTATCCCTCTCCTTAAAGGGAGAATAAAAAAAATCCTCCCAGTTCTATGGAAGGATTAGCCGTACCTGTGCATTATCAAATAAGAGCTATTTTCATGATAGCTCTACAATTTATAGAAAATGGGCAGACTAATCCTATTTCGTATGATTTGAAATATGTGATTTCAAATTTTGAAAATAAGATTAGTTAATCATCGGCCACCCATCATCCCTTCTGATATTAATAAAATCAGTATAGCATAAAATAATCTTTGAAACCAAAAGGAAGCAACATAATACTTTTACATCATTTATATTTGTTTTAATTCAATCAAATATTTTATTATAAGGTGGGCAGTAGGACTGAATATTTCCTATAAAACTCATAAATATTTACCACCATAGGATTGTTTCCTTGAGGAGGTCATTAATATGGAATATATAAAGGGAATCGATGTTTCACATTGGCAAGGTGCTATTGATTGGGAGGAAGTTGCAAAGGCAGGCGTGAAGTTCGTGTTCATTAAAGCAACAGAGGGAACAAGTTATTCCAAGCTATCATATTTCAAAGAAAATGCACCACAAGCATTGTCAGTGGGATTGAAAGTCGGGGCCTATCACTATGCGAAGTTTGCAACTATTGCAGAAGCAAAGGCTGAGGCTGCTTATTTTTTAGATTCTATCAGCTCTTTTGCTTTAAATTATCCTGTTGTTCTTGATCTTGAAGAAAATAAAAAAAAGGCAAAGAAAAAAACGCTGACAGATGCAGCAATCGCGTTTTTGGAGGCTATTGAAGAAGCTGGATACACGGCTATGCTGTATACTGGTAAATACTTTCTCGAAAATACTTTAGATGAATCAAGGTTGACGAAATACGCTTTGTGGATTGCCAGATACAACAGCACGTTGGGACGTAGCACAGATATATGGCAGCATTCTGATTCAGGTAAGGTAAGTGGGATCAGCACAAAGGTGGATTTGAATATAGCCTATAGGGATTTTACAAATACAATAAATACTTTTAGGACGCACAACTCCCGTGCATTGAAAACTGAAACAACCACAACTTATACTGTAACAAAAGGCGACACACTTAGCTTCATTGCAAAAAAATATAAAACAACAGTAAAATCTCTTGTTAGTCTTAACGGAATTAAAGACCCCGACAAAATTTATATCGGTCAAAAATTAAGGTTGAAATAAGTAAAGGCTCTTCTCATTATGAGAGGAGCTCAGTTTTTAATGAATATTATATTTCTTTAAGTTCGTCAATTGCTACGTCTGATCTTTCCTCTAATGGGCCTCTTAGATGTACTGTAGCCGTTCTTCCATCTTCATTTAAATTATCAATCCATACTGAAGTGCCATTATATCTGACCTCAATGTCAGATGAAGAAGAAAGAATCTGTTTTACACGCTTAGCATCCATATAAATCCCTCCCTTAATTAGTCTACCTATTATTTGGGAAAAGCCATAATTTTATTCATTTGATTAATATTGCAACTAAATCATAAAAAGCGCAATGATGTTTAACTTTCCATTTATCTGCCGTGACTTTTTTAAAAATTAAGCATGTAAAGATGAGAATTCTTAATCTTAAAAATATTGAGTTTATCTGATAGAATGGATAGGATTGTAAATAATTTTTTGAGGTGATGAATTTGAAAAAACGCAGGCTTCTGGCAGCCTTTTTAATACTTATTGGCGCCTCCGTTATATTTACATGCATGCAGCAGCCAAGTGGAGCCAACGCCGCAAAAGATAAACTCAATATTAAGAAGCTCGACGTCGATGAATTTTTTGCTGAACGTGAAGGTACTTTTATATTACGTGAAGTGAAAAAAGGTAAGACTTTTATCTATAATAATGAACGGGCCGAACAAAGATTTGCGCCGCAATCGACTTTTAAGGTGCCTAATGCACTTATCGGATTGCAGGTCGGTGCCGTCGAGGATGAATATGACATTAAATATTGGGATGGCGTGAAAAGGGAAATTGAGATATGGAACAAGGATCATACGCTTGGGTCTGGTTTAAGGAACTCCGTTGTTTGGTATTATCAAGCAATGGCCCGTGACATTGGAGAGAGTCGAATGGAGGAATGGATTCATAAGATTTCTTATGGCAACCAAGATATTAGTGGAGGGATAGATCAGTTTTGGCTAAGCAGCTCACTCAAAATTTCTCCTATTGAACAAGTGGATTTCATGGCAAATTTATATGGAGAGAATCTTCCTTTTGATAAGGATGTCATGAAAACCGTTAAAAGGATGATGATCCAGACTGAAGGGGACAGCTATACACTATACGGAAAAACAGGGCAGGGGACAAACATTGGCTGGTATGTTGGTTTTATTGAAACAAAGGGAAGTGACTATGTTTTTGTAACGAATATCTCCGGTACATCGGCAGAAGCTAGGGAAATCACAAGGGACATTTTACAGAAATATCATTTAATGGCTGAATAGGTATTGATTTGGTGATTGCCGAAGTGTGAAGATAAAAATGCCAATGTGAACTTAGGCTAAGCAAAAAAGAATATAATATAGAGCTAATGGATGCTTACTATCAATAGGTGAGTTGCTTCGTTCAAACAGGGCTAACGGGACGGAAGGTTTGAATAAGGAAGTAGGTAAGGTGGGACAATATTGGAGGAGAAAGTGTTGTTGGGTTTGAAGTCATATACGCATTCTTATACATGCTTTTAGGGGGGTATCATGGAACTATCGTTATTATTGGAATATGGCTGGGTATTAATCATTCTAATTTTTTTAGAAGGTTTATTATCTGCTGATAATGCATTGGTTTTAGCCATCATGTCAAAGCATTTACCACAAGAACAGCAAAAAAAAGCGATTAATATTGGGTTGCTTTTGGCTTTTATATTTAGGATTGGTGCAATCTTCATCATTTCGTACCTTTTCCATGTTTGGCAAGTTCAAGCAATTGGGGCTGCATATTTGATTTTCATTTCATTAAAGCATTTACTAAAAAGGGACCACGGTGATAAAGAAAAAAAAGGGAAAAGCTACCGTATGACCGTTGCGCAAATTGCATTAGCTGATATTGCTTTTGCTATTGATTCCATTTTAGCTGCAGTCGCTCTTGTCATTGCCTTGCCAGATACACCGATGGGTGATATAGGAGGTATGGATGGGGCTAAATTCATTGTTATTTTGTTAGGAGCAATTGCAGGTTTAATCGTCATAAGGTTTGCTGCAGGATACTTCGTTAAGATACTGACAGAGCGGCCTAGCCTCGAAACGGCAGCCATGTTGATCGTTGGTTGGGTAGGGGTAAAGTTATTGATGCACACCCTTGCACATCCAGCCGTGCACATTATTTCTCATGATTTTGTTGAGGGACCGATTTGGAATATAATCTTTTGGTCAGTCATGCTTCTTATTGCAATAGGCGGATGGTTTTTATCTGGAAAAACAGTGAAAAACGATAAGCAAAATGACTAATGTTATTAGAATCAAAAAGAGTTGAAATAGTTCATTAAATTCCCTTATTTTAATAAATGAGCTCCTTAGGGTTATTTTTTGTTAACGTTATCTTTGCTAAATAAGAATTTGAGACCGACTTCAAATTTGAACTGCACCTCCAATTGTTAGACATCATTCTAACAATTGGAGGTGCTTTTTTGCCATTGCTGCCATATACCAGGGCCTTCCCGGCGGCAGTATTGCCTTGTTTGCCATAATCATTATTATCATTATTTTTCTTTCAGCTACACTAGATTCTTCGTCATTCACATTAGCAAGCGCAGCATCAAAAAAGTTGTCATTAGATCAATAGCCAGCTGGATGGCACAAAATATTTTGGGCATTGGACATAGAACTTGTAGCGTTTTCCATGATGTTTGGTGGAGGACTGCAAGTTCTTCAATCATTAGTAATCATTACCTCCGTTCCACTCATCTTAATTATGGCGATGGCATAGATATCTCTCATTAAATGGATTAAAGAGGATCAATCAGAAAGCAGCAGTATAGAAAAAACTATCAATGAACAACCTACAAAGCTAACATCTTAAAGTATAATTCATACTCAGAGGATACAGTATAAGGGATAAACGCCAACAGGCACCAGCTAAAAACAGCTGGTGCCTGTTTAGAGTTCGATGAGACCGTACAAAACTTTTCTGATTTGTAAACAAAAAATGCTTCTAAAATCAAAGCCGAAGATAAATGGCAGTTGATTCAGCGGAGCTTATTGACGGGAGGGTACGTTCAATTACCTATCTGTCCATTAAAGAAATGATGCACCGTATGAATAAAAACAAAAATGGCTCCTCATATTAAAAGAGAGGGGATGTGTCACATGATAAAAAGTATATCTACTTTTCAAGCAACAATGGTACTGATTCTATCTATTGGGTTGATGAACCATGTTATCGTTTTGCCTTCATTGCTTGGTGCATCCGGAAGAGATTCATGGATAAGTACTTTAGTCACCGGGATGCTTTTTCTATTATGGCTTCCCATGGTTTATTGGATAATAAATAAAACAAAGCAACAGCATATCATTGGTTGGCTTCATACTCACAGTCACCCGCTCGCCGCCTGGTCCATAAAAATCCTTCTTTTCTTATATATTTTATTAAACTTGTTTGTCACTTTATATAGCACATTTTCCTGGGTAAACAGTACTTATATGATTCAAACGCCAGAATATATATTATTCATACCTTTCATCATCCTATGTTTTATTGCTGCAGAGGCTGGAATCAAAACAATAGCCATTGCCGGAGGATTGGTTTTACCCCTTGTTGTGGCACTTGGATTTATGATAATGACGGCAAATATACAGTATAAGGATTACTCCTTGCTTTTCCCTATTTTTGAAAATGGAATTACACCTGTTTGGGACGGGGTCGTAATACTAGGTGGAGGTTTTACAGAGATATTTCTTCTCGTTTTGATTCAACAGTTTGTAAAGACAGAAATAAAGTTCAGGAGTTTACTTTTTTTAGGTTTATTTCTTTTGTTTATCAGTATGGGACCCATAATAGGCTCCATTACAGAGTTTGGTCCGGTACAGGCTGCAAAAATCAGCAATCCTGCATACGCTCAATGGCGGTTACTAACCATGGGTAAGTATTTGAACCGGCTGGATTTTTTATCAATATACCAATGGCTTTCAGGTGCATTTATCCGTGTATCGTTATCGATATTCCTAATGGGGGAACTGTTTCAAATTAAATCAAAGAAAATAAAAAATATTGTATTGCTTGCTATATCAGTCTCCTTAATCATTGCGCTTTGTATACCAATCGACATTCCAGCATACAGGGATTTTACGGAACGATATTATTTTAAATTGAGTGTAATTAGCATTTTGGTTATAACCTTTTTCATTAACATGGTCATTTTTTTGAAAGAAAGGGTGAAAAAGAATGGAGCCTCTATTGAACAAGGCAAATAAGGGGAGTTCTTCGGAGATCCAACTAAAAACGGAGTATTTCAATGATTTATTCGGAATGAGCTCGGATGTAAAATTCAAAAAGCATACCATTACATCTGAAGAGAAAACAGATCCACCCCTTATTTGTACTTTGATTTATTCAGAGGTGTTGGTCGATGTCAAAAAATTGTGGGAATCAGTAGCACGGCTTGAAGGTAATGTATTCATAAACTCTAAACTGAAGGAAGAAGATGTTATAGAGGATCCTCAAGACGAATTTAAAGTAAGCAGGGTTTTCCCTTCCTCCACTAAAAAAGAAGATGTGGAGGAAAACGTATTTTCCGGGATGGTTCTGATGCTATTTGAAGAATTGGAATTATTATTTATGTTTTCCCTACCAAGCATCCCGAATCGGAGTCCCGAAGAAACAAGTAGTGAAATTTCCATCCGAGGTCCACGTGATGGATTTATTGAAGATATCTCTGTTAATTTAGGGTTGATCAGAAAAAGATATAAAACGGCATCACTCGAAAATCAAGCATTTACCATTGGGAAAAGAAGCAAGACAAAAATCAATTTATTATATGTGAAGGATGTTGTAAATTCAGAAACCATTGAAAAAGTAAAGCGGAAAATCACTTCAATAAACACTGATATCTTGTTGGGAACTACTGAGCTTGAAGAATTTTTATCAGGCAGGAAATTCAACCTAATCCCGTTTTTTGATTACACAGGAAGGCCAGATTATACTGTGGCCAGTTTAAATAATGGGCGCTTTGCCATTTTAGTGGATGGGTCACCAACTGCCTTAATTGGACCAGGTAATATTACATTATTGTTAAAAGCTGCGGAAGATCGTCATACTCCATCTTACTATTCAAATTTCGAATATTTCTTTCGCATTATCGGACTAGTTATATCAATATTTCTGCCAGGCTTTTATATAGCACTAATATCATTTCAATTAGACCAGCTTCCCTTCCCATTTTTGGCGACGATAACCGTATCTAGGTTTGGGTTGCCTATATCACCTCAACAAGAAGCTTTCTTGATTTTGGGTTTATTTGAGTTGTTTCGAGAGGCAGGGATCACACTCCCAAAAGCAATCGGTCAATCACTGGCTGTTGTGGGTGGATTAATTATAGGGGATGCGGCAATTAGAGGCGGGATTACATCCCCGACGATGCTGGTTGTGGCAGGTACTACTGCGGTAGCCACCTATACATTAATTAATCAATCTTTAGGTGGAATTGTAAGCATGGCCAGGTTTTTTGTATTATTTCTCTCTTCTGTTTTAGGTTTATTCGGATTCTTTCTCGGTGTTTTCTCTATTGTCCTTTATTTATCAAGGCTGCAGATTTATGGTTTACCCTACTTAGCGCCTATATCACCAATATCCTTTAAAGATCTTCTAGGGGGCGGTGTCTTTGTGAAGCCATATCTCTTTAGAAAGAAACGAGCCGAAATGCTGAAAACTAAGGACAAAACAAAAGGAAATCGCTAATGAAAATGATCCTTAGATTTATACTATTTGTAATGAGCCTGGCTCTTTTAAGTGGCTGCTGGGATACTAAGGATATTCAAGATATTCAATATATAAGTGCAATGGGAATAGATTATCAAAATGGGCAGTATGTCATTTATGTGCAGGTGACGTCTTTTGCAGGTGTGGCTAAACAAGAAGGCCTGGAACCAAAACCAACACCTGTTTGGGTCGCCAAAGGGCGAGGGAAAACTATGAACGAGGCCATGAATGACATTTATAAAAGGTCAAACCAGTATATTTATTGGGCTCATGTTAAATTGATCATTTTCTCTGAAAGCTTACTAAAACATGGATTGGACAACGTAAACGATCCCATTTTAAGATTTCAGCAAATTAGGGAAACAACTTGGTTATATGGAACCGATGATTCCTTAGAAAAGATCCTCTTTGTCAATAGTTTATTCGGCTCTTCAGTGCAAACAAGCATTTTCAATCCGGATGATATTTATAAATTAAGATCCTTTGTCGAACCCATCCGGATCCAAAGATTTTATACACAAAATTATGAAACAGGAATGACAATAAAACTACCGAAGATTTCGTTAAAAACTGAGGTGTGGAAAGCAAAAGAAAAATCACAGAACACCGTAAAACTATCAGGGTCCTATTTTATTAAAAATAATCAGCTAAAGGGGGAGATAGCAAATAAACATCTTGGGGGGATGAGATGGTTAACAAAGTCAACGGTAAGATCCCCAATTGGAATAAAAATCAACAAAAACAACATTGTTCAATTATCTCTTATCAGGCCAAAATTCAATATAAAGCCAATCTATGTAAATAATAAAGTCGAATTCGATATTTCAATTGAAGTAGAAGGTGCCGTAACGGATATGGAAGAAAACATTTCCTTAACCCACCTTAAAGAAAAAATACAGGGAGCATTAGAGAAAGAAATTAGGGATACCTACAAATATGCTTTTGAAAAAAATATAGACATCTATAATTTAGAAGCAGTTATCTACAGAAAGGATATAAAAAAATGGAAAGAAGTTAAAGAGGATTTTAGCCTTAATGAAGAATCCATACGTAATATTCAGGTGGAAGTTACTATTAAAAATACAGGCGATTATAAATATGAGTACATGAATTGATCCTTCAGAAGTGGATAACAGGCTGCCATGACAGAATCTTTCTTCAAAGCCGTTTCCAATGATTATGATATGGCAGCTAATGTAAATGATATATTCGACAACATACTATGTAAGGATTTATTTTGACTTACATAACGATTAAAGGAAACTTGATTTTACTTTAATAGACCTAAGCGAAATCCATAGACTACGACTTGTGTACGGTTCTTGGCTTTAAACTTTGTCATTAAACTGCTTACATAATCCCTTATAGTATGCTCGCTTAATTGCAATAATTCGGCCATCTTTTTATTGTTATACCCCTCCGCAAGCAAAGATAAAATCATGGATTCCCGTTCCGTCAATTGTAGATCGGTATCAATGGAAACCTCATCATCCTTTCTTGATAAATATAAACCTAACCGTTTTCCGACCTGTTCAAGTAAAGTCAGTTCATCTTTTGAATAATCGAATTCCTCTCCTAATTGATCAAAGGTCAGCCAGCCGAAAACTTGCTGGTCATGAACAATCGGTACAAAAATGACAGACGAAAGATTAAACAACGTTATATGTTCCTTTTTAATAAAATGATTGGGATTCTTTAAAAATACAGGCTTTTTTGAATTGAAAACAAAGGAATGCTTCAAGCTGAGTTGTCCTCTCATGCTTTGTACCTTAGGAAGCTCCAATCCAATGGTGCCGTAAAATTGATTGGACCAAGGAATATAAGCATAAAAAACACATCTTTTATAGTGAAAGAACTCTTCACATTTTTTTAGGATATGAGCAAAATCCTTAATTCCTGATGAGTTAATTAGAAGTTCATCTAATTGGTCTAATAGTTGCAGCCTTTTAAGTTCAGCATTTTCTTCGCGGGTTTTTGAAAGTTGCGTTGGTTCGACAACCATCCATTTGTTATAGCTATGGATGAGATGAGAGAAAATGGATAATAAGAACATTAAAATGGAAATGGTATGGGCATGTTTCAGGTTGGACATTAAGGTAACGATGGACTTTTCAAAGATCAATCGGAACATGCTGAAATGGTTCACATTTAAAATGGGTAGATGTGATTGGAGCCAAGTTTCCAGATACTTATCGTATGTTTCATTTATGTCCTCGATGTTTGGAGCAGATAAAAATAGTAGAAATGATTCCAGTAATGTTTGTATCATCTTACGTTCATCTTCTAATATAAGGGGCTCAAGATTCAAATAAATATTGATGTTTTCTTCAATTTGTTTGTTATGGCTTTTTATGAATAATATGAATTGCTGAAACGATATCTCTTCATAAGCATGAGAGGGCTGGGTCATACGAGTCTCTTCTCCTTAAACGAAATACCCCTATATAAGGGGGATACTTACCCTATTATTATACAGCATATTATAGGATAGTATTTCAAATTACGAGGAGTAAAATAAAGGCATAGACAGACAATGAAGCTTTTTTAGCGGCATTCCAATTAAAGGGATGGACAATTGTTAAAGTCAGCTTTATGTACTTGTATAGGAATACTAGTCTAGTGAGAACCTCTAAGGATGGCAGTATCAGAAAATAAGTAAAGGAGATCTGGTGAAATCATGAGACTTGAAAATAAGGTGGCAATCATTACTGGCGGGGGTACAGGAATCGGGAAAGAAACAGCTTTGCTTTTTGCTAGGGAAGGAGCAAAAATCGTCATAACTGACATTAACCAGGATTCCGGTGATCAAGCTGTGAAAGACATTCAGGCAATCGGCGGAGAGGCCCTATTCATTCGTCATGATGTCAGCAATGAAGAAGATTGGAAAAAGGTTGCTAAGGTAACAATCGATACTTTTGATAAGGTGGATGTTCTGTTCAACAATGCGGGTATTTATATCATTAAACCGGTTGCGGAGATTGAACTGGAGGAGTGGAATCGTCTCATGTCGATTAACGTGACCGGCGTATTCTTGGGAATGAAGCATATTATGCCACTGATGGCGAAACAAAATAAAGGTTCAGTCATAAACGCTTCTTCCATAGCAGGCTTGATTGGTGCCCCTGGTCATGTTTTATACGGTGCAAGCAAGGGAGCGGTCCGGACAATGACTAAAGATGCTGCCATCGAGTATGCTTCAAAAGGGGTCCGTGTAAACTCGATTCATCCAGGATATATCGATACCGGGATGGCGGACTATGCATCTGAACAAACTGGCAGTACAAAAGATGAATTGGGTAAAGAATTCCCGTTGGGACATCTGGGCAGCGTCAAAAATGTGGCGAATACAGTGCTTTTCATTGCCTCGGACGAATCTTCCTATACGACGGGTACTGAATTTGTGATAGATGGCGGAGCGACTGCACGCTAAAAAAATTACTTTTCTAACGGATATTAGAAACTAAAAACTAAGGAGTGTTTAGAGATGAGATTAGAAAATAAAGTGGCAATCGTAACAGGGGGAGCAAGCGGGATTGGAGCAAGCACGGCTCAATTATTTGCAGAAGAAGGAGCAAAGGTGGTCATTGCCGATTTTGCTGATCATGGACAGGCTGTGTCAGAAGAGTTAAATGGAAAAGGGTATGATACTCTTTTTGTTAAAACTGACGTGACGAATGAAAATGACGTAAAGAATATGATCGAAGAGACGGTTAATAAATATGGAAAACTGGATATCATGTTCGCAAACGCAGGAATTGCAAGAGACGGAAACATTCATGAGTTAAGCTACGAGCAATGGCAAAAAACGATTGATATTAATTTATCCGGTGTCTTCCTATCCGATAAATATGCGATAGAGCAAATGCAAAAACAATCTACTGGCGGCGCGATTGTCAATACAGGCTCCATCCATAGCCATGCAGGGAAACCGGGGGTAACAGCATATTCTGCTGCGAAAGGCGGGGTCAAACTGTTAACACAAACGTTAGGTTCGACTTATGCGAAAGATGGCATTCGTGTCAATGCAGTTTGCCCTGGATATATAGATACACCACTTATTGCCGAAGCACAAGGTGAAATAAGACAAGGTTTGATCGATTTACATCCAATCGGCCGTTTAGGCAGGGCGGAAGAAGTGGCGAAAGCCGTTCTCTTCCTCGCAAGTGACGATGCATCATTTGTTACAGGCACAAGTCTTATTGTCGACGGCGGATATACCGCAGTATAAATTTCGCTCGGTCTCTCAATCAGTCAAATTAGGTTTGAGGTGCCAATTAATAGAGCTTCTTCTGTAAGATGAGTGGTGTTCATACACCCAAATCATACTGGAGGGCTTTTTTTTACATATAAATGTATAAGGATTTAAAATGTAGATATAGTGATACATTCCGAACCCCTACCTTTTAGTTACATAATAATCTATCGTCTTATATTTATTGTTATTATTAGAAAATATTGAAAATTATAAATTTAAATGTTTTAATGTAACTATGCCTTTTATACTGGTTCGGACGACGTGATGTTAACACCACTAGTAAAATGGGGTAAATCTATTGTTTCATTCTAGAAAGGATGTGTCATTTTACTCCTGATTGACTTGTAAATATTTGCCCTATCTATTCAGTATTTCCATCTGTCAGTTTGCCAAGTTAGTACTATGACGAAATGAAGTGGATTTAAAACCAAAAAAAGGGAGGGACTTTATTTTATGATAAAAATCGATCTTTTATTTAAAAATGCAAATGTGCTGACTCTAGATAACAGGAATCGTCGGGCTAGGTCAATTGCTGTAGCAGATGGGAAAATTGTCGGGATTTGGGATGAGTGTGAGCCACCTAAAAGTGCAGTGGAGATTACAGCAAGTACCGATGTTGTAGATTTAAAGGGATCCACCCTAATACCAGGCTTTATCGATACTCATAACCATATTTTGATGTATGGACTAACGATGGGACAGGTGAACTGCGGTACACCGCCCAATCAATCCATAAAAGATATTTTAGAGGTGATTGGTGCAAAAGCAAAAGACACTCCCGATGGCGAATGGGTAAAGGGATATGGCTATGATGATACGCTTTTGTATGAAAAGCGCCATGTTACACGGAGTGATTTAGATAAGGTTTCGCCAAATAACCCTGTAGTCATCACACACACTTCAGGGCACTTATCCGCAGTAAATTCGCTTGCTTTGCAATTCGCAGGTTTAACTGATGATGTTTCTGATCCCCAGGGCGGACATTATGGACGGGATGAGAACGGAAGGCTGAATGGGGTAATCTATGAACCAGCGGCAATGGCACCAATAAATAATCACATACCCCAAATGACAATTGGGCAACAGGTTGACATGATAGGAAAGGCTTCAAAAGATTATGTCGCTCAAGGAATTACCACGAATACAGATGCGGCAGTTGGATTTAATAATTTGGAAGATTTAGAGGTTCATCTTAAAGCGGCTGAACAAAAAATTAATCCGATGCGAACGAGACTGATGATCATGCATCAGCAGCTTCGTGAAGGAGAGCCATTCGGGGGTTATTCTCCAGCTCAATTGGACCTGGAACTCAGGGAAAGGTCTGGGGGACGGGTTAAATTAGATAGCGCAAAAATGTTTCAGGACGGCTCCATCCAAGGATTAACAGGAGCTTTACGTCTTCCATATTATCAAAATCAAGATGTATACGGAAATCTCATTCATCAGCAGGAAGCATTTAATGAAGAAGTCTTAGACCTGCACAGACGAGGATTTAGGATCACAACGCATGGAAACGGGGATCGTGCGATCGGCTCGATATTAGCGGCATATGAATATGCTTTATCCAATAGCCCTCGTACAGGACATCGTCATAGAATCGAACATGTCCAAACCGCGACCACCGAGGACATCATGAAGATGAGGGAACTTGATGTAGCCGGATCCTTCTTCATCAATCATGTATATTATTGGGGAGACAGGCATAAACAAATTTTCCTGGGGCCGGAGCGTGGAAGGCGTATAAGTCCGTTAGCTGAAGCTGTTGCACACAATTTATTGTTCACCCTGCATTCCGATTGTCCAATTACCCCAATCTCACCCCTGTTTTCAGTATGGGCTGCAGTTAATAGAATAACGAGAGAAGGTCATGTTTTAGGCCCAGAACAGCGCATTGATGTAGAAACAGCTTTAAAGTCGATGACTATTTTTGGCGCAAAACTAAATTTTGATGAGTCACGATCAGGCAGCATAGAAATTGGAAAACAAGCAGACTTTACCATTCTCGAGACTGACCCTACAGCTGTTCATCCAGAAGAAATTAAGGACATAGCAATTCTGGCCACCTTCATAGATGGAAACCCAGTATATGGACAAGAAAAGGTAAAGACTACTTAATTTCTTACCGGAAATTTACTGCGTCTAATAATAATAGAAAATCCTATATGTTTGACATAAAGGCACCGATAATCTTTGAACCCGCATCCTCGACATTAGAGACTCCATGATCCTGTTTCCTTAGAGTTTAAAGAATCGTGATGAAAATTAAAGCTAAACTAGGGGGCTATGCTAGTGAACAAATTAGCATTCGGTCAAAATCCAAAAATGATTTTGTTATTACTTTTTGCAGGTAATTTGTTCTCGGCACTGGATCGCTTCGTCATTAATTATGGGATTGTCCATATATCCGATGACCTCCAATTGAGCGCATCCTCCACAGGTCTGATATTAAGCATCTTCTTTTTAGGATATGCAATTATGCAGATTCCCGGCGGTTGGATGGCCGATCGTTTCGGCGCAAGAATCGTGCTTATTGTCTCTGTCTTTAGTTTTACCATTTTTACCAGTCTGACAGGATTGGCATGGTCTTTTGTATCGTTGTTGGTCATTCGTTTTATGTTCGGATTGGGGGAAGGAAGTTTCTTTCCTGCTGGGGCCAAAATGATAGCAGTGTCCATTGCGGAAGAAAAGCGATCCCGGGCAATGTCTTTGTTTCTTTCCGCACTCACTGTTGCAGGTGTCATTTCACCCATTCTAGCAGCCACTCTGCTTGTTAGTATCGGATGGAGGATGATGTTTGGCATTATTGGGATTTTCGGGTTTACGATTGGGTTGCTATATTTGTTCTTTTTAAAACCAAGAGTAGGGAGTCAGGGCCCGCGAGAAGTAGATTCCTTAACGGAAGTTCCTGTCAAAGGTTCTTTTATTAAGCTGTTTAAAACCCCCTTGGTCCTTAGTTTGATGGTTGCCTCGTTTGCATATGGTTTCATCAGCTGGGGAGTGATGTCATGGATGCCGACTTACTTAGTGCAGGAGCGTGGCCTGAATTTAATTTCCATGGGTCTTTTACAGATGATCCCTGCAATAGCGTCGGTGGCTTTCTATATTATCGCCGGTTATGTACTGGATAAAGTGAAAGTTGGTCGGGAAAAATGGATAGGGGGCTTTAGTGGATTAGGTCTAGCATTATTCGTGTATCTCATGTTTCATGCAGAAACGGTAACGGGAGTTATCATCTATCAATCCATTATACCTATATTTTCCGCAGCCTTATCCACTATCATTTTTAGTCTGCCGCTGAAGTATTTACCGGAAGCAATCGGAGGTTCTGCAGTGGGAGTGGTCAATTTAGGGATGCAAGTGGCTGGCTTCATCGCTCCTTTAACGATCGGTTTTGTCATAGACGCTTTCGATGGATCGTTTAATGGAGCTGTTTGGTTATTGGTTTCATTCGGAGTCGTTTGTTTTATCGCTTTTATGACCTTGAAAACGGGTAAGGAAAATTCCATATCAGAAAATCCACAAACAATTCCTGCTGTAAAATAGATTGATATAAATGAAGGCAAAAGTGGGCGTTAGGATTTATAAAAGTTTGTTCGAAATGGTATATAGAGAGTGATATAAGTCTGCCAGCTACTATCTTTAAAAGCCTGATGTTACTGAATTCAGTTAACAGGGCTTTTTATTTTTTATAAGATATTATCAATATATTCATACAGTAAGGCCAGGGTATTTTTCATGATTAAAATATACAATTTTTCCATGTGCTGCAATTAATCTATTTGGAGTAGTGTTAAGACCTATATCCGTTGAAAGGAAAATGGATGTACTAGTGGGGTCCGAAGGAGGCAATGAAATCTAAGTTTTTATTAATGTATAACTTTGGTAAAATTAGTTTATAAAAATAATCAATGTTCTTAGGGAGGACACAAATGAAGGTAAAAAAAATACATCATGTAGCAATAATTTGTTCCGATTATGAAAAGTCAAAGAACTTCTATGTGAATATTTTAGGGTGTGATATCGAGAATGAAACATATCGGTCAGAAAGGAAATCGTATAAATTGGATCTTATCGTCGGAGGGGAATATCAGCTGGAATTATTCTCATTTCCTGATAGCCCCCATCGTCCTAGTTATCCTGAAGCTAGAGGGCTTAGACATCTTGCTTTTGAAGTGGAAGATATTAATCAAGCGATTGAAGATTTAGAAAACGAAAACATTCCAGTCGAACCTATCCGTGTTGATGATTTAACAGGAAAAAGGTTTACTTTTTTTTGTGATCCGGATGATTTGCCTCTAGAAATATATGAAAAGTAGGAATTACAAGCCTGATAGGTTGTTGATGAGAGAGCTTTAAGGCATGAAGTTTGATAGAAGAGGTAAAACTTCAAGAATTGAGGCAAACTCTTTTTTAAAATTTGATTTCAATAAATGAATATGATGATTTAAAGAGGTTACTTATATCAATTACAATATGAAGATTCCCTATGATATGTCGATACCATTAAGTTTGATCCACTTGTATTCCATATTTCGATGAGAGCTGAAATAATCACCGGCTATACTATCTGTAGATTGGTCATTTAAATATGTCAGGAGATAAAAAAATGAATGTTTACAAATTTACAGTGTTGATACTTTTAACGACATTTTTGATGGGTTCTTCTTTTGCAGTAGTTAAAATTGGTCTACCTTATTCATCCCCATTATTATTAGCAGCATTACGCTTCACACTTGCCGGGCTCATAATGGCGATGATCGTAATCTTTTTTAAAAGACCGCATCCAAACTCAAAAGGGGGTTGGATAAAAATCTTTATAATCGGCACCTTTCAAACAGCCGGAGTAATGGGTTGCATTTTCCTGAGTTTACGCACGATTACAGCAAGTGAATCCTCCATTCTTACATTCACCAACCCGTTACTTGTTGTTGTTTTCGGTACGATCTTTTCACAAGCACGCTATAAACTATATCAATGGATTGGAGTTTTATTAGGATTAGTTGGAGTGATTATAACGATGGGAGCGCAACTTGAATTTAAGGTTGGTATTCTTTTCGGCATTCTTTCTGCTGTTTTCTGGGCCATTTCCACTTTATTGGCGAAAAAATGGGGAGCGATTTCCGATACATGGGTATTATCTGCCTATCAGATGCTTTTTGGCGGTTTACTGCTTTTACTTGGCAGCTTTATTCTTGAAAAACCATTTTTCATAATGAATGGCAATTCGTTGTTCATTTTGTTATGGTTAAGTATCATGTCATCGATCGTGCAATTTGCTGTTTGGTATTACCTTTTACAAAAGAGTGATCCCGGAAAAACAAGTGCCTTTTTATTTTTGGCACCTTTCTTCGGTGTTTTATCAGGGTGGGCACTATTAGGTGAACCGATATACACTTCACTCCTAATTGGCGGACTGTTTATCATCATTGGCATCTATCTTGTAAATAGCAATTTCCAAAAGGAAAATAAATTTATTAAAAGAGCTTTATAGTAATCGTATTGATTGTTCTAAGCTGCTAAAGACAGAAAATCCCTCAAGATGAAAAAGAAAAGAGCCCTTTTCTTTTTCACCATGAGGGATTATTAAATTATACCTCTATACAAAAAACTTCTTTAAATCCTTCTTTCCCTTTAGGTGTTACTTTTACTGCGCGAATAGATGGAACACGGACAATCCAGCCTAAATCAAAAAAATGTGTAAGGAGCCCATTCCCTAAAGCTCCGCCAAGATGATGGTGACGTTCACTCCAGTCTAAACATGAGTGGGAAAATGAACGGCGCTTTCTTCTTAAATCAAGTAAATCGATGCCGAATTCAGAAAAAAAATGATCTCCTTTGGGTGTAACTGTAAACTCTCTCTCTTCTTTTTTCAAATATCCGGCCTTCAACATCGATTCAGTTAATTGGACTCCCAGTTTTCCTGCCAAATGATCATAGCAAGTTCTGGCTTCCTGAAGCATTTTAACTTGGCTTGATTGTTTTAACGACCGAACTTGAGGAGGTGGGGAAATGGCAAGAAACGATTCTAAAATATGCGCAATTTCTCCATTTGCTAGCTGATAGTAACGATGTCGTCCGTGTTTTTCAACTTTAACAAGGTTACCTTCCACTAATTTAGAAAGGTGAAAGCTGGCGGTCTGAGGTGTTATTACAGCCATCAATGCTAATTCACCTGCAGTATGAAAACGCCCATCCAGTAAACTTGCAAGTATTGTTGCACGTGACGTTTCTCCTAGGAGGGAGGCTATCTCCACCATATTTGGATTTATACTCACAATAATTACCAACCTTTCTAACGATATGTAGCTAATTTTTAGTTTAAATAAGCTGAATGCTATGTAATTAGCTTTTAAAACATGTAAACTTATTTTTCTATTATACAGTACCCTGCCTTAATGAAATTCGGTAATTCACGATTCCTGCTTTAATTAAATTTTGAAAAAGAACCCTACAATAAAAGTGGATAGTGTTTATTTCGTATTTTTTCGGAGCATATATGCTGAATGATAACGTGGCATTAAAGCAATGAAACATGGATAACTTCACCAACATGTGAAGACTGCCCAAAATCAAAAAATTCATCTATAAATTATTTAGATGCTAGTTAATCCTCACTCGAAGGAAATTAATGTTCTTTGCTTTTAATGAACGTTTTTTAACATAACTTTTTTAAACGGTTAACTGTGGTTTTAATTTGGAAGCAGGAGAAGTGTTTTTAGGCTAACTAGAAATAAGAATGAAATGGGAAAGGGTAAACCCCAGGTGTCAAGAACATTACATTTTGAGTCGTTTCTACAAGGATTTTATTGATGAAATGAACGAGATAAATGAGGGCATCCGTTAAATCGGGTGCTTTTTTTATTAGGGAGAGATTATGAAATCAGGAGAGGTTAAAAAGAAGACTGTATAGAAGAAGACTGTCTATCCTTTGGATAAGCGTTTTTTAATGAAGTATATTCTTTGTAAACTAGGCATACATTCTTACATGTTCACTAACAGTAAACGTTCCTTAATAGTCCCTTTTGTCGAATTTAGTAGTCAAATAGGAGGGAATGAAGAGTATGAAAATATCAGACGTTGGATTTAAAGGTCAAGTTTTTGGATTTATAAAGTTCACACCTTTTGTGGAAAGTTTTTTGTCTGGAGATTTATATATGAATAATTTTAAAAAGTATATTGATATAGAAAGTGCTTCAGGTGAAAAAGGTGTAGGAGACAAATTTGAAGCAACTCATGTTTTTACGGAACTAACAATGAATTTCTTTACTCAAGATACCAATGAATTAATAATGTCGGGGCGGACTAAAAAAATGAATTTCAGAAAAAATATAAATAAAAAAAGACCATTATATTGTATGTTTGCAATTGTCGGCGATATGTTAAAAGTGGTTAAGGAGGATGAAAAATATTACTATACCAAATTTGATTTACCTAATGAACAAATCGATAAAATGATCAGGGAGTTCGGAGATAGCTTAATTTTTGTTACCCCATCGCAATTTATTGACAGAATTACTAGAACACTCAATGAAAAAGGTTATGCTTACAGAGGGGGCTTGGTAAAATATGATGATTATAACATCAATTCCTCAGCTAGGATGAGCTCTTATAAAAATCAAGGGACTGATATTTATTTTTGGAAAGATAAATACTTTGAAAATCAATATGAATATCGCATAGTTCTCACAGATCAAGAAGTTGATGAAGCCTTAATTGTGAACATAGGTGATATTTCAGACATTAGTACTATTTTTAATGCAAATGAATTTTTCAGTGATAAATTTGAAATAAGATTACGAAAGAAAGGAAATCTAAGCATCCATTAAATTGGGTGCTTTTTATTTGCAGGATGGATAAAGAAAATATTGAGCTCTTTAAAGAATTGGCTCTGTTAAATAATATTGTTGATATAAGCTAATTATAAATTGAGAACCTCAATCAAGGTCCTTGATTTTGTTCTTATTTAAGCTAATTAAATGTCGCTGTTCTCCAAATCAAGCGAGTAGGCTTTTGATATAAAGTGTGTAATTTTTTTAGGGGAGTTGTATTTGTCATTCTTACTAAATATAGTGAGTCCAACCTCGTGTACATCAATAAATGTATCGACCTTTTCAAAAGCTAGATTTTTAAATTCAATAGGTTTATCCCAGTTTCTTGTTGGGACTAAATTCTCTTCAGAAAGTCCTTGTCCAAAGAAAATAAACACGCTCAATCCATTTAAAACTAAATCAACCGTACTACTACAAATCACTTCTAGTGTGTCAACCGAATCAATTTTGATAATAATACCGTCCGAAGCAAACTTATAGTAAGGGATATTCCTTTCCAAAATAATCTTTTCAATATGTTCAAAAATCACAGATTCCAGCACAAAGAATACAGGAAAGCTGAACATATTTTGAGCCAATGTATAAAGAAAGTCCGTATCTATGTCTCTAATTCCGACATCCATTGATTTAAACATATCTTTTGGAAGGGCAAAATCATCTTTTATACTATCGTCTGAGAATTGAACAAAATATTGTTTTTTCAATTTCTCACCTCCTACTTAGGTTATTTTTAACATTTCTCTAAAATTCACCCGTCCCCATAAGGCAAGTTATAACTTAAATGTTG
This sequence comes from Peribacillus sp. NPDC055009, assembly GCF_053608705.1. NCBI lineage: Bacteria > Bacillati > Bacillota > Bacilli > Caryophanales > Bacillaceae > Peribacillus > Peribacillus sp. NPDC055009. Next base: position 3,946 of record NZ_JBSGVZ010000029.1, on the reverse strand, counting down.
ATAATCTTAATTTATCATAAGTAGCATTGGTAGATAATAGACAACTATCAATCACCATTTTGCTTACCGTTGTAGAATCATTACGGAATCTAATTACATCCAAGAATTGAAACCAACTCAAATATTGGTTGAGGTATTTGGTTGCCACGCCATTAAAACGGTCCATCCAGCCTTTCAGACGACTATGATAGTTGTTAACATTTTGGATATGGAAAAGCCCTTTAACACGTTCCTTTCCATCCGATTTGAAAGGATAATGCTCTAGTCCTTTGTCTTTCGCATAGGTTTTAAATGCTCGCCACGCATCTGTACAAAGGATATTCGATTTGGATAGCTTGGAGCCGATTGCTTTATCCAATCGGGATTTTACAATACGTCCCTGTCCTAAGTCTTTGGAATAAGTCAGTTTTTGACGGTCCCTGGCAATCAGCACACAAACTTGTTCTTTACTGATGCCACGGAATTGAGAAGCACCACCACGTTTGCGAGCTTTACGCCCATTTAAATTTCGTTTCCCTTTTTCAGAGTATAGGAAATAGGTTTCATCCATTTCAACAATACAGAAAATTGGTCAAAATCCATTTGTTTCAAAGCTGGTAAAATCTTATGCCTCCAATAAAAAAGGGTGACATAATGGACTTCAATCAACTCAGATGCCTTGCGTAAAGAGTAGCCTTCAATCATACACTGAATAAAATCCAACCATTTGTGAGGAAGGTGCGAACCCCGCAAAGGGGTATTCGTGACATCGGTAAAGGTTTTACCGCAATCTTTACAGCGATAACGCTGCCGTTCCATTGTTTTCATTCCTACTTTAACGGAATACTTTCCGAATCGGACAACATTATTCGAATGATAGTGAGTGCAAGTGTAGCCGTCTTTATGTTTCTGTTCGGACACCTCTTTAAAAATAGGTTTACTAGCTGAAAATGCGGCAAGAGATTTTGTGAAAAACTCTTTCAAACGAAGTTGGTCTGCGGTATTGAGTTTTTGAATCTCCTTAATAATGTCCGTTAATGTCATTTGAAACCACTCACTTTTGTTCTTATTTATATCACTATTATAGAACAAGAGTTCGTTTTATTCAAATATCAACATAATCGTTTAACAGAGCCAAAGAATTAAATAGAAGAGTTAAATTAACCGGAAATTCTAGGGTTATCGCATCCGCAAGGGGTTTAATTTCTCAATTATATTCACTAGTATATATTTAAATCTGGACTATTTTTCATATCTTTAATTTTTAAACCATTTATGGATCTTTTAAGAGAGCGCCATTCAATAGAGTCGAAAATACAGCAAAACTACTCTGAATATGACGACTTTCATCTATTGTCATTTATAAAAAACTATGAATATGGCGGAAAAACATACTGTAGATAATGGACATTTTGCTGAACAAAGTTAAAAAAGTATCATTCACTTTTAGATTAAAGGGACTACGGTATCAAAACACGGAAATATACCTTAAGCAATTATCACAACGTAATTGCAATGGTGATTATAGCCAGTTAAGAGCGCTTTTTATGCGATAAAAGTCGATCACTTGATAAGATTGTTTTGATGTCTTTTGATGTCTGCTGCCGCTATTTGATCTGCTATTAAAATGGAGTGACTATTGAAAGTGCGTCCGTGTTTGGCTCAACAGCAACACTTTGTCTAGGCTAATACGCATCAATTGCAACCTGTTCTTCAAAAAAAATCCCCTTTAGTTGTAGGGGAAGTAATGATTTAATGCCGACTTTATGGCTTTTTATTTTTAACAGCAAATTACTGGAAATCTGATGTGAATTCGTGTAATCTACAAAAGTATGTTTTTTTCCAAATCGTAAAGGGGGACCATAATTGAGTTCAACAAATCGTAAACAGACAACAATTGTTGCTCTTTTGCTTGCGGGTACATTCATTGCGATCTTGAATCAAACATTAATGATTACCGCCATTCCTCCTGTAATGGAGGAGATGAATGTTACGGCAAATAGTGCACAGTGGCTAACAACAGTTTTTATGCTGGTTAATGGGATCATGATCCCTGTTAGCGCGTTTTTACTGGAGCGCTTTACCACCAGACAGCTTTTCCTTTCCGCGATGGGGATTTTTGCTACGGGTACATTGGTTGCGGGGCTAGCTCCTAATTTTGGAATGTTGCTGCTAGGGCGGATGATTCAGTCGAGCGGAGCCGGAATAATGCTCCCGTTAATGCAAACAGTATTCCTAATGATTTTTCCTGTTCATAAACGTGGTGCAGCTATGGGACTGGTCGGACTGGTCATTTCCTTCGCGCCGGCTATTGGACCCGCTTTGTCGGGCTGGGTTACGGAAACCTACTCATGGAGGGTGTTATTCTTTATCATTCTACCAATTGCTATTATTGATATCATAGTTGCGTTCTTCGCTTTAAAAAATGTAACAGAAGTTACACGGCCAAAAGTGGATGTGCTTTCGATTGTCTTATCTTCCGTGGGATTCGGTGGATTATTGTATGGATTTACAGCTGCTGGTAATTATGGATGGGCAGACGAGAGTACCATCATATCCCTAGGCATTGGAACAATTTCACTTGTTTGGTTTATCAAAAGGCAATTACGATTGAAGCATCCAATGTTGGAGTTCCGTGTGTTCACGTATTCATTATTCCCGCTTGCCATTATTATTGGAGCCATTACCTTTATGGGTCTGATAGGTGCCGAAACGCTCATCCCGCTATTTATGCAAAATATGCGAGGATTTACTGCGTTTGAAGCTGGATTAGCCATACTTCCAGGAGCACTTATTACCGGAATAATGTCCCCGTTCATTGGACGTATTTTTGACCGGATTGGAGCCAGGTGGCTGGTTATTGGCGGATTACTCCTCATAACCGCTTCCTCCTTTACTTTTATGGATGTTGGTCCTTCGACAAGTTTTACATTTATAATGGTAATGTACAGTATACGGATGTTCGGATTAGCCATGGTTATGATGCCTGTTTCAACGGCCGCCTTAAACCAGCTGCCTAAACGGTTAATTGCCCATGGTGCAGCAATGGATAATACGATGAAAATGATTGCCGCATCTGTAGGTACAGCAATACTTGTTACTGTAATGACAACAGCTACCGAAAATGCTCAGCAGCGTCCCGAGATAGTACATCCTGATATGTATGGCGCGCAAATCTCATTTATTGTCATCGCTGTACTTTCATTAATTAGCTTCCTCATTTCTTTTAAAATAAAGGATAAAAAATCAGCAGGAAAAGAGTTCGGGGAGAAGAATTAAATATTTGAATTTGAGTTTTTTTAACTAAATATTAGAACTCCATTTTTTAACTTGTTATGAACATTTTCCAACGCCGCCCCTGGTGGCTTTCCCTCCCAGGCCCTATCATTCCTTCGTCATGCCTACCTAAGGGATTCTAAAAAAGAGGGAGAACAAGTCATCCAGATGATTTGTTCTCCCTCTTTTATTTTTTTCTTTCTTTATAAAAAAAGTAAACATACATGAATTAGATGTAGGTGTGGAATTATCTTTTATTAAATCTGGACTATTTTTCATTTCTTAAATCTTTAAACCATTTTAGAAATGGGATTTTTAAGAGTGCGCCAAAAATCACAAAAATCCCTCTGAATATGAAGATCTTCTTATATATATACTCCCCAAACCACAAATGAATCGCATGGCGTCCTTTTTCAAAAACTTTCTCCAAATATATTTCTGAAGTGAAAAGCTGTTCATGGCCCAGACTCTTCATAATCTGATAGACTTCCACTCCATTTAAGTGAGAAATGATGGCAAAAGCATCCCTAAAGGTATGAAGACCTAAATATATCCTACATTTATTTATATGAGATATAATTAGTATGAAATTAGATTCTGAAAATTATAACAATATTTTATAATTCAAATGTTAAATCTTAATGATTATATAAGAGAAATTTATAAATACTTATTTAAGACAACATTATAT
>NZ_JBSGVZ010000028.1:0-54117 GCF_053608705.1 Peribacillus sp. NPDC055009 | reverse complement strand
ACTTACGAATATAATATATAATTATCAGTAATGAGGATATTTTTGTAGCTATCCAGCAAACTATAGGTCCCCTTATAAACTCTCTATTCTTGATATCAATATGGTTTCGCCTTATCTTATTGATAGGGGCAACAAGAAGAAAGCTACTTCAGTAATAATTTAAGTTGTTACATCTATATGAAATAACACTCGTTCTCATAGAAATTTTTTTAAGTTAGGGGCATCTCGATGATAAAGGAAAAAGAACGCGGGGAGACAACGGAATATGTCTATAATTTATTAAAGGAAAAGATTTTTGAATGGGATTTATCGCCGGGACAAAAAATCAATATCAGCCATTTAACCCGGGAAATCAACATTAGCGCCATACCTCTCAGAGAAGCATTATCTCGTCTGAACTCTGAGAACTTAGTCATCTTAGAACCAAATAAGGGGTATCGGGTCAGTGACATATTAGATACTGAAAATATGGCGAAAATGTTGGAGGCCCGGATATTACTGGAGACGCATGCGATCCGGAATATTATCCGCTTAAATAATGTAAGGGTGACGGAAGAAATGGCCGCGCTTACAGATGAAATGTTTTCCACAAACACAGGTGCTTCCAACAAAAAAATACTAGATTTTACTCATTTAGATCAACAATTTCATCATGCCATCATGAACGCTGGAGGAAACCCGTTTTTATTTGAAGCATATAAAGGCATGCACTGTCATCTTCATATAGGCCGGTTTTATCATGTCAAAGGTGAGATCGACCAAAAAGACGCACCATCGGAACATATGGAAATCATTGAGGCCATCCGGACAAGGGATGTATACAGAGCCGAGATTGCGATCTCCAGCCACATACAGGATTCCATAGATCGTTTATTGGAAAGGACAAAAAGTTAATACTTGGAAGCTATTGAGGATAACCTTCTTCGGATATCAGTCATCGTAATCGCTTTGATCAAATTTCCGGAATATGCAAGAGGATGTAAACAGACATTCCCATCTCAAATGCATTAATGAAAGTGATTTATGCACCAAGAAGAAAACAAGTGTGATCAAAGGGATGAAACCAAAGGCAAAAGAAAAGAAGCCTTTTGATGCTTCTCTTGTTTTGAAAGATGATGGATCGATTGGATTTGAATTTGCAAAAAAACTTTTGCTAAATCAAAATAACAAACGAAAATCCCTATCCAATTGATAGGGATTTTACTATGAAAGAGTATATGCCGAATGATTCGCTGAATGAATTCACTTACTGCTATAATCTTTTCTGATATTGTTCTCCAAAGAAAAGAAAAAGTATATGTGATAAATCCAAACGAAAAAAGTAAAAAATAACAAAAACCCTATAACTAATTTGCTCTTTATAGTTTTTGTAGGTCGTGGGTTTTACTTAATGAAAAAAAGATAGCTTAGAGCACAAAAAAAAAAAACGATTTTCCCTTAACGTGGGCAAAATCGTCTTTTCTGGTGCTTAATTTGAATAAGGTAAATGTAGCTCTCAAGTCAGGGAGTTCACTTTTCTAAAATCTTCTTCTATTCGTATTTCATCCAGAAGTAAAAATTACTCCAAAAAGGGTTTGATACCTTCCCTCCTTACTCATAGTCCATTTCCATAGTTGTAAAATCTATTTTACCCCAAATGAAAACAACCATCTTTATGGCTTAAGGACCACTTTAATACATCCATCTGTCCTTGTATCAAACACTTCATACCCATGCTTTGCTTGGTCAATTGGAAGTACATGGGTTACAACATCGCCAGGATCTACTTTTCCTTCTGATATTAGTTTATAAAGGTAGGGCATATAAGGAATAACAGGAGCCTGTCCGGTTTTAATATCCACGTTTCTTTGGAAAATATCTCCTAGGGGGAATCCATTATAACGGCCGCCATAAACGCCTGTTATCTGTATGGTTCCCGCCTTACGCACTGCTTGGGACGCAATTACAATCCCTCCCATGGCTCCCCCATGTAATTTAAGACCCGATGCAAGATATTCCATCGGAGTCATTTTGCCACTCATCCCGGAACAGTCAATAACGATATCTGCACCACCTTTAGTGATTTCTTTAAGGTATTCACCAGTGTTTTCATATTGTGCAAAATTTACGGTTTCGACTTTATTCGTCCTTTTTGCATGCTCTAAACGATAATCTAGATGGTCGACTGCAATCACTCTTTTCGCCCCTTTAAACCAAGCGAATTTTTGAGTGAGTAGACCAACAGGACCACAGCCTAAAACGATAACCGTATCGCCAGATTTGACACCTGCGTGATCTACACTCCAGAATGCTGTGGATGCTGCATCAGCGAGCAACACCAATTTTTCATCTTCTACCTCGCAGTCTTCTGGGATTTTGAAAGGGGTAAAGTTTCCATAAGGAACACGCATATATTCAGCTTGCCCGCCCGCATACCCACCAGTTGTTTCTGAGTATCCAAAAAAACCACCCATTTCCCCATGAGGATTTGAATTATCGCACTGACTTGTAAGGTCGTGGTCGCAATACCAGCAGCTCCCGCAGCTAACGTTAAATGGGATAATGACCCGGTCTCCCTTCTTTAACTTAGTTACCCCTGGTCCAACTTCCTCAACAACCCCCATCGGCTCATGACCAATCACATAATCTGTAGGCATATTGGGAATTAATTGATGAATTAAGTGCAAATCGGAGCCGCAAATCGCTGAAGTAGTGACTTTTACAATAATATCATCCGAATTTTTGATGTTAGGGTCTTTAACTTCTTTAACCTGTACATTTTTATTGCCCTGGTAAGTTACGGCTTTCATGATGCTTTTCCTCCTTTATTTATTCGGCGTGGCGAACATGCCGAGTCTGTCAGTATCATTCGGGAAAAGATTCATTCCAGCGATACTAACCGCCATATCGGCTGATTTCAAATCTAATTCCACCTGTTTACCTACATCGTTCGGATAAAGCCAGCCCTTCCTGATCATTAAATCGGATAACTCACCATGTAAGTCAATAGATTGCTCCATTTGCTGGTACAATGCTTTTCTCAATGCGGGATTCGCTGTTTCAGATAATGCAATACCATAAGTATGAATCCCACTTTTGATAGAGAGTAGGAAATCTAGCGCGAAAGAGGAATCAGCCATTTCCGGCATATGTTCAGCGCCTTGAGGATCTAAAAAATCCATTTCCATTTAAATTCCACCTCATTTTTCATAGTTTGTTCGAGCTTCTGTATAAAATCCCTTTAGCTCGTTTATAGCAGCTATAGATTGTTGTACGTCTTTTTCCATTAATGCTTTTAAGTCATTGTCAAAGCAAATTCCTTGCATTAATTTTGATCTCATTAAACCTATTGTTTTAAAATTTAAAATTTCATGCGTTTCCATGGTTTCATGAAATGCCAAGCTTTCATTTTCCATACGTGCACCTCCCTAATCTATATAACAAAAATACCTTTCCCAGTTCATCTGTTTGTTATACGGAATATTGACCGATAGGTAGTTTATTTCGCAAAATACACGTTACCTATGCAAATGATGATGTATAAAAACTTTTGTATTACGAAAGATATGTAAGTGAATTCTCAAAGAAATGGAGTGAAAAATCATGACGAAAAATTTAGGACTGCATGAGACTTTAGAGGCGCACGAAATTTTAACTTTCAAGAGTCTTTGTCTAACAAAGTCCTCTACAATGAGCAGTTTAGTGCAGGATACAGCACTACAAAATATTCTATTAAAAGACATGAGCACTGGGACACAAGATATTCAAACACTCCAGGAAATTCTGACGAATCGAGGGGAACAGTAATGACAAATTTTTTGCAAAATATGGCGGGGATGGGTGGCATGACTGATCAGGTGATTGCAACGGACTTCTTAATATCCGCAAAATCTGGAATTAGAAATCTTGCTTTTGCCATTACAGAAACAAAAACACCTGAATTGAAAGCAGCCTTAAGAGAACAGCTTCGTGTCGCTGTAGAAAGACACGGAGAGATAAGTAACTATATGATTTCAAAAGGTTACTATCATCCACATGATTTAAGTGAACAATTACAAGTTGATTTAAATACAGCAAATACAGCCCTAAACCTTCCTCAACAATAAAGTCACCTCATGGATGTGAAAACAGACAGATTACACAGAGGTTCGGGCAAGTCGAAAAAAGCAATGAATTTCTCGAACTTGAGAAACATTGCTTTTTTTAGGGGTATATTATAGGAAGTGCTTAGCAAAACAAGGTAATAATGGTAATGTAGATGATCCAATCTAAACGATTTTTACTTCTTTCTTACTAGGGTTAAATCGATTTCTTCATGCCACACTCTCTGCATTTACGAATATATTTAACCGAACTTTCAAACTAAGCTTTACCGCAATTGTCATAGCGACCACTAACGTCAGGATAATCTTCGTGGTCATAAATAATTACCTTCTGGATTTTCTATAGACAAAGTAAAATCACCTTCACTATTTTATTTGATTATATAAGACAGCAATGCGGAGCAAGCCTGCCTTTGTATAATTTCTAAACTTTACCTTGCACTTAATCTTCGAATCTAAATAAATAATTTTCATTTTCTTGTTTTCATCTACAATTAAATCTGATACTGACTATAGAATATTTTTTCCTCGCTGCAGGAGTGACAAACTCTATTATGCCAGCTGGCTTTATTCGGTTATTTCTTCAATCCCTAGAAGCAAACCAAATTCATCTTTTCACAATCCAGTTATTACTGCATCGGTATATTGATAATAGATAATCTTGAGCCCTGCAATCGTTTACCAATATGATATTTTTAATTTCCTTTTTTGACAATTCCTTCTAGCCTCTGTTGTTTTACTAACTCAAAATAAGCCGGACCATTTCCATACATCCATTGAACCTTACAAATTAAATTGAACATCAGCTAACGCACCCATTAGTTTCTTAAGACTTGTTGTAGAGTTGACGCAAACTGCAAAAAAAGTTAAAAGGAGTAGTATAGCCGACTACTCCCAAAGAAAATTAACCATTACAAATCATAAGTACATTACCATCTGGATCTTGAAAGTTAAAATAAGCAAAATCTCTAATTCGCTCTATTTCTTTGACAATGGATATGTTATTACTCTTGATGAATTGGTGAACTTCGTCTATATCTTTTGCGTAGAAGTTAAATAAGACGTTATTGGATGGCTTAAATATAAAATTTCGGATCAAACATTAGGAACTTTACAACAAGCATTGAATAAATTCTTATTAAGTTAAACACGGAGAATTTTAGAGGAGAGTTGCTTTGCCGACTCTTTTTTCTTATTCAATATTATTCTGACCAACTGTCTAAATATTTGTTCCTGCCCGGCAGTTACGCCTTGGTATAAGCTATAATTATGGTATTTAGTATTTAATTCAACACTAATCAAATCATTTTTTTCTTCAACCAAAAATCCCGGTATACAAAGAATGTGCTGCCTTAAAAACAGCTCCTGTTTTCAGCTAACGCACCCGTTACCATCTATGAAGCGCAAATATCAGCGCTTCACCACAGAGAATGAAAATTGGTCTCTATGTCGCGATAATGTTTAAATGGCTGGCGAAGAAGGTCGTTGAACTATGGTGCCTTTGAGCCCATCCGTTAGTCTGACTCCGACGACAACGGTGTACCATCGACTGTCGCGCCCTTTATGGGTAATACTTTTGGGAGATTAATCTTTTTTTGATCGTCGCGCTAGCCTTTACTTAATTTCCAATGATTCGAGGTTTTGTTTAACGATTTACCAAACTCAATCAGATCACTCATAAGGCTCAGCCTTTTTTTAAAAAAGCGTTTTTACTGGGTCTATTTTGTTGTGGTTTTTTCTAGATTTTGAGCTTTTTTAATTTTCATGGGAGCTCAATAAGAAAAACGATACCCCTTATTGAAGTATCACACTCGTTAGTTTAAGAAGTACATCATTAATCAATCAAATGGTTCTCTTCAATTTTCTTTTCTTATTTTAATCTGTAATTAATATTAAAACTAAGATTCTTAGGCTTATTCCAAGTATAATTGCACCTACCCTACTCACTCCCATTCCTACAAACCCCATATTTAACTTCAAACCAACAAAATGCGTTATGATACCTAAATTTACAAGAACCAATGGAGAAATATATAATGGTAAGCTTGATTTGTATTAGAACATCAGTGTGACAAATCCCTGACGCAATAAGGCGAACTAAAAACCTCACTTAGTTTAGGATCATCCATTGTAATTTCTGTGATTTGGAATGGTTCACCTTCCCAAATGTAACTGCAGACCTTTTCTGTTGAATCCTTACAAAACGATCTGCCCAGATTGTATTATAACTTTCTAGAAGCTTTCTATCCTACTTAGTTATTTTATGCTTAATATGAATGTACAAAAAGAGAAAAGGGATATATAGATACACAAAGTAAAAAGCAATGTTTGAATACATTTCATTCAATCGCTCTATTTGACTCCTCTCTTTGAGCACATTAGCTATAATAAAGAATAGGACCAGTACAATGAACAGACTTATACGTTGTTTCACATTTATTACTTTCTTAATAGCACGACAACCTGCCCATATTTTCACACTGATATTGGGTAATATGAGAAGTAACCAAATCGAAACAACGATAAATTCGACTCTTTCTATTAGAGGAAATTTCGCAATTTTCATTTGATCTAATGTGGGCCATATTGTATGGTTTAATTGTCCTTCACTAAAGAAAACAAATGTGATGAGTGCTACTATTAGATAAAGTAAGCTTGAGAACAAAAGTCCAAAATGGGCCCATTTTTGTGATCTGTCTGGATTTTTTATGAATGGGTAGAACATGAATAAGGTCTCAAAGCCAACATACTGAAACAACATAGCTTTAGAGGATGATACGATTTCCTTCAGAGAGTGGTTAAAGACGGGTAATAAATTGTGAAAATTGGCAAATTCCAACGAAAAAAAATTAAGGGGAAACAGGATAATAAAAGGTATAATAGTTCCCCAGAAACACATTCCAGTAATCACGCGGAATCCACCGGATACAACGTAATAAATGAGGACTAGAAGAATGAGGCTTATTTGCCATGTCTTCATTAAGGGAAACAGCCAAACTTGAACAACATCAATATAAACACGGAAAACAATTAACGCTAATATAAGAAAGTAGAAAATCACGAAAATGTTGAACAGTCCGCCAATCCATTTTCCAAAGCAAAATTTGTGAACATGTATGACATCATTTTTAGCAATTCTAAGAATACGATAGATCATCCAAACTAGTATATGAATGCTTATACTTGATAAAATGATGGAAACCCATGCATCATAACCTGCGTCCTTCGTTATATCTCGTTGAAAACTCATGATTCCTATGCCAATAATATTCGTGTAGATCAGAAAGAAAACGTAAAAGGAAGATACTAAATGTCGTTCGTCTAGTAATGATTTCACGTGGCTCCTCCTCTTATCTGGCAGACTTACTCTTCAATACCTGTATTTAGGATGTCAATATTTGTGTGTACAGTGGTTTTTACTTCTGGGTATATATCCATAAACCGTTGATAGTCCCAACTTCTTGAGTTGGCTCTAACCTTTTCTCCCAACCCAATGGGATCTACATTGTATCCTTGTGCCAGTGAAATTAAACGTTGGACCTCTTCCTTAAAGTGTTCATTTAAAGTTCGTTCCAATTTTACAATATCTTTATCTTTTTTCAAATCAAACCAGGATGATGCTTTTTCAATCTCTGCATGGATGGTTAAATCGATGAATATACTCGGAATGCCTTCGGTTTTCTCAACCGTATATGTAGTTTTTGCATCCAGGTTTTTCAAGAGAATAAAACCTTCCTTTTTATATTGTGTGATTTTGGTTTTATATTGTCCATTTTGAGACCCATCAATTAATGTTTTTAGAATAAAGGACTGTCTTAAATTAATATGATTTATGTACTTCCCGTTTTTTAATAAAGCTAACCCGTCAATTTTAATTTGATTTTCCTCTAGGATAAGGTAAGGTAAAATTTGATCCCTCCCTTCTTGATGAAAATTGTTCAAAAACATGTGCAGATTCATTTTTGGCAAATTACCACTTTCAATGTTTTGATTGATTTTTTCACTTAAATGGAATGAAAGATTCACATGTTTACTGGATTGAAGTATATCTTCGGCTGTGTTTTCAGCAATGCCCAACTGCATTCTACTCGCTGTATTTGGATTTCGGGCAAAATTAGTGATAACATCTTCGATCCCTTGTGTGGCATATTCCTTGCCGAACAATACAAAATCTAATTTTCCTGTCTCAATAGGATAGGCTGATTTTGCATTCATTCTCGGGAGTATGTCTTCATATGAATCAGACACCGTTTTATAAATCTTCAATTTGACTTTTCCCTGCTCTGCGAAAGTAGGATAAATAGCAATTCCTTTAACTTTGCCTTCTTCCCGATCATATCCTAGAGCTTCAATTATCTGAACTTCATCAATGATCCTCTCATGTATACCACACCCTGATAAAAAGAAAGTTAAGCTAAAAGTTAACAGAAAACATAATCTCATTTAATTCACCTTTATTATCCTTTGCTGATTATTCATCAAAATCACTTTTCTTTTTTTTGTGATTATGTGGGTGGTATCTCCAAATTGATTTAGGACGTAAATAATTTGGCCTTTTGGATGTTTTACTATAAGAGGAACGGATCAGGCTGTCCGTTAAATCCTCATGCCTAAATGGATAAAATGGAACTGTATAGGGTGTTCCTAAAGATTCTAACCGTGTAAGGTGAATGATTAAAAAGGCAATCCCGATAACGATGCCTAGTCCCCCCCAAATAGATGCGAAGAGAATTAAAGGAAAACGTAAAAAACGTATAGTGTTCGACATTTTATAAATTGGGGTAGTAAAGGAAGCTAAGGCAGATAAGGCGACTATAATGAGTAAGACATTACTTGTAAGGGACGCCTCAACTGACGCTTGGCCGATAACAATACCGCCCACTATTCCCAATGTTTGTCCTACCTTTGTAGGTAACCGGACTCCCGCTTCACGTAATAGTTCAATCGTGAATTCCAGAAAAATCACCTCTAATACCGGCGGAAACGGGACATTATAACGAGAAATACTAAGTGAACCGAATAAATCGTTTGGAATCATCTCGTAATGGTAAGTGATAACAGCTATATAAATAGATGTTCCAAAAATGGAGAAAAGGACACTGCATACCCGTATTAAACGAAAAAAAGATCCAAGAATCCATGGGAGAAAGTAATCTTCAGGTGACATAAAATAATCAATGATCGTAGAAGGACCTGTAATTACATATGGCGACCCACTACTTAAAACAGCTACTTGTCCGTTAATAAGAGCTTGAACCGCCCTATCCACACGTTCAGTTGGAAGAAGCAAAGGAAACGGTGTAAGGGAATTATCTTCTATAAATTGATGCAGCTGAGAAGTATCAAAAATGACATCAAAATCAATATCTTGAAGCCGTTGGGTCATGGTATTAACATGCTGCTCACTCGTAATCCCATCAATATGAGCAATAATAACTCGAGTATTTGAAGTAGAACCAATGTTTACTTCCTTCGTAATTAGATCAGTTGTATTTATTTGTTGTCTTAATAAATGTATATTTACATCAATATTCTCAAGAAACCCAATTTGTGGCCCCACCACACTAAACTCATTTTCAACGTTATTTTGTTCACGCAATCCAGCTTTATCATTAGATAAGAGAATTAAAGCAACCCTTTGATCATTTTCCTTCATTTGAAGTATCGCATACCCTTTAAGTAACTTTGATTCAGCTTCGTTCTGATTATCCGTTATTACAATATCTTCTATTGCGATGATTTTCTTTATGTCATCAATTTTCTCTAGCCTGTCTAGTTCAAAAGGGGTCTCTCGGAAAATCATTAAAATTTTCAGTTGGAGTTGTTGTTGATCGACCAGTGTATTGTAGTAAGAAATGATTAAATGTCCCGATTCATCCGTAAGTGGAAATTGTTTAAAATCACTGGATTTTTTAACCTTAGCAAAAAGCTGGCCAATATCTTGTGAATTCTCAGTCACGGCCTGTTTGTCTTTATTATTTCTAATCTTTCGTTTTTTGAAGAACATCTAATCACCTCCCTATTACAAAAGAATTCATATCCTTCTCTATTATGTAAAGTCATCCCCATATTTATGTAAATCCGTTTTATAATAAGTGAAAACTTTATCCTCCCCAGTTTACATAATATAAATATAGCTTAGAGTAAGCAAAGGACCATAATCCTAATAGAAATAATCCCTGTAGGGGGAGGGTAGGACAGCAAAACACAAATTTACAAAGTTAAAACTTTTTCAAAATAAAAAGAGCCAAAAGGCTCTCTTAAATCATCTAATGGATTTTAAACTCTAATGCTCCCCTCAATTTTATACCTAATTCAAAATACTCATTTAAACCGGTCCATACATTAACCTAATCCTCATTTTGTTCAAACAGTTTGCTTATAAGTGTATCATCATTTTCTTTCAAACCTTTTTAATGAAGTTAGGATGGTATCCTAACTTTTGCATTGCCTTACGAACACGAACCTTCGTTTTTTCACTTATTCGAGTATCATCTGCAATCACTTGAGAAATTATAAAAGTAGCAACATTCGCCAGTTTTTCCACATCTTTTATTGTAATTGCCATAGGTTATTTCTCTTCTCGTCTCTATAGCCTTTATTTTTAATAATTGTCTCTGTTAAAGAAAAATGTTGATATTGAATGACTGTTCAAGTGTTTTTATCCTGGTTAAATATTACAGGATGAATGTAAGATCACCTTGAATTACTAATAACCAAAAAGAATCCTAAAACAACAGTATTAGGTAGCTACTAGGTTTATATATATAAAGAATAGAGGCATAGTCAATCGACTATGCCTCTATTCTTTATAATTTTTCTAATCAGTTTCCAAACCTTAGCAACTTTTTCTAGTATCCTTTTCTTCTCAGAAATCATAGGTATATAACTTCAAATATGATATTTCATAACAATACCTTTTATAAATAATCAATCTCACTTAATTTAGCTTTCAAGTATTCAATCGAAGTCCTTGCGTACCAATCTGGTTCTGCTTGTCTTGTATGAAATCCTACTTCCATTGATAAATACCCATCATAATTGATTTCTTTTAATGCTTTAAGTACGGCCGTAAAATCGCCTCTTCCTTGGCCAGGAGGGAGACGGTCATTGTCCGAAATATGCACATGGTGGAGTTTATTCTTCATTCGATATACATAATCACTTGGTACTTCGTTTCTGTACAAAGCATGGAATGTATCAAACATTACCTTGACATTGGATAAACCAGTTTGTTCGCTTAATAACAAAGCATCATCCGCTGTTTCAATCAGGTTGCTATCTGCAGGGGTTGGCTCAACAACCATAGTTACACCTAGCTCTTTGGCATAATTACCAACTTCCCCTAACCCCTCTAAGCTGTAATTCCAGGCATCCTGTTGAGACATGCCAAATGAGGCCCATCCTGCAATCCACATAACTGTCGGGCATTCCCACTCGTGTGCCAACCGGACAACCTCTTTATAGTGGTTGATCGTAAATTTTCGTTCCTCAGCAAGAAGTGAACTTGGGTTATTACCCGGTCCGCCTCCTGGTGCAGGAAGCATCGATGATACCTTTAAGTTTTTTTCTTTTAAAAGTTTTAAAATTTCCTTCCTTCTTTCCGGTGATAAATAGTCCGGCCAGGCATGAGGAGCTGCACATCCAATCTCAATCGCATCATAACCAAATGATGAAATCCTATTTATTACTTCCTCTAGCGGATAGGAAGGGACCCAAGATGGAAAACTGCTGTATGCCCAAGTATTAAACGAAATGCCCTTCATGATACATAACCTCTTTTCGAATGATATTATCTAACGATTGTTATTTTATCCCTATACTTCGGACCGGCAATGAGAGCTAATAAGTATTTCACTTGTATAGCTAAATATTATTCCCAAACAAATACTGCTTTTTCCGTTTTTCTTTCATCAAATAGTCGGAACGCTGTTTCTGCTTCTTCCAGTCTGAATTTATGGGTCACCAATCTTTCAACAGGGAGTTTTTTTCTGACAATGAATTCCGTAATTTCGTCAAATTCCTGGATTGGGAAATACCACGACCCTACGACAGAGATTTGTTTACGGATTAATTGTGCACTTGGTTTAATCGTAGTTTCCTTGCTTTCACCAACAAAGGCAACCCGTCCATGGGCTCTAACGCAATCCAGCGCATCATTCTGAGCAAAAGGACTTCCTGAACAATCGATCGCTGCATCGGCACCAAGCCCATTTGTAATGCGGGAAATTTCTTCTTGTACGTTTGCATTTTTCCCATTAATTACGTAGGCTGCGCCTAATTCTTTCGCCATTTCTAAGCGCTCATCGAGCATATCGACTGCAATTACAGTCGCACCCAGGGCATTTCCGATCATTACACCGGCGGCCCCCATAGGACCCATTCCGAAAATGACAAGTTTGTCTCTTCCAGAAATCGCTAGTCTTTTTTGGGCATGGAATAACGTTCCGACAGCATCAGTTGAAACGGCAGCTGTTAAAAAGCTCATATCATCGGGAAGCCTCATGCAGTTTTCAGCCGGAACAACCATGTAATCTGCGTCTCCACCGTGGGAATCAAATCCTATGCACTTGAATTCCTTACAGAACATTTTGTAACCACTCTTACAATGGGCACACTCCCCGCATCCTAGTGCTAAATAAACCGCAACACGGTCTCCTGTCTTAAAAGTGGTTACCCCTTCTCCTAATTCTGTTATGATTCCCGCAGGTTCATGACCTGGAACAATAGAACCAAGTTTTGTACCCTCAAAAACCGAAGTTCCATAATATAAACTCATATCACTGCGGCAAATCGCAGATGCTTTCATTTGGATTAAAACTTCTCCCATACCAGGTGTCGGGATTTCCATTTCTCTTATTTCTACTTTTTTGTCTCCAGGAAAAATAACTGCTTTCATGGTTTTCTCCTCCTATTAATAAAGGTCTTATTTTTCATAGTTTTTAATATATAATGTTTTTATTATCTTTTAACTTGCTTGATCTTTGTCAATAAAAGCATTTTCTTTCTGTTTTTGCTTTTCTTCATGGGGTAATTTCATGAATCTCATTAAGAATGCACTAATAAAATACAAGATGGCGAATACCCACATCACACCTTCCACACCGATGCTGCCGATGAATGCCCCAACGATTGCCGGTGCAATGAAGTAAGATAATCCTGCTCCGAAATTTACAACAGCCATTGCAGACCCTTTCTTATCTGGTGCAAGTGAAGTTACAATTGCAGTGATTGGTACGTAACCTGTGAGTGCAGCTCCAAGAAATACTCCTGCAAGAGTCATCATCCAAAAATTACCACCGAAAACCTGTGGCGTATAAAGCAAAACCAAAGTCATTACACCCGAACCAAAGCTTCCAATCCACATAACCGTATTTCTCCAGCCTAACCATTTATCGCTGACATACGGGATAACAATATCAAAAACAATATTAGCTAACCACATCGTTCCCCATACTTGCAGCCATTGCTCTGTGCTAAATCCGTATTCGGAAGATAAATATAACGGGAAAAAGATTGGCAGTGCACCTATACCTGTCGTATTGATCGTACGAACAATACCACCGATTGCTACTTTTGGATTCTCGTAGCAAATGGTTAGTCCACTAATTAAGCTTTTGAACTTTTCCTTTGGATTGCCTTTCTTAGCTCCTGTATCGCGTCCGACAACATAAATTCCAATTAAACCACCGACTAAAACCCAAGCAACTGCACTCCATAGAAGACCTACATGCCCAATTTTAGGAAGCATAAATGCTGGGAAATAACTTCCGATTACATAAAGCCCCGCAATCCAAGCTGCCCAGAAAACTCCGATTGCTGTCGCAAGGACCTTACCAGGGCTGCGATACGTGACCCACACTAAGAAAGAGTAACAAAATAATGGATATCCGAATCCGCGTAAAGCATAGGTAGGCAACATGACTGAATAGTTATTACTTTGAAGAGCCTCTATAAAAGCAATGTGACCGATCAACCAGATGATCATTCCTAAAATCATCACTTTTCTTGCTCCCCAGGCTTCTGTCAGAACCCCGGAAAAGTAGGAGGCAATAGCCAATACTCCCCCATATGCCATAAATAAGGTAGCAGACTGTTGAACGGTAAAACCTTGTTCAATAAGATATGGAGACAGCCATCCATGCTCAAGTCCGTCCCCAACCATAAAAATCATTGTTGCTAAATATCCCCAAATCATGGTGATAGGCAGGCCGAAGAGACCGCGTTTCGTTCCTTTAATTGCTTTCACTATTAATCACCTCGAATTATAAAGTTAAGGAATGGTGAGCCTTATGCCCACCACATTTCAGTTAATTGCTCTTTAAACATGGCCCCTTTTAATAACGAAATGGCCTTGCCTAAGCCCTCATCTAGCGACGCAAGCATATCTTCATGCTCGATCGAAACAACGTAATCATATCCTACTGCGAGTAGAGCGCTTACAATATCTTTCCAAACTTTTTCGTCTTGTCCATAACCTACAGATCTAAATGTCCAGGAGCGATTTAAGATATCACTGTAATGCTTTGTATCCAGGACGCCATTCACACTAATATTAGCTTGGTCCAAATACGTATCTTTCGCGTGAAAATGATAGATGGCATTTTCTTTTCCAAGCCTTTTAATGGCTTCAACCGGATTTATTCCTTGCCAGATCAAATGGCTTGGATCAAAATTCGCTCCTATAATCGGTCCTACATGCTCCCTTAACTTCAGTAATGTTTCCGGGTTGTACACAACAAACCCTGGGTGCATTTCAAGTGCGATTTGATTGATGCCGTGTGACTTGGCAAATCGAGCTTCCTCTTTCCAATAGGGAATTACGACTTCGTTCCATTGCCAATCTAGAACTTCGGTGTATTCAGGTGGCCAGGAGCATGTTACCCAGTTTGGAAACCTTGCTTCATGATGATCACCTGGACAGCCTGAAAACCCATTGATGACAGGAACTTCTAACCGTTCCGCTAATAAAACGGTTTTTCTCCAAGTGTCATGTGCTTCTTTCGCAGCCTTTTGATTCGGGTGAAGTGGATTCCCATGGCAGCTTAGACCACTGATAGTCATTCCTCTACTATCAATCGCACGTTTAATTTCTTTAACTTTTTCAGGACTGCTTAATAACTCATCCGGGTTGCAATGGCAGTTCCCCGGATAATTTCCAGTACCCAGTTCAACCGCATCTACTCCCATTTCGGAAAGCTTATCCAACATCGCTTCAAAAGAAAGGTTTTGATAAAGAACGGTAAATACACCTAGTTTCATAGATACTCCTGCCTTCCCTGGACTTTCACCCATTTTTGTTGTTCATGGCTCTCTAAAATTGCATCAGTAATGCACATGGATATATGACCATCTTCAAATGTCGCAAAATTAACTTGTTCATTTAGTAGATCCTTGCCTTCACGAATGAAGGAATAATAATTCAGCATCATATTCTTCATTGCATCCGGCCAACCTTCATTATGTCCGCCTGGATGGTGGATCGCCTGTTTGGCTTCCGGTAAGAACAAAGCAGGATCTGCCTGAAGGATTTCATTAGGTCTTTCACGGTGGCCAATCCATAATTTCTCCGGTTCCTCCTGGTTCCAGAAGGCTGAATGTTGACTTCCATTGATCTCAAAGCTCAACCTATTTTTCCGGCCAGCGCTTACCTGAGATACCGTAAACACCCCTTTGGCTCCATCCTCAAAGCGTACAAGAACGGATGCGTAATCCTCTGTATTGATAGAAACATCTTCATAATTCTTATTTTCTTCTTTTTCCGTTCCAAAAGTGGATCCGTTGTGTTTTTGTTTCTTTCTTACTGGAATGACTGTTGCTAAATCAGCGAATACTTCCGTAATCCGTTTTCCGGTCACATATTGGACGGTATCGCACCAGTGGGAACCGATATCCGCGATGGCTCGTGATTTTCCGCCTACATCCGAAGCCAACCGCCAATTAAAATCTGTCTCATATAATAACCAATCTTGTAAGTAGCTTCCGTGCACAAGATTCACTTTGCCCAACTCGCCATTCTTTATCATTGCTGCCAATTGTTTCACGATCGGGTATTGCCTATAATTGAAGTTGACGCCATGCACGACTTTATTTTCCTTTGCGAGTGCTAACAATTCAGCTGACTCTTGGCTTGACATTGCTAGAGGCTTTTCTGAAACAACATGCTTTCCTGCTAACATAATCTCTTTATTGATCGTAAAGTGAAGATGGTTCGGTGTGCAATTATGTACCACTTCGATTTCACTATCTTTTAGCATATCGCCATAATCGCCAAAGGCTTTTGAAATCCCGAGTTCAGCAGCCTTTTTTTCAGCGGCCTCCTGACCATTCGCTGCTAGCCCGATCACTTCCACAAAACCAAGCCTTCTAATAGCTTCAATATGAGTAGGTCCAATAAAACCATTTCCGATGACTCCCACTTTAATTTTATCCATGGTGTGATCCTCCTTAACCAGTAACATAAGACTTTCTGTAATCGATTACAAAAATGAGTTGGGTTTTATTCCTTTTTTTCCTTTATTTCCTTGATTTCGTGTGAATTAGAGATAATTATATGTAATCGATTACATATTATAGGGATTAATGCTATCTATCTACTTATTAGGTTGTTTAAGTAGTAAACTGCTTTACAAGAATAATTGTAATCGATTACATTATTAATTGCAACTTTTTTCACAAAATTTATAATCTTTATACTTATTGTATATAGAAATTTTTCCCCCATTAATTTTACTTTTTCTCAAAAATAGATTAGTACTTCTAATTAGTTTACTCCGTCAGGTCAAAACTGTGTGAGTCTTAAGGTTTGTTAATGAGGGATGCAATAAAAAGGGGGTGACTTGTTTTAATAGTCACCCTTTTTTTATATATTAGAGATAAAAAACACAGAAGTAATTATCAAATAACATAGCTCATATAATGAAACCTGCAGGTTTACCAATTTATTTCAGGACTGGCCTGTTTAAGTGTAAATGAAATAACCTTCTACTGATGGAGTTTCCCTTTATTTATTTTACATTTACAAGGTTTTGTTGCAGATTCACCCATGCACCTTTTTCAGCAGATTCAAGGATTGCATCAGAAATAACCGCAATCTGAAACCCATCATTAAAGTCTGGTGAAACAGCTGTGTTTTCTGCAATTGATTTAATAAAATCATAAGTTTCGATTATTTTTGTTTCACCATAGCCGATGCCTAACGCTGGAATTGGCCAGAGACTTTCTCCGTATGGATGGGCCGGACCAGTATAAACTGTTCTGAAGCCTTTGGCATCGCCTGGGTCGTCAGAGAAACAGACTTGGAGTTCATCACGGCGCTCGTAGTTGAAACAAATTGAACCTTTGTCACCATGAATTTCGAATGTTAAGAAGTTGTTACGACCCCAAGCATTACGTGTAGCCTCAATACTTCCAATTGCTCCGTTCTCAAACTTTACCAATGTAGTAAACTCATCATCTACATCTACAGCACTCTTTGGTACACCTTCAGACCCTTTGATAGTACCTAATTTGTCGACACCACCTGTTTGAACTGGCCTCTCAGGAATCCATGTTCTTGCAAGTGCATTAACATCAGTGATTTCACCGACCAGGTAACGTGCAAAGTCGATTACATGAGTTCCTATATCTCCTAGAGCGCCAGAACCTGCGACTTTTTTCTGGAATCGCCATGATAAAGGTGAATTAGGGTCTGCAGACCAGTCTTGTAGATAAGTACCCCGGAAATTCAAAACCCTTCCAATTCTTCCTTCTTCAATATATTTTTTAGCCAATGCAACAGCTGGTGTTCTTCTATAATTGAAAGCAACCATATGCTTGACCCCTGCCTCACGTACAGCCTCTAACATGGTTTTTGCCTCTTTAGCATCTCTTGCTAAAGGTTTTTCTGAAATAATATGCTTTCCGGCCTTAGCAGCAGCAATCGCTATTTCTGCATGTGAATCATTAGGAGTAACAATATCAATAATATCAATGTCTGGATTTTCTACTACCGCTCTCCAATCGGAAGAATAATTCTCAAACCCTAGACGCAAAGCACCATCCTTAGCTAATTCATCTGTAATATCAACTAAAGTATGACGATGTGGGATTGCTGGTGACGGCCAAAAAAACATCGGCATCCCTGCATATGCAAGTGCATGCGCTTTCCCCATAAATCCTCCACCAATCATGCCTATATTCAATTTCTTCATTTTATTCTCCTCCTATTATTAAATTAGCGATCAATAGTATTTACTTTCCTGCATTCTGGATTGTATTAGGTGCCTCTGTATGGTAAACCAGTTCCCATGCATCCAGAATATTGTCTTTATTTACTGTTAAAGCTGGTACTGCTATATATGCAGGTGCTTCTTTTCCAAGTAAAGCATAACCAGCAAGGATAGCTTCAGCGATACCCTGGTCATAAGGCAGCTGTGCCCCTAGACCTTTTATTGGCCCACCTGATGCAATATCCAATGCAACATTTGTGCCTAAATCAATTGTTGTTATGACCATATCCTCTCTACCTGCAGTTCTAACTGCCGCTAATGCTCCTTCAGCAGGTACATCCCAAACAACAAAGATTCCATCTAAAGTGGGGTTTTTTGTCAGCATACCTGATGCAACCTTCTCTCCCTGGTTCGGGTCAGTTATCCCTCCACGTGCAACAATTTTCATATCGGGATACTTTTCTTTAAGGGTTGCTTCAAATGCTTCTGTACGTTGTTTTGTTACAAAGAAGTCAGCATCATGAAAAACCATACCGATCTTCCCCTTTTCACCAAGTTTTTCAGCCATAATATCTGCTGCGGCCACGCCATTTCCATAGTTATCTGCAGAAACAATACTCACATAATCCTTGCCTGCTTCCAGACCGCTAGGTGTATTATCCATAAACACAAGCTTAACTCCAGCTTCAACTGCTTTCTTATATGCTGCAGCAGTCGAGACAGGGTCTACTGGAATACTTACGATAAGATCAGGATCCTTTGCTAGAACAGTTTCTATATCTGAAACCTGCTTCTCTGGTTTAAATTGTGCATCCGTAACGGCTACAACTTCTACGCCCATTCTTTTGAAGGATGATTTCAGACCGTCGATTTGTGCCTTTGCCCAATCGTTACCCGCGTAATGCATTACAATTGCTGCAGTATATTTCCCTTTTTTAATTTTTTCCATATCCTGTTCTGAAAGTTCTAATGTTGTTGCTGAAACTGCAGTTTCCCCATGAGGACCTTTACTAAGAATTTCCTGATCACTCGGTAATTCAGTGTTAATGGTAAGCGGACCCGATGAATTTGCTTCTGGGACATTTTCAACTTCAGTGCTGTTCGAACTTTCCTGGCTGCAGCCAACTAGTCCAAAAGAGGTAATCAACAAAATCATAGGGAATACCGACAAAAACTTCTTCATAATAACCCCACTTTCATATCCTTTAACCTATACGTTATTTATCTTCACAAACTTAGAAAGAAAATGACGGCTAATCTCTGCCCCTTTTTTTGGATCAGGGTAGCTATCTAATTCGACAGTAACCCATCCATCATAGTTCACTTCATCCAAAACGGTCAGCATCTGGTCAAAATTTTGGTGACCCTCTCCCAAAGGTAAGAAATCCCCATTATGGTAGTCTTTTAAATGAACGTATTTAATACGATCCGAATACTTTTTTATAACATCTATCGGTTCTCCACCACCAGCTTCAATATGAGCAGTATCCGGGCAGAGATTTATCTTTGTTAATAGCATTAGTTTATCCAGTTGCTTAGGGGACTGTACATTTGTCCCTAAATGTGGATGGTAACTTGCTATAAGGTCATACTTTTCAGCAATGTCTGAGACAATATTAAGAGCATTCCCTAACGCTATGTAATCGCTATCCAGGATACCATTCGAACGGATTGCCCCTCCCCCGACTATAAGGTGTTTTGCGCCCGCTTTTGATGCCAAAGCAGCTACCGCCTCTATTTTTGATAATTCCTCTTCTAATATGTCAGGAAAGATAAAATTCCCACCTGTGTACACACCAATAAAATCTAAGGAATTCTCCCGTATCAAAGACTTAAATTCTTCCACTCGATCTTTGTATTCCATTAGGTTTCCATCGAAGATCTCAAAACCTTGATAGCCTGCTTCTGCTATATCTTTTAACGCTTCCTCTGTTGACCCATTTGCTAGATAGAATAAATCCTTCACTGAAGTGACTCCTGCAGGATGGCCAATTACTCCACCCCAGGTATTCGTATGATATCCCAATTTCATTATTTACCCTCCAATTCGAACTGATGAAAAGCCTTCTTTAAAACCCTAGAATAATAATCACCTCCTAAAAAGGAATAATGTGAAACTAACCCTGTATCATTTAGTTTTCTATACTCTCACTGATCGTAAGTGGTATCTAGTGTCCTAGACGTGCTATCGATTTACAGGGTTGTGCTAGTATTCCTACAATTATCAAGTTTTATCGTTGCAGATTCCTATAAAGAGATACCCAATCCCAGGAACGATCCTTTAAATGCTTAAAGAAGTTGTTATTTCCAGGTATAAACATTAAATCTAATGTAATCGATTACATTTTGAATTGTTATATATATTATCTATCAACCAAAATAAAAACTTAGCGTTTGAAAAATCTAAACCGTTCTAAGTCAAAGAAACCACCTCAAACAAAGCAAGTCTTCTAATTACTTCAATGTAAGTGGCCCGATAAAAACCCATTTCAATGTTTCCCACCTGATTTTTTGTTCACTGCTCATCCCTGCTCTAGTGGTTGAAACCAAATGAGTATTGAATCGTTTACTATCTTTTCAAAGCTTTCTTACCGAACGCTACAGCCATGATAATGATCATTCCTTTAACAATCATCTGTTGGCTCACATCTAAGCCCATGATTATTAATCCGTTGTTAATAGTTCCAATCATCAACGATCCAACTACAGTGCCAACGATGGTTCCTACGCCGCCAAATAAGCTTGTTCCGCCAAGAATGACTGCTGCGATAACGGATAGCTCATCGCCCTGACCAAATGTATACCTCCCTGCATGCATACGTCCCGCATATAATAAACCTGCCAAACCCGCCATTAGTCCCGTCCCAAGAAAGACTATAAGTTTAATTTTCATGGTTTTTACACCTGAGAAACGAGCGGCGCTCTCATTCCCGCCTGTGGCAAGGGTTTGTCTTCCAAAAGGTGTTTTTTTCAATAAAATATGAGCAATAATAGTCAGAATTAATGTCCACACTAATAAGATAGGAACTGCACCAATGTCACCTGATCCAAAGATAAAGTTAAAAGAAGCGTCTACGATCGGCACCGGTGCAGTGTCTGTTATCCACATCGCTACCCCTGAAATAGCTCCCAACGTTCCAAGCGTTACCAAAAAGGAAGGGATTTGTACTCTTGTTACTAGCAATCCGTTAATTAATCCAACTAGTAACCCAGTCGCCAAGCCAACTGCCACACCACCTATCGCTCCATAACCAGCCTGGATGGACAATGCACCTGTTAATGAAGATAAAGCTGCAATAGAGCCAACAGAAAGGTCAATTTCACCTGTACTGATAACAAATGTCATCGCTAGTGCCATGATTGTGATAGGAGCTGTTTGTCTAACTATATTCATAAAGTTATCTGAGCTCAAGAATCCCTGGTCTGAAAGGCTAACCGAGAAATAGATTAATACTCCTATAAAAGCTATATAAACGATATAGTTTCTCCATTCAAATCCTTTAAGTGATTTAGTTAAATTGTTTCTAGGTTTGTTTTCAACCTTATTAGTGACCTTGTATTGCATATTGAAGATCCTCCTCTGTATCGATTTCTTTTCGATTGAGCTCCTTGAATATCGTTCCTTCGTGCATGATGACCACGCGATCACTCATGGCAAGCAATTCTTGAAGCTCCGAAGAGATAACAAGTATGGCCTTGCCGCTGTCAGCAAGTTCACGAATCACATCAATAATTTCTGATTTTGCACCAATGTCTACCCCTACTGTAGGTTCGTCCAGAATAAGCACAGTTGGATCATTCGCCAGCCACTTGGCCAAAACAATTTTTTGCTGGTTTCCACCTGAGAGCAAACCTGACTTTTTGAAGATATTGTCTGTCTTGATATTAAGTTTTTTAACAAACTTGTTTGTAATTTCATTGGACTTTTTATCATCAAGCAAAAAGCCTCTTTTAACCTTCGAAATGATTGGTAAGACCATGTTCTCTTTCACGCTGTGCTCCAAGATTAATCCCTGTACCCTTCGGTCTTCCGGAATAAGGGCTATACCCGCATTTATTGCGTCAGTTGGACTTTTTATGGTTACTTTTTGTCCATTTACAATGACTTCTCCACTATCTTTGGGGTCTACCCCAAATATGCCTCGGACCATTTCTGTTCTTCCGCTTCCCATCAGTCCGGCCACGCCAAGTATCTCACCAGGATAGATGCTTAAATTTACATTATTGACTTTTGGTCCTGACGATAAATTTTTTACCTGTAATACCGGCTGGGCAACTTTAGAATAACTTCTTTCTTTCCATTCAAAGGCCTTATTAAATTTCGCCCCTACAATATGCTGAATAACAGATTCCATATCAATATTTTCAATGTTATCTGTAACTACATGCTTTCCGTCTCGTAAAATCGTAATACGGTCACAAATCTTGAAGATTTCATCCATTCTATGTGAAATATAAATGATAGAATATCCTTTTGCTTTTAGTTGATTCATAAGCTTAAATAGTATGTCTATCTCATTTTGAGTAAGCGAGGAAGTCGGTTCATCCATGACTAATATTTTGGCTTCCTGAGAAAGCGCTTTGGCAATTTCTGTCATTTGCCAGTACCCTACTCCAAGTTCCTGGACAATGTCATTAGGGTTGATATCGACACCTAATTCATTTATGATTTTTTCTGCTTTTAGAACAAGTTCTTTATCATTAATCAGCCCAACAGAAGTTTTGTCTTCTCTTGTGAGAAAGATATTTTGTGCAACTGTTAATGTCGGAATTAAACTGAACTCCTGAAAGATCATAGATATAAAGTTTTTTCTAGCATCCTCATAGCTATTGATTGTTACTTTTTCATTTTCAATTAAAACTTCTCCTGAGTCTACTGTATAAACACCCGTTAAAATCTTCATTAAAGTAGATTTACCAGCACCATTTCCACCCATTAAGGCGTGTATCTCTCCCTTATTGATAGAGAAATCAACATCGTCAAGAACCGTGATACCGTTGAATGCTTTAGATATTTTTTTCATTTCAAGTATTGGCTGTCCCAAAGCTAATTCACCTTCTTTATTTGTAAAAGCTATTCATTTCAGAATAACTTCATATAATTTAATGATTTAATTAGTAGTAGATATTATTCAGCTGCATTTTGAATGATCTCCGGGGCATCCACTCCGTAAATTAGCTTCCAGCTATCCAACACGTTTTCTTTGGTTACAGATAGAGCTGGTGTAGCGACATAAGCAGGTGCCTCTTTCCCAAGTAATGCGTATCCTGCTAAAATAGATTCTGCTACGCCCTGGTCAAAAGGTAATTGACCGCCTAGGCCTTTTACAACACCTTCAGAGGCAATTTCCAATCCAACATTTGTGCCTAAGTCTGTTGTAGTGACTACTAAATCTTCTTTCCCTGCAGTACGAGCAGCTGCGACGACACCTTCAGCAGGCACATCCCACACCACGAAGATACCATTAATATCTTTGTTTCTAGTTAACATTGCAGAAGCTACTTTTTCTCCATCATTTGGCCCGGTAATTCCCCCCCTTGCTACGATTTCAATATTTGGATACTTTTCTCTCATTGTTTCTTCAAAAGCATCCGTACGGTTTTTTGTTACAAAGAAATCAGCGTCATGGAAAACAATACCCACATTTCCTTTTTTACCAAGCTTTTCAGCCATAATATCAGCTGCGGCAGCACCGTTTCCGCGATTATCACCAGACACGGCACTTATATATTCCTTCCCTGGTTTTAAACCCTGTGCAACTCCATCCATAAATATTAGCTTAACCCCTTGTTGGGCAGCCTTTTTAAACGCTGGTGCTGTTGAAACTGGGTCTACTGGAACAGAAATCATTACATCTGGTTTTTTTGCTAATACTGTTTCAATATCTGAAACTTGTTTTTCTGCTTTGAATTGAGCGTCCGTCACTGCAACTACTTCGATTCCCATCCTCTTGAAGGATGCTTTCATTGCATTAACCTGGGCTGTCATATAGTCTGTTCCAGAATAGTGCATAACAATAGCAGCTTTATATTTGCCTGCTTTAATCTTTTCAATTTCTTTTTCAGAAAGCTTTAATGTTTTAGCCGAAACTGCTGCCTCACCATATGGCCCCTTATCCATAACTTTTTTATCCGAAACCTTAGGATTTATCATTAAATCACCAGTACTTGCGATAGTTGCTGTTTTAGTAGTGTCTTTACCTCCTTCCTTTGTAGAAGCGTCTTGGTTACCACAAGCTGCCAGAGCAAGTGCACCACTTATAATAATTGCAGAGAATATGTAAGATTTCTTTTTCATATTAATCCTCCATTTGGTTCATTCATTATTTTTTTTTAACGCTTTATTTAAGCTAGTAAGTAATAAACCAAACTTCCTCTTGTATTAAAGAAATCAATCACCCCCTTCAATTTGTGTAATCGATTACATTTCAAAGGACTTTTTTTTCTTAAAATCAGTCAAAGGTGATATACATAACCCTCTTAAGACATGTAATGAGGGTATGTATCATGTATTATCCATTTTATAGTTTGTAATCGATTACAAATTGTAGAAAAAATTTCTATTTTAACCTTTTGCATGATTCCCGAACAACCAGTTTATCATCTAAAATATATTGGCTTTTCTCTAGATTAACTTTACTTATTATTTTAATTAGTAATTCCATGGCTATTCTCCCAATGTCAAAGGATGGTTGAGCAACCGTAGTTAATGACGGCTCAAAAATGGAAGCAAATTTAATATCATCAAACCCAACGACTGATATGTCCCCTGGAACACTTAATCCTTTAGATTTTATCGCTTTTATCGCCCCAATTGCCATTTCATCATTAGCAGCAAAAATTGCGGTCGGGGGTACTTCATTCGCTAATAATTTAAGCGTTAAATTAAAACCACTTTCATAAGAAAAGTCCCCCTCCTGTACCATTGTTGAGAGTATAGGTAAGCTATGTTGAGCCATTGCCTGATTATATCCCTTTAAACGATCGCGACCTAACACGCTATTAAATGGCCCGGATAAAAAGCCAATTCGTTTGTGGGCTAAATTAATCAGATGTTCCGTTGCTTTTCTGGCACTGCTAATATTGTCAATCGATACAGTTGGAATTTCAAATCCTTCTGTATACTCACAAGCAAGGACAACAGGAAATTGTTTTGCAATGTCCTCTACTACCTGTCCATCAATTCTTGCAGTTAACAATATCATTCCGTCCGCCTTTTTTTGTTGAAGAATATTTAAGTATCCACTTTCACGATCCACATTATTGAGAGCATCTCCCAACAATACTTGATATCCACTTTCCATGGCTACGGATTCTATCCCCCGCAACACCTTGGAAAAAAAAGTATTCGTAATATCTGGAACAACAACAAGGATTGTTTTTGTTTCCATTCTTCGAAGCTGTCTTGCAAGAACATTAGGCTGATAGTTTAATAATTCTATCGCTTTCAGGACTCTTTCTTTTGTATCACTTTTTACGGTACCGGATTTACTTATCACCCTAGAAACTGTTGCTGTGGAAACATTCGCTTCCTTTGCAACATCAACAATTCTTATCATAATTTAAATTCCTTTCAAGATAAACTATCTTCCACTATTGTAATCGATTACATTTCCAATTGCAATAATATTTTAAATATTTATTTTTTTCGTTACTATTATCAATAAACTCTTCGATTTTTAAAATTATTCTTACTGTTTAACAAGCACAGATGAAATAATTATAACATCCTCCTTGGACGCGATATATTGACAAATTCATAACCACCTAATGGATTATACATTTAATACTTTATTGTTGACCCCCTTATATAAATAGGCTCCACCAACAACACCTGCATCATTTCCTAACGACGCAAGTTCTAATGTTAAAGCATGGTAAGCCCGAGGTAACGTATATTGTTTTAAATACTTTTTCAATTGTTCTAGCAAGAATTCTCCTGCTTTCGAAACCCCTCCGCCAATAATCACCATTTCAGGATTATTTGTATGAATAATGGTACTAATTGCAATTCCTAAATGTTTCATTGCTTCATCAACTACATTAAGAGCATAAAAGTCCCCGCTTTCCGCAGCATTTAATACATCTTTGGCTTCAATTTTCCCGTTATCTTCTTTAATTACATATAAATCAGTAGAACCGGAGTGATTTTCAATCATTTCATTTCCCAATCTTACCATACCAGTTGCACTTGCGATTGTTTCCAGGCAACCCACTTTTCCACAACCACAAACAATTCCATTATCCTTTGAAAATATATGTCCGATCTCTCCACCCATCCCATTAATTCCGCTTACCACTTCTCCGTCTACAATGACTCCCCCACCTACTCCGGTACCGAGCGTCACCATTAAAATGTTTTTCTTTCCTTTTCCAGCACCCATCCACATCTCACCTAAAGCTGCTAAATTAGCATCATTTTCGATGGCCACTGGTAGTCTAAAACCCTCTTCTAATTCCTCTTTCAGTGGATAGTTTTCTTTCCAAGGTATATTAGGGGAATATGTTACACATCCGGCAACTGAATCTACAAATCCTGGAACACCGACACCAACCCCATTAAAAGAATCCCTCTCAAAATTAAGTTCAACCATTTTTTTGTTAACGGTTTCAATAATGTCACCAACGATTTTTACGCCGTTATACGAGATATCTGTCGGTATTTCCCACCTCGCTAACGTCATTCCATCTAATTTTATAAAAGCTAATTTTATGCTTGTTCCACCAATATCAATACCAATACACTTATCTTTCAAATATAACAACCACCTAACTATTAATGAATTGCGGGTTCCTTTCTCAGAAACAAAAAATGAAAAAGAAACGAGAAAAGGTTCTATTCTTTTTTTGTAAATTCCTAAACAAGTATACAATGATTTGCTTTACTTTAACAGGTACCTTACTTTTGTTTTTGTAGCATGTCGTAAACTTCAAAAAAAAGGGACTTACACAGCGTTTTAAATGTTACAAACACACAATCTTTTAAATGATTGTAAATTCCATTTTGATATGGACTAAGTATCGTATACCAGCTTTTCTTTAGACTTCGAAAACGGGATCACCGTCTTTAAATTTTTGTGTTTATTTCAATTAAATTTTAATAACTTCATAAAACCTTATAATGCTCTCTGCCGTTTTCTCTAAGTTTTCTTTTCCATTAGCTAATGCTTCTTCTAAAGAAGATGCCCCTTGCAGTATACTAAATAAGGAGTCAATCCCTTTTTCATATAGTATATCAATATCACCACTTACTCTTCCTGCCAGCGCTATTACCCGTTTATTATATTTCTTGGCCACAGTTGCAACTCCATATGGCGTTTTCCCGTATTGTGTTTGAAAATCAATACTTCCTTCACCAGTCCAGACCATGTCAGCGACTTTTATTTTTTCTTCTAAACCAGTATATTCTATTAACATATCAATGCCTTTTTTCAATGCTCCATTTAAAAATACAATAAGTCCAGCTCCCAGTCCCCCAGCTGCTCCTGCACCGGGAATATCTAATACTTCCTTGTTCAATTGTTCTTTTATGACATTGGCATAATTTCTTAAGTTACTTTCTAGTATTTCAACCATTTCTGGATTGGCTCCCTTTTGAGGTCCAAAAATACGTGATGCTCCACTTTCTCCACAAAGAGGATTGGTCACATCACAGGCTATTTCGACAACTACATGTTTCAAACGAGGATCAAGTTCTGTTAAGTTTATTCTAGCTAACTTTCCTAACTCACTGCCACCAAACCTGAGTTCCTTACCTTCTTTATCTAACAACTTCCCACCTAATGCCTGTACAACACCTGCTCCGCCATCATTAGTCGCACTTCCTCCTATGCCTATCAATAATTTTTTTACTCCGTGATCTAAACAGGCTTTTATAAGCTGTCCCGTTCCATATGTTGTTGTAATTAGCGGATTTCTTTTTTCTAATGGGACTAATTGGATTCCACTTGCGCTAGCCATCTCTATTACTCCGGTTTCCCCATCTCTTAGAATCCCATAGTGTGCTTCCACTTCGTTTCCAAGTGGCCCAATTACATTTAACGAATGAAATTCTCCTCCAGTAGCATCGACCAAAGATTGCATTGTACCTTCGCCTCCATCTGCCATCGGTACATGAATGCAAGTAATCTTATCATTTACTTTTTTTATACCTCTTTCCATTGCTTCACAAGCCTCTTTAGCTGTCATACTTTCCTTAAATGAATCCGGTGCTAAGACTATGACTAAATCCTTCTCCATATTAATCACACCTTCCCATAATGATTATGAATGTAGCCACACTGAATTACAGTACTTTATGATATCCAATAAATCTTCGTTAACTTCCTTACACTTTTAAGATAGAATGTTTTTACCAATTGCTGAGAAGTCCTGTTCTCCAAACTCCTTCTCCGAAGTCTTATAAAGTTGAAGCGCGAAAGAAGAAAGCGGCAATTCCTTATTTTTCCCCTCGTCCACAGCGATCTGGATATCTTTTTTCATTAAGCTAAGTTTAAATCCTGGTGCAAAATCCCTTTTTAACAAGCTATCCAACTTGTTCATCAACATCCAAGAAGACCCTGAACTGTTCCCTATCACTTGTTTCAACATATCCATATCAACATCTAGTTGTTCAGCTAAAGCCACGGCTTCGGCCGAAGCAATCATCTGAATACCTGCCAACATTTGATTAATTGCTTTAATTGCTTTTCCTGCACCAATAGAGCCTACCAAATAAATACTTTGTGCCATTGCCTCCAACACTGGTCTGGCTTTTTCCAGTACTTCTGAATCTCCACCTGCTATTACAGTCAAATTTCCTTGTTCAGCCCCAAATGTTCCCCCGCTAACCGGTGCATCCAAAACACGAATCCTTTTTTCCTGATAAGCAGCATGAATCTTTTTCATCATTCCAGGAGAACCTGAAGTCATTTCAATTAATATCTTGTCAGAGTTGAAACTCTTCAGCACTTGATCAGAAAGCAGCACATTTTCCATTTCATTGTCCGTAGGTAGAATACTAATCAAAACCTGGCTATGTGAAATGATATCTGCTATCGAGATGTGCTCAATCGCTCCATACTTTTTTAATTCTTCTATAGGTTTTCGATTTTTATGAGATGACACATGCAATTCATAGCCTTTTTTTAGAACATTCTTTGCCATAGGCATTCCCATTGCTCCAAGTCCGATAAAGCCTACACTTTTTAATTCCATTCAGCAAACTCCTCCAGTTATAATAGTTATTACCTAAATACAAGAAGCGAGGTGTGGAAGCACATAAGTAAGTGCCTTCCCCCACTTCTGTTTAAGTCGGAAGATTGATATAGTTAAAGCTCATGTTGTTGTATTATCCGTATCATCATAAAAAAACTGATTTTTATTTTGAATCATGTAATTTCCCATTTCAATTGAGTAGCAATTTTTTTAACTAGTTATTAAAACAAATATCGTTTAACAAGTTTTGAGGTTTTTCATTTTGTAAAGCTGTCATTAAATTAGTCACGGCGAGATTAGCCATTTTCGTTCTAGTTGCAATACTCGCGCTACCTATATGCGGAAGAGTAACCACATTTGGTAATGTTAAAAGGGGGTGATCTAAAGAAACAGGTTCATTTTCAAACACATCAATACCTGCCCCCCAAATCTCTCTATTTTTTATAGCTTTATATAAAGCTATTTCATTAACAATTCCACCTCTAGCCGTATTAATAAGTACAGCATTCTCTTTCATTAACGAAAGTTGCTCCGATCCAATTAGATTTTTGGTTTCTGTAGTGTAAGGAACCATGACACATACAAAATCTGATTCTAGTAAAAGGTTTTCAAGTGAGGTATAGTTTATGCCTAATTCATACTCTTGTTCATATTTACGGCTTCTACTAGAATACAGGACCTTCATATCAAACCCTTTTGCTCTTCTTACTAATGCCTCTCCAATCCTACCTAAGCCAATTATCCCCAAAGTAGCTCCATGTATGTCCAGGCCAGTCAGTTGCATAGGAGACCATGTTTTCCATTCACCACTTTTCAAATAATCAGATGCCTCTATTAGACGGCGCGCTGTTGCCATTAAAAGACCAAACGTTAAATCTGCTGTGGTTTCTGTTAAAACATCTGGTGTATTCGTGACCATTATGCCATGTGTAGTCGCACTGTTAATATCAATATTGTTATAGCCAACTGCCATATTAGCGATGATTTTAAGGTTTTTTGCTTTTCTTATCAGTGCATCGTCTATTGTTTCTGTTAATAAACATAATAAACCATCGATCTCTCCAATTTCTTTTTCAAGAATCTCATAGGGTATGGGAATATCTTCGTGATCCCACATTCGTACCTCGCAAGTATTGTTAATTCTCTTTACGATGTGTTCTGGGATTCGCCTTGTTATATAAACTTTTGGCTTCATTTAATGTCCCTCATTACTTATTAAAGATTCAGAAGTACTAAAAATTTCACAGCCCTTTTCCTTCAAAGTACTATCAACCCAACTTCTATCTACTGTCCCTTGCTCAATTGATTGAAAAATCTCTTCCTCTCTTTGAGCTTGAATTTTTACTTTTTGAAGGATTTCTTCTACATTTTCTATAGGGACAACTATAAGACCATCTTCATCCCCTACGATAAGGTCACCTGGGTTGATAATCATACCACCAAGAGAGATGCGGACATTGATTTCACCTGGTCCATCTTTATATGGGCCACGATGAGTTACTCCTTTTGCATAGATAGGAAATGAATCATGTTTGAAGGCTAGTGAATCCCGAATAGCACCGTAAATCACAAATCCTGCTATACCATTTTTTTTTGCTATTCTTTGCATAATCTCCCCAACAATTGCGTTTGTTGTATCCCCACCTGCATCAACTACAATAACATCACCAGGTTGTGCTAGATCAATTGCTTTATGGACCATTAAGTTATCCCCCGGTCTTGTTTTGACTGTTACAGCTGTACCTACAAGTTTTCCCCCTTTATGATAGGGTCTTAAGTCAGAAATCGCCCCTTGCAGCCGGCTCATATTATCACTGATATGAGGAGTGACAACGTTTTGGAACTCCTCGACTATCCTTTTATCAACACGATTTTCAACTGGAAATACTCTAAAACCGATATTCATTTTCCTAATCTCCCCTTTTTAATTAGCTTCCAATTATTTGTGAGTTTCCCTTGCCATCTTTTAAAAGGAATACTATCCGATTGATATGAAACTCCCCTACATTGAGGCTTTCACAATCATAGCTGTACTTCACTTTTTCGTGTCTTTGGCCAGTGTCGAGTATTTATTTGCATTTCTCCATCTATTTGAGTGACATAAATACTGTTTATCCAATTTAAATCGTCTTTTTCAGGGTAATCCTCTCGATAATGGCAACTTCTACTTTCTGTACGTGCTTTTGCAGAGATAACAATTGCTCGGGAAGTGACGAGCATATGTTTAAGGTCAATGGCAGTAAAGAGATTATTCTCATCAATATTAAAATCTCCATTTACTATAGAACGCTCGAGTTCATCAATAAGTGTAAGCGCTACATTCAAGCGCTTATCGTTACGGATAACCAAACAATTTTTATACATAGTTTCCTTAAGTAAATGGATGGCATCATTAAGTTCTTTTTCGCCTTTGCTGATTGAAATTAATTCGCTTAAATCATCTAATACAGCTAGGGATTCTTTTTCAGGATTTTCAGTAATTTCTTTTTTGTCAGCATGAGCGGCTGCTGCTTTTCCAGTACGGTAGCCAAAAACTTGTCCCTCAGCCAGAGAGTTTCCACCAGGACGGTCCGGACCACGCACACCTCCTGCTGTTTCCCCTGCGATAAATAAACCGGATATATTTGTGGTACCATCTGGGCTTTCGATTAAGGCTCCTCCATTCATACACTGAGCTACAAGTGCTATCTCGAACTGATCTTTAAACACATCAATCCCTTTTGACTTCAGTACACCTTTTGTCTTGGGCATTTTTTGATCTACAATGCCTTCAGAACCATCAGGCATCGTACACCAAACTCCCCCGTTAGGGGTAGGATTTAACTCCAATTCTTTCTGAATGGAAGTATCTAAGTAATACGCAGCTGTTGAAATGGTGAATGGAAATACTTTATGGTTATAAACATCCTCAAGTTTGACATGTGGAGGTACATGCTTTTTGAGAATATTTTCTCCTTTGGTGTTTGTGAGTATAGGTTTCGGCTTCCACACCGGTCCAGATAATAATGTGATGGAAGGATTAATCACTCCTGGTCCGATTTGAATAAATTCCATATTGATGAGAGGGATACCTAGTTCATAGGCCATCGCATATCCATTTCCGGTCATATCTGGAGTCCCTACACCATATTTATAAACATGATGAGCCCCTCCACACGCAAGGATAATGGACGGTGTTTTGTAAAGAATGATCTCTTTTGTATCCCTATTTATACCAAGTGCTCCTGAAATGCTTTTGTTTTTATCGATTAATAATTTAAACACCATAATATTTTCATCAATAGGCACGTTATGTTTTTTAATTTGCTTTGCTAGCGCAACTAAAATGTGACGCGCTGTTACGCCATTTACTCGGCATGTTCTTGGATATGTGGCAAAATCACTCATACCTTGTACTAGCTTTCCGTTTTCTTCTTTATCAAAGTTTAACCCTATGTTCCTAAGATCTTGAATACGATCAGGAACTTCCGAGGCAAGTGTCCAAACAAGTTCAGGATCAATAAAACCTCTTCCAGCATCTAACGTATCTTCATAGTGGATTTCAGGATGATCTCGTTCATCTGCATGGCCAATGGCTGCCGCAATCGCTAACAATTCCGAAAATGCTGTTGCAGTAGAGCCACTTCCAAGCCATTTTGATTTTACAGCGATTCGAACACTTACACCCGATTCGACCGAAGAAAGAGCAGCTCTTGCTGCAGCTCCACCACCTCCCACAACTAATACATCTGTTTCAATGATTCGACCAATTTTTAAGTAAGACACTCCGTTACACCCTTTCCATTAAAACTTCATTTTTAGATTCCATGAAAAGCGATGGCTCCATCAACTTTAGATTAGAAGAAATAGTAATTTCACAATCCACATTCGAAAGAATATCTTTTTTCACATCAATCCCGGGTGCATGTTCAATAAGGACCAAGCCTTTCTCCTCTAAACGGAAAACACAACGTTCCGTAATATACAGAATTTCTTGCCCTTTTTTCAGAGCTTGATTAGCGTTAAAGGTCATATGTTCGATGGATTGGATAAATTTTTTATATCGTCCCTCATTTTCGATTTTTATCTTACCTTCTTCCACAGATACCTTTAACCCTCCACTTGTTAATGTCCCACAAAAGATAATTTTTGGAGTTTTATGAGTAATATCGATGAATCCACCGGAACCCCGGTAGATACCATTAAACTTACTTACGTTTACATTTCCACTACCATCAATTTGGGCAAATCCTAGAAAGGTTGCAGATAATCCCCCGGCTTGATAAAAATCAAAGATTTGAGGTGAAGTTACAAAAGCCTCTGGGTTATTATGAGCTCCAAATACTTCTACCCCCATTGGAACACCACCAATAGCCCCATGCTCTAAAGAAAAGGTAATTTCCTTGAAGAAATCTCCTTCCAGAGCCAATTGAGGTAAATCTACAGGAATACCTACTCCTAAATTAACGATAGCTCCTGGAACAATTTCTTTTGCTGCTCTGCGAAGAATCACTTTTTTAGCATCTAATGGTAAGTGTTTTTTTAATTGACTAATAGGCTGTTTAATTTCTCCTGTCCAGCTAGGGTTATAATCTGGAAGTAGACTTTGCTTTTGTTCTTCGTCTATCACTATGGCATCTACTAAAATACCGGGAATTTCTACCGAACGAGGGTGAAGGGTATTTTTTCCGGTCACACGCTTAACTTGAACAATGACATATCCCCCATTAGCCTTTGCTGCCATGGCCATTTCCAGTCCACTTAACGTCGCCGGTTCTTCTTCTAAGGTAATATTTCCACTTTCATCGGCTGTAGTACCTCTGATGATTGCCACGTCTATTGGGAAAGACGGGTAGAATAAATGTTCATCTCCATCAATCTCAAGCAACCGAACAAGCTCATCTTTTGTATGCTCATTTAATTTGCCTCCATCATATCTAGGGTCCACATAGGTATGTAAACCAGCTTTTGTCAAGAGCCCTGGATGCCCTCCTGCAATTGATCTAATTAATTGAAATAAGGTCCCCATAGAAAAATTGTACGCCTCTATTTCATTGTTACGAATCATGCCTGCCACTTTTTGATTTTCTTTAATATGAAAGCTACCGCTTATTAGGCGTTTTAACATGCCTTTGTGAGCAAAATGCTCAAGTCCTGTCCTTCTTTTAGGGTCCCATCCTACTCTGACTGGTGTAATAACAGATAGATTTTTAGGTTCATCTTCAGTTAAAAAACGTTCCTCAAGCGCAGCTAGAACTTTTTCTGGACATAAGATTGAGATTAAACCACCAATCGTAATGGACGCATTACTTGGTATATTTTTAACTGCTTCTTCAACAGAAACTACTTTGGAGTTACTAATTTGGTTGTAAGATGCTGTGCTCATCCCATTTACCTCCTAGTTTTCTTTATTGAAATCCCTCAATGACTTCAATATTTAAGTACTTTTTCATTACTATTGTCGTTGGTTGAATTTTCTTTCAAGTACATCTGAAGCTAACATGGTCTTATGAACTTGTAACGTACCACCCGCAATTGAGGCAGAACGAACACATCGATAATACCATTCGAGTGGATATTGTTTAGAAAATCCATAGCCACCATGAAGTTGAATGCATGTATCAGTGATTTTTTGAGCAGCCTCAGCTACAAACAGTTTGGCAACACTAACTGCATTTTTATCAGGTTTATTGTCAGATGCCGCTTCACCTGCACGATAAAGTAAAGTACGAGCAGCTTCAAGCTGGACATACATATCGGATATCATCCATTGCAACCCTTGAAATTCACAAATTTCCTTACCAAATTGTTTACGTTGTTTTACATGTTCGATTGTGCGATCAAAAGCAGCTTGTGTAATCCCTATGGTTTGGGCTAAAAACCCTAAACGCACACCGTTGTAGACTCCCATTAACTTTTTGAAGGCGTTATCTGTTACAAGGACATTTTCTTTTGGTACCAGGGCATCTTCAAAATATAAAGCACATTGTATTTCACCGCTCATATTTTCTTCATTCGGTCCTACCGTAAAACCAGGAGTGCCACGTTCTACTAAGAGTGCGCCTATATCTGACGTACGTCCTGTATTTCCGAATCGAGCATAGACAACAAATACATCAGCAAGATGAGCATCACTAATAAAAACTTTTGAACCATTTAAACGATAGTAATCTCCTTCTTTAATGGCTGTTGTAGTTAAATCAGTTGCAGCACTGCCTGCTTCTGGTTCACTCATTCCCAGTGCAACAAACAATTTTCCGGATGTTACCAATGGTAAATATTTTTTCTTTTGTTCCTCATTACCTAAATGATTAATATAAGAAGCAATACCCATACTTGCATGATAAGCATGACGCCCGCTAGTTGGACACACCCTGCATAATTCTTCGATGATCAGTAATGCGTCAAATAAATCCAAATCCATTCCTCCATATTTTTCCGGAAGAGTTAAGCCTAAAAATCCATGATCGGCTAATTTTTTTGCATTATCCCAAAATTTCTTACCTTCTAGCCATTCAGTGGCAGGTTCTAATTTACGTTTGGCAAAATCTCTTGCAAGATCTCTCCAATTTTGTTGAGTTTCTGTTATTTGCATATACATTCCCCTTTCTTGTTAGTAACAATGTTAAAACCAAGATATCCACTTTATCAATAATAGATTATCGATAATATGAATTAATGAAATATCATCTATCCATCTATCAAAAATATAGATAAGAATAAAAAAAAGATTGATGTTTTAAGGAGGTCCCTTTCGTAAAACAAGAGACTCACCTGATTACATTTTTATCTTGCTATCTAAAAAAATATAGTTAATACTCTTACAATCGCAAAGATTACATAAACAAAGGGCTAATATAGGTCTCTCTCTTTATAAAAGGAACTCATAATCTAGTTATATCGCTTCTACTTTCTTAGTAAAGTCAATAAAAAGGGATGCTCCAGCTAAGACTAAACCAAAGATACTAAATAGAACCAGTCCCATAAAATATGAACCTGTAAACGATACAATAAAACCGATTACAATAGGAGTGATGACACCAGCCATGTTCCCTGCAAAATTCATACAACCTCCTATCGTACCAACATGTTCACGCTGGGCAATTGTGGCTGGAATACTCCAATACAAGCCAGCCCACCGTAGGAAAAATAATGCGATACAAAGTAAAGTAACAGCCGTGGTAGGAGATGCTGAGAGCGTTAATAATAAGATGCAAGAGGCACTAATTAACCCTGATATGACTAAGAGAGTATGCATAACCGTATTAAATTTGCCGCCTTTTTCCCTCCATTTGTCTGCAATCCATCCCCCAGTCAATTCACCTACAACACCTGCACCAAAAATAAGCAATATCGCACCTCCAATGGTTGTTATATCTAAGCCTTGTGTTTTTGCCAAGTAATTAGGTCCCCAAGTCATGAGACCGAAAAAAATCGTGTTTAACGAATAAAAGCCTAGGCACATGCACCAAAAGTTTCGATTTTTAAAGTAATGTTTGATCTTTGTGTTTTGAGTTTTCCCTTGGGAATCCGAGTTGTATTCCTCTAAATGTGCTTTTTTTAGATATTCTCGTTCAGCTTTGTTCACCCTTGGATTAGTTTCTGGCGTTCCCTTTATAACTTTCCAACTGATTAAGCCAATCACGATCGTTAGAAGACCAACTCCAATTAAAGCACCACGCCATCCTCCGAGCCATGCCATGAAGGCTATTGTTAATGGTCCACCAAGGGCCGTTCCTAAGGATGCACCGCTATCAAGTAAAGTAGCACCACGTCCTCTTTCTTTGGAAGTGAGCCATACGGATTGCATTTTGGATCCACTTGGAAACATAGGTGATTCCGCTATTCCAAGTAAAACCCGTAAGAAGATAAGCATTTTACTGGTACTAACAAACCCAGTTAAAGTTTGCGCCAATCCCCATGCAAGTGCTGAACCCACTATTAATTTATCAGGTCTATAACGGTCCGCAATTAAGCCAACCGGAATTTGCATAAGTGCATATCCCCAGAAAAAGGAACTTAGTACAAGCCCTACAATGGCAGGGTCCAAAGCTAAGTCCTTTTGGAGTGCTGGCATGGCAACAGATAAAACAGCCCGATCAATATAATTGATTGTAGTGAGACCAAGTAGAGCAACAAACACTTGCCAACGCACATTGGTAGGTTTATCCAAATCATGTGACAATGGTTTACTGTTGGATAATTCCAGGTCTGAATCCTTACGTTGTAGTGACATTTT
The DNA here is from genome assembly GCF_053608705.1 of Peribacillus sp. NPDC055009. Classification (NCBI taxonomy): domain Bacteria; kingdom Bacillati; phylum Bacillota; class Bacilli; order Caryophanales; family Bacillaceae; genus Peribacillus; species Peribacillus sp. NPDC055009. The sequence goes on along the minus strand of NZ_JBSGVZ010000028.1, from coordinate 16,411 downwards.
ATCAATCCCCCACTAAGAGTAAATTTCGTGCCTTTTTTGAAAACGTAGGACCATTTATATCGGTTAAAATTTTAGTTGTTACCTTTTTCCAGCACTAGTCCGGATAATCATTTAAACACACTACTTCTGAAGTAAAGAGAACCTTCTTTCTGAATTAACCCTGCTTTTATGCTCCTTAGTGCTTTGTTTGCAATTAACAAATGTCTATCATTAATTATTAGCATCATAAATCACTTTTAAATCCGTAAAGAAATCTTTTGCTGTACTGCCAATAGAATAAGGTCCTATTGCTGAATGTTTTAAACCTCCAAATGGTACATGGGATTCACTGATAGTACCATTATTCACATGAATCATACCTGCTTCTACTTGGTTAACAAATAGATCCTGATATGATTTATTTTGAGTAAAACAAGCTGCTGCAAGCCCATAATCACTGTCATTGCATATTTCTAGCGCTTCGTTGAAGCTATTTGCTGTCAATACGACAAGTACAGGTCCAAAAATTTCTTCTTTCGCTATTCTTGAATTAGGCTTAACATCAGCGAAAATGGTAGGTTCAAAGAAATATCCTTTTGTTCCCTGATCTGAGGCTTTTCCGCCGGCTATTAATGTGGCCCCTTCCCCCAAACCAATTTGAACATACTTTTGTGTAGTTTCTAATTGATCTTTAGATACTAAAGGTCCCAATGTAGTTTGTTTGTCAAAACCATCACCAATAACATATGCTTCAGTTTTTTCCTTTAAGGCTGCTACTACGCGATCTCTATCTTGCTTGTTAACGATTATTCGGCTAATAGAAGTACATCTTTGCCCTGTAGCAGCAAAAGCAGCGGGAACTATTTGATTAATGGCCTTTTCTATATCCGGGTACTCATAAATAATGGCTGCGTTTTTCCCACCCATTTCCAGTTGAACATGGATCAAACGTTTTGATGCTTGTTCATAGATGTTTGATCCCACCCCTGTTGAACCAGTAAATGTAACTCCTCGAACCTTTGGATGATTGACTAGTTGGTTTCCAACATTTCTTCCTGAACCAATTATTAAGTTTAATACACCCTCTGGCAGTCCTGCCTGTTCAAATAATTCAGCTATCTTATATCCCATTCCTACCGTTACACTTGCTGGCTTAAAGACAACCGTATTCCCAGCAACTAATGCCGGCGCAATTTTTCGTAAAGGTGTTACCAATGGGAAATTCCATGGTGAAATAGCAGCGATTACCCCCTTAGGAACCCTAATCGTACGAATGTTTACATTCTCACGCTCACTAGGTAAAGTCTCTCCTGTTAACCTTGATGCTTCCCCAGCTGTGAAACGAACCTCGCTTATAGTTTTATTCACTTCTCCTAAAGATTCACTAAATGGTTTACCTTGTTCTTTTGTCAATAAATCTGCTACCTCATCTTTTTGTGATTCTAAAATTTCGGCAAAGCGATAAAGGTATTTACCACGATTAATAGGAGACATTTTAGACCAGGATTTGAATGCTTCTTGAGCAGCATCTACAGCATTGTTTGCATCCTCTTCCGTAGAATTTGGAGCTATCCAGATAATTTCCTTAATATTCGCTGGATTTTCCCTTTTATAAGTCTGGTTATTTGAAGATGGAACCCATTTGCCGCCAATATAGTTTTTTAACGTAATAGGAGAACTCTTAACAACTACCATTTTTACACCCCTTATTTAATAGAATTGATTATGGAAACTAAATCTTTAATAGAAACATTTTTAGGATTTGCATTTGTCATGCCACTATCAAACGCTTCCTGTGCCACCACTTGAATTTCTGCCTCTGTTAATTCAATGTTGATATCCTTCAAAGTCGTAGGAATCTCTAAATCTGAAATTAACTCTTCTACAGCTTTCACTGATTTTTCAGCAGCACTTCGAAGGCTTAAGTCATGAACATTTTCTCCGAGCAAAGCAGCGATATTTTTAAACTTTTCAAAGTCAGAACTTAAATTATATTTCATAACTACTGGTAACATTATAGAATTGGCTAAACCGTGGGCGATATTGTATCGGCCACCCAGTGGATGGGATAAAGCATGAACAGCCGCAATCCTCCCCCAAATAAAGGCAATCCCTGCAATGGTGCTTGCCAGCATCATATTAGATGCAGCTTCTAAATTGGATCGATCTGCAACAAATGGCCTTAACCATTTACCAATCAGCTCAATGGCATGTAAGCCTAAAGCTTCTGTAATTGGCTGTGCCTGATTAGATGTATAAGATTCAATGGCATGGCTTAATGCATCCATTCCCGTAATCGCGGAAGATCCTTTTGGCAAAGTGGTAAGTAAGCGAGGGTCCAATATTGCCACTTTTGGATGTAAATGTTCACTAACAATCCCCATTTTGTATTTCCTTTTTTCATCCTTTAATACAGTTGCGTGGGTAACTTCGGATCCAGTGCCCGCCGTTGTAGGGATGGCAATAATATCTGGTCCACGGTTTGGAATTTGATTCTTCCCTTCAAACAGACTTAAATCACCTGGATTTGCTACAGCTACAGAAACCCCTTTCGCTGTATCAATCGAGCTTCCACCACCTAATCCAATAAGGGCGTCACAATTTTTCATTATGAAGAGCTCTTCCACTTTTTTTACCACCCTTAAAGTCGGATCAGGTTCTACTTCAGTAAATAATTCATAATTAACTTCCCCACTCTTAAGAACGGATTCTAAACGATCAAGAGTACCTGAATCAACAATTCCTTTATCCGTACAAACAAGTATTTTTTGATAGTTATATTTTTTAATAATGCTAGGTAATTCCTGAATACGGTCAACCCCAAAATGGATCTGTGTATGCAACCCAAATTCAAACGAGTCTGTTAATAAATTCATAAGTATCCCCCTAGTATCTAAATTTTTTAATGATCAATATTTTTCGACGGTTTGAGTTTATGACTTGCTATATAGCCTATAAAGTAACCGTTTTCATAATTAATTTTAGTTCTTATCCTATTAAATCTGAGAAGTGAAATCACTGATATTTGTATTTTCTTTAATATTAAAATTTACATGTGTGATGTGTTAAATACCTAATCGATTATTCTTTTTTAGTACTTTACCTTCACATCCTATTATTAGACAGACCATTATTCAAATTTCTCTTACACGTATCCACTCCTTTAAGATAGTTTCATTATTATAGATTATCGATAATCTATAATAAAGATAGCAATTTCCTTTTGAATTGTCAAAATAATTTAAAAATTATTTTAAATAAAAATTACCATGTGAAAAAACTTCACTTCGATACAATCAATTTTTTCCTTTACTTCCTCTAATTATTATTACAAATAGTTTACTGTTAATTATCGATAATATATAATCGCTATAATACATTTATATGCGAATGCCCAAATATTTTAGAATCATCTAATTATTGTTAAAATAGATTGAAATAGTTTAATAACTAAACTTCCTATAAATACTATAGATGATTAAAAATAATTAAAGATTAAAGGAGTGTTATTTCTATGGAAAAAAAAGTTACAAATTATTCTTTGCCTGATCAAGTATGTGATCTTTTAAAAGAATCAATTATTAAAGGAGAATTAAAACCTGGAGATCGAATTATAGAAATGGAAATAGCAAAATCTTATAATGTTAGTCAAGCTCCAGTTCGAGAAGCTCTTTCACGTCTTAGAAAAGAAGGTTTCGTCATTCACCATCGTCATAAAGGAACTTTTGTATCCAACTTCTCTAAAAAGAACATTGATGAAATTTATAGCTTCCGTGAAGCAATAGAGCCCTTAGCTATAGCAAGAGCTATACAAAAAATAAAAGAAGTAGATTTAAAAGAACTTAGTGATTTATATCAAGAAATGCTTAAAGCAGGTAAAAATGGTGACCTTGAGAAAGTTAGAGAAATAGATGTAGCTTTTCATAGCTATATTTATAAACTAGCGGATCATGATTATATGTACCAGGTATGGGAAGATTTAAGTGCGGTATCGAATCGAATCTGGTATATAACAAGCAAAATTTATTTTGATAATTTAGATGAAATTGCAAAACTTCATAAGCCTATATTAGATGCTTTATATAAACGTGATGTAGAAGGATGTATTAAAGCATTTAATATTCATACACATTATGTGTGGGAAAAAATAACTAATGAGTAAAATGTTAGTCGGTTAAAGCGACATTGACACAATGATTTCTGGTGTTAAATTAAAAGTGGAAATTAATGTATACCTCCAGTAATAGGTAAATATATGAATATGACTTCGGATAAAAACTAGTCAACAGTGTGTTTCGATATCATCGTTGCACACATTGACCTAGTTTTTTCTATATAATCATTACACTTTTTCTGGGGTGCACTATTAACTATTACCCGCCATTAGAGAAAAAACTAGTTATTTACTGACTAAATATTTACGATAACACGACCACGTATTTTACTTTTTAAAGTATCGCTAATATGATAGATTACTCTTCTAAAGTAACTTTTCTCTGTAAAAAACCAAGACATTTGCAGTCTCAAGTCAGTAGCTAAGCTACCAACTAAATCAAAAATACCTCCACCGTGAACGCTGCTAGAAAGATTTCTTTTTAATTCTTTCTAGCAGGAGTTTCTTTATCTTCACTCATTTGAACACCCCCTGTATATTAAACAATTATTCCTATTTGATAAAAAAACCATATTTCTTGTGGAGTTATCCTGCCCCTTTAGTTCCATAAGATAGTTTTTTCAGTTCTTTCTTTATTCATCTTTAATGTTAGAAAAGAAGTCTTATTAGAATACTCACTTTAAATGATAGCAGTTAGCTTATATCCCGTTGAGTCGGTTACTAAGTAAAAAAATCGAGAAATTTATTCAATAATCCATAATTCTGAGTATAGTTAAAGCAGTAATTAATGAATCCTAATCATAAATTACATCATCGATAGTTTTGACTATTGTGTGTCTTACGCTTGCAAAAATGCAACACGAACTTAATATTCCCGTTTTTCAGGAGCATATCTTAAGGTCATTGTTAGCGGTTTTGGAACATAAACCTTTTCTCTTTGTCATTAAAATATGCTCTCTTTCTTTCATAGATTAGAGGTGTTGAAAAAAGTGGAGATTAAAAACTTAGTTGTTAAACAAAATAAAAAAGGCCAATTTTATACGGTTAAATTTGATTTAAACCGAGATAATAACATCACTAAAAATTGGGCTACAATAGCAAGGGAAGGTAATAAATATATCTTTAATAGTGTGATTTACAAGATTGATCCGGAGCAAGCTGTGTTTTCAAATAATATGGTAAAATCACCTGACCCAGAGTTCTATTACAATGCGTCTTTGTCAGAAAAGGTATTTAATTTAATCTTAAAATCTCAAGATTTTACACAGTACCGAGAAAAATACAATATAAAATTTGATTTAAAGAAAGTATATGACAGTAAGCAAATAATAGAGCGAGAGGAGAACCTTAAGAATCTTATCAAAGTAGCATTAGAAAGAGATGAATATATTGGTGCGATTTGCAATTCTGGGGAATATTATATCCCATTGTTTGAAATGGATCCTGGTTGGCATATTGAATCCTTTCTACCTAATGGTGATGAGTATAATGATTATTTAAAATACATTGCTTTTGATAAAGAAGCTGAAATTATAAAACATTTAAACTGGGTCATAAAGCGTTTAAATAAAGTTTCAAACAACGTGTACGCCGTAAAAATTGAAAGTTTTCTTGAAACTAAAGTTACTAATACAGGAGTAGAAGAAGAGTTTGGTTCATTGTTTGGCTGGGACTTACCTGAAGACACAATCTTTTATGATGAAATATTCTATACGGAAACGATAACTAGGCTTGCAAAAGAAATGTTGGAGAATAATGAAGAAGAAATTTTTAAAGCTGCTTTAGTCGGGAATCCAGATGTGTTGGATGAAAATATAAGTGAATATTACATTGCAGATAGTGTCATTTACGATGATGAATCTTATTTTGTCGATAAAATGTATGATTTTGCGCTCAACAAAGCATCCTATCTAGCAAAAATAAAACGAGATTTCTCCGCATATCTGGATCTTAACACGCTAGCTAAGAAGTTTCGACCTGAAAAACCACGGCTTTAAACACGCGGCTAAATTTAGGTTTAGCTGCTAAAAGAGCCGATGTTCATCTGCGCGTAAATACCTAACAACAGTAAAAAAAAGCATTGCAACAGCAACGCTTTTTTTTACTACTTGATATTAAAGCAACACCAACAACAAAGATTGGTAATTCTCCCCCCTCCCTACTTCAAATTATTGAAATTCCATATCTTCTTAGCTATACCTGCAAGGTACACACTCCTAATATTTATTTCTTCAAAGGTCCACTTGTCTTCTTGGCAAATTTCTTTGGTTAACATTATGATAGATTGCTCATATTTTTTTTTCTTCTCAAGAAAAGGGTAATTAGATGCAGTAATGTTTAATTCGCTTCCAAGTAGCGTAAGGTTCCCAATTCTATTAACAAACATTGAATATTCAGAAGCTCTTGTCCCGAGTTCTTTATGCCAAGTATTTTCAATGACTTTATTTCTTTTCCTTAGTAATTCCCTTGGCATAATATGTTCGATGTGAACGTCACTCCGACCACTTATCGTTTTTTCTCTTGTGTTGTTTGTTAAAGCATTTTCTATCATTTCTAGGATATATTTCGTTTGTGCTGACCTTGTAAAATCCCGGTTCTGGAAGTTTAAATAGAATTCAGTATCAGTTGGGGTTCTCCTCTTAAGATAATCAACAATATAAGAAACTGGCATCTCGTTATTGAACGACTCTAAAGCCAAATGATTGTAAATTCTATCTATGTCTCGGGTTGAAATATTACATATACTTCTTCGCAATGTAAAAACTTCGATAGCATCCAAAATCGGTATCAATTGTTCTTTATTAAGGTTCTCGGTAAGGCACTTAATTAGAAGGGGGTAGCTCGTAGTTGCTTCTATACGTACTAACGTATTTAGCCGATCATCCACCTCCTTTATGCCTAATATTCCATTATATAGCTTTAAATACATTTCAGATTTTAACCATATATCTTCAACTAAACTCAATAAATTATCAGTTGAATCAATCAACTTTTGATATTTCGAATACAGTTTAGGTATAGGGACTACACCATATTCAATAGAGAACAAATAATGCCTAAAGAAACGAACCTTATCGTGTCGAACCGACTCAATATCCTCAATATTTTCAATGATACTATCCCAAATATCAATGCATTCTTCCAACATTGATTCGTTGGCTGAAAATTTACTTAGTAAATAATTTTTAATCAAATCAACGGAAGAAAGGGATAACCCGCGGTTATTTAGGGTCTCAAAAAGCCTGAACGCGTCATAATATGAGTCAGTAACCATTAATACTAGATCCAATTGCCCTAATAACTTTGTATAAATGTGCTGCCATTGCAGTTTACTGTCTTGCAACTTTTCTAAAAAGAAATTATAAGCTTGAATGATTTTTTCATTTTTCATTTCTTCCCTTTTAATACTTTTTTCAACTAATTTTTTGAATAATTTGTTATCCTTCCTTCCTAATATTAGCTTGGCTTCGATTTCATCTATTGTAGAACTTTTTAAAAAGTAATTATTTATGTAGGCCGCACGATCCTTATCAATTTTTTCTGCTAAATCACGAATTGCAGTTAAAAGTATTAGAATTGTTGTAATTCGTTGTTGCCCATCTACTACCTCAAAATACCCAAAACCTTTTTGCCGTTCCTGGCTTATGGTAATTATAAAGCCCAAAAAATGGGTTTGGTCACTTTCTAATCTGATTAAATCCTCCCATAGATCATTCCATTGATCTTTCCCCCAATTGTATGGCCTTTGATATAGAGGTATTCGAAAGACTTCATTAACACTCCCTAATAATTTTCCAATACTGAGTCTTTTTGTATCTATTGACATTTTCTCACCTCCACGGTCAACTTCTAATGATTATTATAGTCATATATGAATATTTTTAAACATAAAATAGTTAACTTTGACTAATTGCGTTTTTTTAATTACATATTTGCTATGATATTTCCACTTAATATAAATAACCAATTCTTTTTATAAACAGTATTAACGGGGGATTTATTATGATAAATTTGGGTGAAAAATTGCGAACTTTAAGATCAGATAAAGGAATATCTAGTACCCAACTTGAACATTTATCAGGAATTAGTCAGTCCAATATTAGTAAAATAGAAAGGAATATTATATCTCCAACTATAGAAACTCTTCTAAAGATTTCTGAAGCATTAGAAATTAGCATTATTGATATATTTGAGATTAACGAAGATACGCCTAGCGATTTGATTGATCTAATCAATACAGCGAAAAAGTTATCCTCTGATCAACGGCAAAAAGTTACTGAAATGATTCAATCTTTTTTAAAATAGTTATTTTAGAAATGTGAGAAAAAATGTAAAAAAACCACCGCATTTTGAAGTGAACCCAAAAAGTTAAACACTATATTTAGTTAGGCAACCTTGAGGGCATGAACCCGGTAATCAACCGGGCTCATGCCTTTTAATTTCACCTTAATTCGTTGGTGATTTTAATAATAAATATAATCTTCTAGTTCTTGTTTGAAATGCTTCATGCTATCGAACTTTTGTAAATAAAACAATTCAGATTTTAATAAGCCAAAGAAGTTTTCCATGACAGCGTTGTCGAGACATTTTCCCTTCCGAGACATGCTTTGTGTAATCGCATGTGACTTCAAGGTATGTGAATATGGTTTCATTTGGTAATGCCAGCCCTCGATCCGAATGAAGGATGTGTGAATCTTCCGATTCCAATCGCATTATGGCTTGCTCTAACATCTTGGAGAGTAAAGGGTAAATAGGACGTGATTCGATATTGTAGAATCGCTTGTTGTATACTCCCAAGGAGCGTCGCCTGGTGTCCACATTTTGCCGTATTTCGTGTGTTCCTCGCAAAATTCTGTCATTGCTTCATTAAGAACTGCTTGTACATCTTTATCATTTAAATACGGTTTTAATAAATGCCAATTTTCACGAACTGGATATAGTTTTTCTTGTAGTTCAATTTCTCCCTCGATTTGTGGTGTTAATGTAACTGTTATCATAATGTATTGCCTCCATGTGATTTGATTTATAAAGACATTATATTGACCCAATTGTTAGGTAAAAACGGAAAATAATTTTAAAAATCGTGTTTCTTCATATATAGTGGTTGAAAACAAAAAACGTACCGTAGGAACTTTTTAACGTGATTCAAGAAGGTTATTATGTGAAGTGAATTATCTACCGTAGCTCGTCAAGCTGTGCGGTTTAGTGAACAAATAAAAAAACATCCCACGAAGGATGCCTTTACTTTTTTGCTTTATAAATACGTTTTTAGCATTTTTATTTGAAATGCTCTGAGGTTGTTCGAATAATAACTATAGTTCAACAGTGTAGAAAGTAATATGGCGAATTGGAAAACAAATCCTGACCATAAATAAATGTAAAACTGAATATCGGCAAAATGAAAATCACTAAAACTGCTAATAAAAATAGTTCCTATCATAGACATTCCAGAGCTTACAGCTAACGCTCCGAGCCCATGCACAGTACTCAGCAAGTATCTATATCTATCTTCTAGGTATTTTCTTGTTTCAGCATCTTGATTAATGAGCATCGCATGCCAAACGTATTCAAATTGGAAATAATCTTCGTGTGGGTTTTGACCCCATTCATCATGCTTAGGAAACTTTTCTCCAATCTTATCGGCAACTTCATGGTAGTTTTTATTTTTATTTACGGCCCAAGTAAAGCCAAAATAGATTTGATGTAATATATATCCAATTGGCACACCGATTGCTGCTAAAGAAATCAAAACGGTCAAACCTTTAGAAATATCCAACAAATTGGATTCTAAAGGATTAATGTTCTTGATGAATAAGCTTTCATAGAACAACCAAAATATCAGCACCCAACCAGGGATTCCCCAACGTATTAAATGTTTTGTATCAAACCTCAATATCTATCGGACTCCTTTCATTTTATATTTCATTAATTCTTTATATAATCCTTCATCCAAAAATAAAAACATCCTTAAGGATGTCTTAATCGAATAAACCTGATTCTGGAAATGTTAATTTTCCAAGCATTTTTCCGTAAGATATTATTGCTTGAATTGTACCCCACGTTTCATTTGCTTTATTCGCTGTTTCTACTACTTTACCTAAAATATTATTTGCGTCTTCGGGAGTTTCCGCAGTAATAATGGTGAGCACTTCTTGCAATAATTGAAAGGTTTGCTCGTTTATCTCGTTGTTTTTTCTTACCAGTGCTATTATTTCATTTATGCCTTTCACGTCTGCCGAAATTTCTTTCAAATAATCCCTTTGTTCAATTTGTACTTGTTCGGCTTTTCTTCTGTTTTCTGTAATGTGGTCAATCACTTTTTGACGCTTTTGCATGTCTTTCTGCAATCGCCGATTTACTTCGTCCATCGGGTTCATAATTATCACTCCATTCATTTATTCATTCTAGAAAATTGGACGATTTTCCTGTGATTGCTTGAGTCTATGTTTTTAACAAAGCTATTATTTTTTATCTATTAATAATTTCCAATACCTTTGCTTCATTATTATTATTTTTTATTTCAATGCAATAATCTAATAACGCGATTTGGCTTTTTGTATCAGCATGTCTATGTAAAATCTTTATTATTCCTTTTGAAATATCGGAGAGCAAAAAGTATATTCCAATTAATAAACCAATTAATAAACCAATTGATATCCATGCATCCCAATTACTCCAAATATCGATTGCCTTTAAAGTAAGTGCATAAAAGGTATTGATTATCAATAAAGCAAGTGCAATTAACCAAGGCAGTTTTTTAGTATTTGCATCTGCAGAGCTTTCTCCGATAATCAAAGCCATTTTAATAAATTTTAATTCTTCAACATCATAAGCAGATGATAAGTAACTTTTAATTGTTTCTCGATTTTCTTCATTTATAAGCTTTTTCATTTTATCACTCCATTTATCTACTCATTCGACAAATAAGACGATTTTCCTGCAACCTAGCAAAACAATAAGGGTGAGTGATAAAATGTAAATGAACTAAATTGCAGGAGGAATCATATGAGTTGGAATGGGAACTTTTAATAACTTCATTAGTTACACTTGTAGGTGTGTTTTTGGGGAGTTGGTGGGCAACACGTGGCAATCAAAAATTACAAAATCAACAAATGAAAACATATGAACTGAAAACTAATTTCATATTAATACGAAATATCCGTAGTATACAAAATCGACTAGAAAGATTGCAATTTTTTTATGAAGCACAACAACAAGGTTCTTTTCAAGATTTTGGGTTAAATGAAGACCTTAAAGATGGATTAGAAAAACTTGAATACTTTATGGGGAATATTGATTCTCTCGACTATCATCATTTTTCCATGAAGTACATTGCAGAATTACAAAACTTTTTACACTCAATGGACAAGTTAATTGAAGAATCTCATACATATCTTAAATATAACGGGATGGATGATTATCATCCTGATATGGATGCTCGAATAAAAGATGCAAAACAAAGGACCGCAAGATTATTGGGTATTGTTGTCCTTCTAATGGGTGAAAAATAAACTTTCAAAAGACTTGTTTCTTCATATTAAGTAAAAAGCGTCCTCGAAAGGGCGCTTTTTTAATTAAGCATTAATGAACGCTGCTACTAAAAGATTCAAACCGTTGTGCTCAATATTAAATTTTCTTCTGTAATCACTGCCACTAAACGTGTTGAAAAATTCTTCAAGATATTCTTCTGCTTCTGCTTTTCTAGCAAAATCACTTAAATCTGGAATATCATATTTTTCACCTAGGTAAGTGAAAAGAGTTTTGTTTAATGATTTTTCAGCCACCAATTCGATTTCTTCTTTGGCTCCTTTGTCGATTAAATGATTAATCAACAATGTAGGAAATTCTAATCCTGTGCTCATCTTATCACCACCTTACTTAACTTTATTCGACAAATAGTACAATTTTCCTGCAAACAAAAAATTGCTGTTCTGATAATGAATTTACTATTTTATTGCGTTCCTTCAACAGTTTTACGTTCGCCATCGGATTCTTTTTGATATGTTTATTCTTGTATAGGAATATGAAGAAACTCCGCAAGGCACGTAAACTGGTGTTAATACTGGTCGCCTTCAATCCACTTTCCTGCATATTTAAAATCAGCAATTTTATATCACGTTCAGTCATATCCACTTTAGTTCTTTTAATGGCATTAAATTGTTCTTGATAATAATTCAAAGTGTGTGGACGTAAATTCCTTAGTTTTCAATCTTCAAAAAAAATTTAAGTGCATCCTCATCTGTGGTAACATACATAGTTTTGGTAACGATTTTTATTTCATCTTCTGTAAGCAATATTCTTCGTTTACTCACCGCACATGCCCCCCGCACATTATTAGTGTCAAATCTGTAGTGTGAGAAAAAAGAAAAAAGGCCTTACACAATTAAGTGTAAGACCTTGATACAACAGCACTCTTGGCTGTTTCGTGATACCGGTGGCCGGGGTCGAACCGGCACTCCAGAGGAACACGATTTTGAGTATGGTCTTCAATACTTAGTCCGGGAGTAAGCTATCAATTGAAAAAACAAAATTACCTAAAATTTCTGCTCTTTACTCTGTTCTTTCTTCTTTATAAAACCTTGATCCTCCTCATTCCTTTCTGATCAGCTGTTAAAAAATCACAAGTTATCCGATTAGTAAGGAGATAAGGAGGTTAATGACTTTTTTTGAGTTATAAAAATTCTTTGTTAACTTTTTAAGTATTTAATTTCAATCCCCTATTCTCCCATTTTTAGCTAATGTATGATTTATCCTTACTATTTCTTTGCTTTATTTCTTTAAAATGGAATCAATCCTGATATAGTTTATTCTACAACCCTTGTTTTTTCTCCAGCTCTATATCATTTAATAGATACTCATAGAATGTATCCTTATCAAACTGTTTCAAAATTTTAACTTCGGCTGCTAATATCTGCATAAGAATCCATCTTGTTTTTTCGTTCAAATTATTTGAATACCATAAAGTTTGTTCTAATAAATTACGAAACAAATAATACTGAGCCGGTATGCTCAATTCCTCTACTTTGTTTATAAATTGATCTTTCCAATCATCTGCTGAATTACTAAACGTCATTTTATTTATCCCCCATCGATATTTTCTCTTAGCTGACTAAGGTCTATGAATTAAATTCTATTTATAGCCTAGAAACAAGGGGATAATAATATTATTTCGATACCGATTACGAAGCCGAACTGTATTGTCGTTTAAATACGGCGATACAACAAAATATGCACCAGAAAGAATCGCAATTCTAGCAGTTTCTGAATCCATTACTGTACCAGTACCAACTGCAATACCTTCGTTAATTTAACGATCAGCCAATCTTCCTAATACTTTATTAGCTCCCATGAGGGGTACCCCGAAGTCTTCGGAGGTTTCAAGCGAAACAACATCATTTAGCTTCAGGTATCTTTATGCAAAGCATTCGAAGCTTTGTTAAAGTAGGTATTATCTAAATCGAAACCAATAAAGTTTCGATTTAGATTTATAGCAGCTTGTCCTGTTGACCCTGAGCCCATAAAACAATCTAATACTGTTTCACCTTTATTTGTGTGAGTTGCAATGATTTTTTCGAGAACAATAACTGGCTTTTGACAAGGGTGAACTCTCACCTTTCCACTAACTATAGGAGCTACATAAGAAGCCCTATCATAATAAGAATTAAACGTTTTTTTTGTCCCTTTAGTATAGGAAATAAAATATTCTCTTGAGTTTGACAAATAATTTACTTTCGCATTAATAGGGACCGGATTAGTTTTTTCCCAAATTCCTATTCTTTGTTGTTTCAACTTCAGCTTTTCTGCAACTTTTGATATATCATTCATTTTAAAAATATCGTAAAAAATGACCATTGTTCCACCTGGAACTAGTACTCTCTTAAATTCTTGTAAAAGGGAAATCCAATTTAAACTATTCTCTTTTAAATCCCATTCACCAAATTCCATTGAAATAGAACCATATTTTTTTTGGTCACCTCCACCACTTTTAAAATTCGTCTTTCTAGATATAAAATATGGCGGATCCGTACAGATTAAATGAATAGAATTACTCTCAATCTTTTTAATTTCATTCATGGCATCACCATTTATTAATTTTATTTCTCCTGCTGATTTACATACTGTCATTTTACTATTCCCCAATCTTGTTTAATTCTCTTAGTTAGCTAAGGTGTTTGAATTAAATTCGATTTGTCTATTAAAAAACTAGGGGAGACTTAACCTTTTTAATAAAATTATTATTTTTCAAAAAAACATCATAAAAATAGCCTAATTAGGGCGTTTTAAGTCTTTATAACTTTACTCTAAAAAAATCAAAACAAAAAAAGCCACCATAAAATGGCAGCTTAATCTATAATGTATCCCTTTTGGGAGTAAAGTATGGATATTAAATGTAGAACGTATTCAGTATGTTTTAATAGATTTGGAGTCCGGGTTATTATTGTGGACATAATATTTTAGGGGTTCACTAAAAAATCTCGGAGATAGCATCCGTCATTTTCCATGCTTAAAGGTTGAGCAAGATCAATTGGCGTATAACTGAAATTCAATATTCATATATTTGTGGGATAGAACATGGCGAGGGGAATGTATTATTTAGAAACCCTTGAAAAATTATGCTTTTCTTAAAGTGACATTTTTATATTTCAGCATCCCCCTAATGATATAGAGATTGAAATACCCTATTAGAACATAATCTAAAGCTTGGATAGAAGCGGATACCGCAGTAGCTCAAGGACCTTTTTCCTCTTCTACTACAAAAAATATATGTATAATTCCTTTCGTTAACGTATACTGCTAATATCTATGTTCTACTACATCTCTACTACAACAATATGGATTTTGGGGTGACCATGTTGTAGTAGAAAACAGGGTCTGTTATGAGTCATTTATTACTAACGATATGACTTCAAATTCTAATAAATTTTTATTGAAGTATCCCCCCTGAAAACCCCTACTATATAAGGGATTAAACATTTTTCCGATTCCTAGTATTCATAAACAGATATCTGTACAAACCCCGACTAAATATACATCGGTGATGTGACGTTCCCGCAGGCGGATATTAAGGTCCGTCCCTGCAAAGGCCGAATAACGTGTTTTATCTATATAATGAACATTCTTTTGATTTTTATTAGTTTCATATTCCTCTTTTAACGCCCCGTATAGGTCTCTACCCATTGTACCGCTAATATTATGCGGTGGAAACAAATTCGATTCTGGATGTAAGCGGTCTCCTTCTTCATGTAAATCAATCGCGAATACCGTATATTCGCCGCTTTTTATAAAATCCCTGGTTATATTGACTAATTCCTTCTCGATATCCTGACCTGGCTTCCCGCAGGTCAAGGAACCCCCATCTGCCACGAAGTCATACGTATAATCTATATTGATCAATGCCTTTTTCCCCATATCATCAATTCCCCCTCAATAGTAAATAGAGTCCATGACAACCTCTGCATTAAATCGGTAAAGCTGTGAAGGCCGATACGAATTCCGTTTCGTTTTCTTATGCATTCCCTTTTCATCCAAGACTTTTTCCAGAAACGGGAGCTTCGGGGCTTTTGCATAAAAAAGTGAGTCTGCACTGATTTTTGCATCATCTCTGGCTGTCAGCAAAACCCGTTGCAGTTCAGAAAGTGTAAATTCATCCGGCAGGAATTTTTGGGCTATCGTCGTTTGCACCATTTCTTTTTTCATTAAATTCATCGCATCGTTAATAATTGTATAGTGATCGAATGCAAGATCTAATTGTAAGGCTTCCTGAATCGTGAACAATTCAACCTCGGCTGCGTCGTCATTCGCTTTTCTTTGATGAAGAAACTCTTCCTGGACAATGGCATAAAAAGCATTGGAAATGATCCACCCCCTGGGATCTCGTCCTGGCCGGTCATAAACCCCGAAATGCTTGACATGGAATCCAGCTACGCCCGTTTCTTCTTTCAATTCTCGTTTGGCTGCTTCATAGGCAGTCTCTCCAGCATTGACAAAACCTCCGGGTAAAGCCCATTTATCTCCTTCAACATTAGGGCTTCCTTCCTTATCTTTTGTGGCGCGTTTGATTAATAATAGCTTCAAAAACATTTCAGGCGGAGCTTTCTCTGCCGTTTTCTTTGTTGTAATAGTAAAGATCGCAATATCTGCTGTGTATCCATCTGGTGTAATATATTTCTTTTTTTCCTGCTGAGCCATGGCAACTCTCACTTTCTTTCACTAAGTATGGAATTCAAGTAATTAGTAAATCATTAATTACTAATTATAGTACTCTTCCTTGTGTGATTTAGCAACTCTAAATCAGAAAAATTTTCTAATTATTTAAAT
>NZ_JBSGVZ010000027.1:0-57113 GCF_053608705.1 Peribacillus sp. NPDC055009 | reverse complement strand
GAAATGTTTGACTTGCTCATTTGCTTTTTTGATAGTGTGTGCTCACTTAAAATTTAACGTTGGCGCTTTGTTTTGTTCAGTTTTCAAAGAGCAATGTCTTTCGGAACAGCTTATTTATAATAACATTTTCATTACTGCAAGTCAACAACTTTTTTAAAACTTTTTAAAGTTTGTAATCTGTTTGCAACTCGTTCGTAACGACAGATATAAATATAACACCATTACGTTAACTGCGCAATACCTTTTATAAAGTTTTTTTGAGATAATGTTGTTTTTCTTATAAACCCTAGAATCCACTGTATTGAAAGACATGAAATTATAATTAAAAAACAAAAACCGAATTGGACTTACCAGGATCAAGAGCTACGCCCATGATCCCGGCTATCCGAATTCGGCCCTGCAATCAAAACTCATTTTTGCTTATATTAGCGATGTCTCATTAAAGGGAATAACAGGACGTCACGTATAGAAGGAGAATTGGTCAATAGCATAACCAAACGGTCAACACCAATTCCCAGTCCGCCTGTCGGCGGCATTCCGTATTCTAATGCCTCTAAGAAATCTTCATCCATTTCATGAGCTTCATCATTACCTTGCTCTCGTTCTTTCAATTGAGCTTCAAAGCGTTGACGTTGATCAATGGGATCATTAAGTTCAGTGAAGGCATTTGCGTGCTCCCTACCTACAATGAATAACTCAAAACGATCTGTGAAACGGGAATCTTCCGGATTTTTCTTTGCTAAAGGAGAGATTTCCACTGGATGCCCGTAGATGAATGTAGGTTGAATTAACTTATCTTCGACCTTTTGTTCAAAGAATTCATTTACGATATGGCCGAACTCCATGGATTCCTTAACTTCAATCCCATTTTCTTTAGCAAGCTGCTGGGCTTCTTCTTTACTCATTTCAGTCCAGAAGTCCACACCAGTATATTCTTTTACAGCGTCAACCATGTGAAGTCGTTTCCATTCCGGTTTCAACTCTATCTCATACTCCCCATACTGGATGGTCGTCGTCCCAAGAACTTCTTGAGCTATATGGGCAATCAGGTTTTCCGTTAAGCTCATGATATCTTGGTAATCCGCATAAGCTTCGTACAATTCGATCAATGTGAATTCAGGATTGTGCCGTGTGGACACTCCTTCATTTCTGAAAACCCGGCCAATTTCATAAACTTTCTCCAATCCGCCGACAATTAAGCGTTTTAGGTGCAGTTCAATGGCGATCCTTAAATTCAAAGGCATATCCAAGGCATTATGGTGAGTAAGGAAAGGGCGTGCAGCAGCTCCACCAGCAACAGAGTGCAATAGCGGCGTCTCCACTTCAAGGTATCCATGATCGTCCAAATACCGTCTCATGGCTTGTACAATACGACTGCGCATGATCAACGTATTTTTACTTTCCTCATTTGTAATTAAATCGACATAACGTTTACGATAGCGCTCTTCAACGTCCTTCAAGCCGTGAAATTTATCAGGTAACGGGCGAAGCGCCTTAGCAAGGAACACATACTCTTTAGCTTTAATGGAAAGTTCCCCAACTTTCGTTTTGAAGATAACGCCAGTTACCCCAACGAGATCACCAAGATCTGTTTGGTTGAAAATTTGGTAAGAATCTTCCCCTATGTTATCCAAACGGACATAGATTTGGATTTGGCCGCTAATATCCTGGATATGGGCAAATCCCGCTTTCCCTTTTCCGCGCTTCGTCATGACACGGCCAGCAATCGTAACTTCAATTTCTTTTTCTTCAAGCTCTTCCTTTTCTAATCCACCATAAGCACTGATTATCTCCTGAGTGTTATGTGTGCGTTCGAATCTGCTCCCGAAAGGGTCTTGTCCATTATCAATCATGGCCTGCATTTTATCGCGCCTTACCTGCAGTTGGTCATTCAATTCTTCATGACTCACGAAAATCATCTCCATCTTTATTAATAAATGCCTTATATAATTAATCAAAAATTCTTTTGCATACATATTTATTCTTACATAAAGTAAAGGAATTCAACAGCTTTTTATCTTAAAACATTGTTTATATACATATAAAAACTGCCAGGATTACTGGCAGTTAAGATAAGCGTATTATAGGAAAATAGGAAGGTAATGTCAAACATCAGACCATTTGGATATTTTGTTGCTTCGCTTCAATATCATCAACAAGTCCATAAAGAAGATTTACAACATCTTCCCTTGTTTCACAAACATTAATTCCTTTGCGAGCCTGAGCATTCCCTTTAACACCCTTTAAATACCAAGAAGCATGCTTACGCATTTCACGAACTGCTACATTTTCATTTTTCAACGCAATCAGTCGATCCATATGAAGCACGCAAACGTCCATCTTTTCACGAACTGAAGGTTCATCCATAAGTTGACCGGTTTCTAGATATTTTACAGTCCTGTAAATCATCCACGGGTTACCTAGGGCTGCACGGCCGATCATGACTCCATCAACACCCGTTTCCTTCAGCATTCTTTCCGCATCCTGTGGAGTTTCCACATCACCGTTACCGATAAGGGGAATATTAATCGACTTCTTCACTTCACGGATGATGTCCCAGTTAGCTTTTCCTTCATACATTTGAACTCGTGTCCTGCCATGCATGGAAACGGCTTTACCGCCTGCACGTTCAACAGCCTGAGCATTCTGAATCGCAAAAACATGCTCATCATCCCAGCCAATGCGCATTTTAACCGTTACCGGCTTTTCAACGGCATCAACCACCGCTGAAACCATCTCATAAATTTTATTTGGATCGAGAAGCCACTTCGCACCCGCATCACATTTAGTGATTTTAGGAACAGGGCAGCCCATATTGATATCAATGATATCAGCATTTGTATTTTTATCTACAAATTGTGCAGCTTCGACCAAAGATTTCTTTTCACCGCCAAAGATTTGCAAGCTTAACGGCTTTTCTCTTTCATCTATATAAAGCATATTCATCGTTCTAGCATTTTGTAAAACGATTCCTTTATCACTGACCATCTCCGCACAAACAAGACCAGCACCAAATTCCTTGACGGTCAAGCGGAATGCCGAGTTGCAGACTCCCGCCATCGGTGCCAGCACTACCGGATTCTTCATTTCTATATCGCCTATTTTTAACACGTTGACCTCCTATAACATTCTTTCATTTATCGTCAGGTGGCTGAAGCTCCTCAATGGAAACATGAAGAATTTCCGCCACTTCCAGTAAAAATGCTTCTGAAGGGTTGCGGTTCCCTCGTTCAACTTCTCCCAGCAAGGAAACGGAAACACCTATTTCCCTCGCAAACCCTTCCTGGGTATAACCCTTTAACTTTCGAAAAGCGCGAATACGCCTTCCCCATTTTTCACCTTCCATAATCGAACTCCTTCTTTATCCGAAATCTGTTCAAGCAGGTCGCTCAAAGGTGCATCCATTTGCGGAAGTGATATATCAGGGTCCACTTCCATTAAAGGCACGATAACAAAAGCCCTCTCGTGCATACGAGGGTGCGGGACTGAAAGAATCTCTGTCTCAATATTTTCTTGATTATATAACAAAATGTCAAGGTCTATAGTACGGGGACCCCACCTAATCTCCCTTTTTCTTCCTAGATCTTGTTCGATTTTCATACACGCGTTAAGTAAGTCTTCGGGTTCTAAATCGGTTTCCACTTTAAGAACAGCATTTAAAAAACAGTCCTGGTCTTCATATCCTATCGGGTCTGTTTCATATAAAGAAGAGCAGGCCATCATCTTGATATGCGGATTCTCAGACAATAATTGGAAAGATCTTTGGAATGTTTCAAGGCGATCCCCTAAGTTCGACCCTATTGAAAGGTAAGCAATATTTATCACAATCAGCGTCCCCTTACAATCTCTATAGCAACCGACTCATAGTGACCTGCTATCGGGGGATCTGGTTTATAAACCTTCACGGTGCAAGTCTCGATGGAAGAATATTTATTAAGTAGTTCTGAGGCAATTTTTTCAGCGACAGCTTCCACTAACTTAAAAGGTTCTCCCTCAACAACACTTTTACACACTTCATATAACTCGCCATAGTTGATCGAGTCTTCAAGCTTGTCACTCTTCCCAGCCTTGGCTAAATCAGTCTGAACGATCAAGTCCACTTTAAACCGCTGACCAAGCTTCGTTTCTTCCGGAAAAACTCCATGATAACCATAAAACTCCATCTTATTCACATATATCTTATCCATTTCATTCACCTTTTCCTAATAGAGCGTCCATCATCTTTGCAGCCCGGGCCATTTCCTTCACGTCATGTACACGAACCATCTGACAGCCTTGTTGAATTCCATGGCAAATTGTAGCGGCAGTGCCTTCCATCCTCTCACTAGGCGGCAGGTCCAGAACATGGCCAATCATGGACTTTCTCGATGTCGCCAGCAGCACGGGATAACCTAATGATACCAGCTTATCAAGATTCCTCATCATTTCCAAATTAAACTTTAAATCTTTCGCAAATCCAATACCTGGATCGAGAATGATGTTTTCATCCTTGACTCCCGCATCCTTTACCAATATGATGCTTTCGAATAAATCTTGAAGTACATCCCGGACAAAATGTCCATACTCCATATTATCCCTGTTATGCATCAAGATAATCGGCACCTTATATTCCGCTGCAACCTTTGACATCAAGGAATCAGCTTTACCTCCCCAAATATCATTTAATATATGGGCTCCTGCCTTTACCGCCTCTTCTGCAACTCTTGATTTATACGTATCGACCGATATTGGAACCTCAATATTACGCGATATCGCCTCAATTATTGGGGCGACTCTCTCTATTTCCTCTTCATCCGATATCCTCTCATAGTTAGGACGGGTTGACTCACCGCCTACATCCAATATATCCGCCCCATCGTTGACCATTCGTTCGGCATGCTTCAAAGCAGCATCTATCCGATTATATTTTCCGCCATCCGAAAAGGAGTCCGGCGTAACATTCAAAATCCCCATGATTAAGGTTTTCTTGCTGTAATCCAATTCAAATGAACCGCATTTTATTTTTGGTGCTCCTGCTAATGACATCCAACGTTCTCCTTCGCCTAAAGAAATCTATATATACGAGTTTACCCATTTACATAGGTATAGTGCAAGCTCCATGAAAATCAGGGATACTTCTGCATACTTTGCTACAAAAAGAAAAGCAAAGCCCCATAGGAACTTCGCTTCTCATTTAGTGTCTGTCTTACTCAAAGTTATATAATGGTGTACTTAAGTAGCGTTCACCATTACTCGGTATGATGGCAAGGACCTTTTTGCCTTTACCCAGTTTGTCAGCCACTTTAATGGCAGCTGCAATTGCGCCTCCAGAAGAGATACCGCCAAGGATTCCTTCCTCTTTTGCTGCGCGGCGGGCATAATCAAACGATTCCTCTGTATTTACTTGAATGATTTCGTCATAGAGATCTGTATTCAAAATGCTAGGAACGAAGCCTGCTCCGATTCCTTGGATTTTATGGGGTCCTGGAGTACCACCCGATAATACTGGAGAGTCCGCAGGTTCAACAGCGTAAATTTTAATGTCAGGGAATTTTTCACGCAGGACTTCACCGGCACCTGTTATGGTTCCGCCAGTACCGATTCCGGCAACGAATGCATCCAGGCCTTCATCTCCAAAGGCTTCAACGATTTCAGGGCCTGTAGTGTTCCGATGTACTTCAGGATTGGCTTCGTTTTCGAATTGCTGTGGAATGAAGTAACCTTTTTCTTTAGACAGCTCAGTCGCCTTTGCGATTGCACCCTTCATTCCTTCAGGCCCAGGAGTAAGAACTAATTCCGCCCCATATGCGCGAAGCAAGTTACGGCGTTCCAAGCTCATCGTCTCCGGCATAACCAGAATTGATTTATAGCCCTTTGCCGCAGCTACCATTGCCAAACCTATTCCCGTATTTCCGCTTGTAGGTTCAATGATCGTATCACCTGGCTTAAGGGTACCATTTTTTTCTGCCGCTTCGATCATCGCAAGGGCGATACGGTCTTTTACACTGCTGCCTGGGTTAAAATACTCAAGTTTCAAATAAATATCTGCACTGTTTTCATTTTGAAGCTTGTTTAACTTAACAATAGGTGTTTGTCCAATTAAATCGATTACAGAATTAGCTATACGTGCCATTTTCTCCACTCCCTTATCATTTCAATACCGAGTATGTTTATTGGTTTTATAATTTTAAAGTTACCAGTTTTAATAGTTCATTGTCAATGATTAAATACTATATTCTAAATTTTCTCACACAACCATTGACCTACTTTTCTTCCTTCAATCCATAAAACCATTCTACATCAAATTCGTCCCAGAAAATTTTCCCTGAGACCGGTGCCTGAATCTGTTCAAGAGCTATTTGGCGGTGAATCTTGTCTTTAACTTCTTCATATTCATACTGCTTGCCCTTTATTCTTTCATGCAGGTAGAGAACGGCCCAGCCATCCTCCGTTTGGATTGCATCACTCCACTTTTTCACCTTCAATTTCTCGGCAGTGGCAATGTATTCCTTGGAGACTTGCTCGTTATCCTGGGATATATAACCCATGTCGCCTCCTTGATTGGCAGTGAATTCATCAAGGGACTTCTCCATTGCCAAGACATCAAAGGAGACACCTTTCTCCAGTTCACGTATGACTTGGTCTGCCTGCTTTTTTGTAGAAGTGGTGATATGGGAAATATGGAAAGCAGTAGGAATTCTATAGATATCCTTATTATTATCATAATGACTCCGCATTGCCGATTCGGAAACCGAAACGTCCTTGGTGAGGAGCTTCTCGAGAAGGAGACTCGACTGAATTTCCTGCCTCAGTTGATCGTTACTTTTATTAAGGTTCTGACCGGCAGTCCCATACATCGTTTTCATCATTTTAAGTTCCCGATCAAGCTCTTCATCCGAAGTCTTCACTTTGTATTTTTCAGCTGCCTGTTTCACTACCTCTTTATCGACCATTTCCTCAAGTACATCTTCCCCATATCTTTTTTCGAGCTCATTAATCCATGCTTCCCGGGAAATATCCTTGGATCCAACCTTCGCGGCCGTTTCTTCCCCAATGACGGATTTTGAAATGATAAGTGGTTTTATGACAAAGATAATGATAGTCAATAGGTTCAACAAGGCAAGGCCAGCAATAATCGCCCGAAGCTTTTGTTTTGGCAAACCCTTATCCCCCGTAAATTATTTTTTTGTTTCTGCCTCTAATTTCTCGAGTTCTTCCTTCGAGAATTGGTAGGTCTGATTACAAAAATGACAATGCGCCTCCGCTTGTCCATCTGTCTCAATAATATCCCGAATCTCAGCTTGTCCTAGGCTAATCAATGCATTCGCAATTCTTTCCCTGGAACATTGACAGGAGAATTGGACATCCATTTTTTCTAGTATATTCACATTGCCCTCACCTAAAATTTCAATTAGGATTTCTTCAGGAGTCATGCCACTTTGAATCATTTTGGAAACAGGAGTTATCGTGCTTAGTCGATTTTCGATTTTGGAAATCGTATCTTCGGATGTACCCGGCATCAACTGAATGATAAATCCACCCGCTGCAAGAATTGAATTATCCGGATTCACGAGAACCCCAACCCCCACAGATGATGGTACCTGTTCGGAAGTAACAAAGTAATAAGTGAAATCTTCACCTAACTCTCCCGATACAAGCGGTACTTGCCCCGAAAAGTAATCACGAAGACCAATGTCTTTAATAACAGTCAGCAATCCATCGGTACCCACCGCTCTCCTTACATCCAGCTTTCCCTGCTCATTCAAATCAAAGTGGGTTTGCGGGTGAGTGACATATCCGCGGACCTCTCCCTTTGCATTGCTGTCGACCAGGATGGAACCAATCGGTCCACCGCCCTCGATTTTAATCGTCAGCTTTTCTTCACCTTTTAACATTCCGCCCATCATAACGCCTGCCGTCATAGCCCGTCCAAGGGCAGCAGAAGCAGTAGGCCATGTATAATGGCGACGCTGCGCTTCTCCTACGGTGTCTGTTGTTGAAACAGCATAGGCCCGTACCTGTCCTTCATAGCCTAACGCCTTTATTAGATAATCCTTCATTTATTTTGCTCCTTTCAAGCTTTGTATTACTTCTTCACTTGCTCACGATTACGTTTATAAATCAACTGCAGCCCCTTTAAGGTCAAAAATGGCTCAACAACGTCAATAACAGTGGACTCATTGGCAATTAAGGTAGCCAACCCACCTGTCGCTATTACCGTTGGTTCTAGATTACTTTGCGCCTTAATTCGATTAACGATTCCTTCTACCTGCCCAACATATCCATACAAAATGCCAGCCTGCATCGCGGACACCGTATTTTTTCCAATAATCCCTTCCGGCCGGCTGATTTCTATTCTTGGAAGTTTGGCTGCTTTTGAATAAAGTGCTTCCGTAGAAATATTTATACCCGGAGCAATGGCTCCGCCCATGTATTGTTTATCCTCGTTTATGTAGCAATAAGTCGTGGCCGTGCCAAAATCCACGATAATGAGAGGGCTTCCATATTCCTGAATGCCTGCAACCGCATTAACGATTCGGTCAGCTCCCACCTCACGGGGATTTTCGTATTTAATATTCAATCCAGTTTTTATTCCAGGTCCAACTATTAGCGGTTTAATTCCAAAGTATTTTTTGCACATGCGTTCAAGCGCAAACATAATTGGCGGAACTACCGAAGAAATAATGATTCCATCAAATTGATCAAACGAAAGACCCTCATGTTGCAGCAAAGACTTTATGATCATTCCATACTCGTCTTCTGTCTTGTGACGGTTAGTCTCTATTCGCCAATGATATTTTAAAATATCTTCATCGTATACGCCTAATACAGTATTCGTATTCCCAACATCCAATACAAAAATCATCGTTTCATCACTCCGGTAAATTATTCTCCAACATCATAACACACTGTTATTTCCCACGCTATTAGTCGCACTTTTCGAAAGGTACCCCAAAAAACCTTATCATAAAAGTTAAGAAAAGGGTATTTCCGAGGCGGAAATACCCTTTTGAATTAAGTCAACTTAAGACTTTTTATTGTCATCTTCGTTCGGGAAGGAAAGCGGCTGATCTTGAGGTGCACCTTCTTTGATTGGAGGAGTATTCAAACCTTCCTCCGTTATTTCAAGGTCCTCAGGTCCTCTTTTATCCAATGGATCTAATAGGGCCTCTTTTTCTTCCTTCTTCTTATTGATGTTCACCTTGACATTCTCATCAGTGGTTAAATTCCCATTCAGTGCAGTATAATCACGTTCTGGCAATTTACCATTATGGAATAAACTTTTGATTTGTTCAGCATCAAGTGTTTCCACTTCAAGCAAGGTTTTTGCAACCAAATCAAGTTTTTCACGATTTTCAGTAAGTATCTTCTTACATCTTTCGTAAGCTTCCTTGATGATACGTTGAATTTCAAGATCGATTTCATATGCTATTGCATCTGAATAGTTTTGATCATTGTTGAAATCGCGGCCTAGGAAGACCTGACCTTGAGAATTACCGAATTGAAGCGGTCCAAGCTTACTCATACCATATTCCATAACCATGCTCCGAGCTATGCCCGTTGCACGCTGGAAGTCGTTATGCGCACCGGTACTCACTTCTCCGAATGTAACTTCTTCGGCTACACGGCCACCCAATAGTCCTACGATTTTATCTTTAAGCTCAGGTTCCGTCATGAAGAAACGATCTTCTTTCGGCAGCATAACTGCATAACCGCCAGCTTGACCACGAGGGACAATCGTAACTTTATGAACGACTTCAGCATCATCCAGAACCAATCCAATAATGGTATGGCCTGCTTCATGCCAGGCTACGATATTTCTTTCCTTTTTGGAAATGACACGGTTTTTCTTGGCAGGACCAGCGATAACACGATCCGAAGCTTCATCCAAATCGGACATGTCGATCTTCTTCTTATCTTGACGGGCAGCTACAAGAGCCGCTTCATTCAGTAAGTTTTCAAGATCGGCACCAGAAAATCCTGGAGTACGCTGAGCGATCGCTTTCAAATCGACTGTTTCTGCTAAAGGTTTATTGCGTGCATGCACTTTCAGTACTTCTTCACGGCCCTTGACATCAGGTCGACCTACCGTTATTTGACGGTCAAAACGTCCTGGACGCAATAATGCCGGATCCAATACATCAGCACGGTTAGTCGCAGCAATGATTATGATTCCTTCATTACCACCGAAACCATCCATCTCCACCAGGAGTTGGTTCAATGTTTGTTCACGTTCATCGTGACCGCCACCAAGACCTGCGCCACGTTGACGTCCGACTGCATCAATTTCATCGATAAAGATGATACATGGTGCATTCTTCTTAGCATTTTCAAACAAATCACGAACACGGGATGCACCGACACCCACAAACATCTCAACAAAATCGGAACCACTGATTGAGAAGAAAGGAGTTCCGGCTTCACCAGCTACTGCTCGTGCTAGTAAAGTTTTACCTGTACCAGGAGGCCCAACTAAAAGTACCCCTTTAGGAATACGGGCACCAAGCTCGGCATATTTGCGAGGGTCTTTCAAGAATTCGACGACCTCGACAAGTTCCTGCTTTTCTTCGTCCGCTCCGGCAACATCATTGAAGCGTACTTTTTTCTTATCATCATTATACAATTTCGCCTTACTTTTCCCGAAGTTCATGACGCGGCCACCACCGCCGCCTTGAGCTTGGTTAAGTAAAAAGAAGAAGAGGATAAAAATGATTACAAATGGAATGATGGAAGTGAAAAATGTCACCCAGCCACTTGTCTTTTCTGGAGGTTCGACAGTGATGATGTCTTTATCCAGCTTGGTTACAGCGTCATTGATCCGGCTTTGCGAATACTCACTGAAAGGCACGTATGTCACAAAGAATTTATTTTCCTCATAACCTTTGAGCTTTCCTGTGATTTCAAATACACTGCTTTCGGGCTGCATCGTAAGTGATGTAACGTCCCCACTCTCCAAATGCTTATAGAATTCATCTTGGGTCAATTTTACGTTTGGTTCATTGTTATTATTAAAAATGCTTACAATCCCAATGATGACCAAAAAGATCAGTAAATAAAATATGGTATTACGGAAGATCCGATTCATCCCTTACCTCCTCCCACGGGTAAACAAACTATAGTAAATACTATCATACAAAATTAATGAATTACAATAATTTAACACCGCTGTTTTTATCTGGTCTTCTCTTTCAAACAGGTACGATTAATTCGAGTAAATTTCAGGCTTCAATATGCCAATATACGGGAGATTACGATACTTTTCCGCAAAATCTAGACCATATCCGACAACAAATGCATCCGGTACGATGAACCCGGCATAGTCCGGAGTGATATCCGCTTTCCTGCCTGTTGGTTTATCCAATAAGGTAACGATTTTAATTGATTTTGCTTTTCGGTAACGGAAAAGTTCCGCAAGATAGCTAAGAGTCAAACCGCTATCGATAATATCTTCGATGATTAAAATATCCCGACCCTCAACTGATGTATCAAGATCCTTGATGATTTTCACTTCACCGGAAGATACAGTGGAGTTACCATAGCTTGAAACATCCATAAAGTCCATTTCAAGATGTGTATCAACGCGTTTCAGTAAATCTGACATAAATGGCATGGCGCCTTTCAGCACTCCGATGGCCAACGGGAACTTACCTTGGTAATCAGCTTCAATCTGCGCACCCAATTCCCTGATTTTCTTTTGAAGTTCTTCCTCTGTTATTAAAACCTTTTCAATGTCGTTTTGCATGGTCATTGTAATTAATTGCCCCCCATGAAGAATTAAGCTTTTTTATATTCTAAGTAGATTAAAGATTTTTCATCAGAAATTATATCCGGCTCAACATTCGATTTCTTTAAACCAGGCAGCCAAATGACCGTTCCCGTTTGATCGATGATGACCGGCCACACATTTCTTTCTAGCATCGGGATCTTTTCATTAATAAAAATATCCTTTAACTTTTTAGTTCCACCTAATCCCTTGACGGCCATCCGCTCGCCTTCATTCCTGTTTCGGATTGTAAGAGGAAGCTGAACAGCTGATTCGGGAAGTATAAAAGAATGATTTCCTCTAAGTACCGGAATTTCTTCTTTTATATAGTGCGCTTTAATCTTATATCCATTCGGAAGAATAGTCTCACCGGGAATTTGTAATTTATAGGAATATTTTTGGCTTTTTTGCCGGAAAAACCTAAACGTGCAAGTTTGATATGATTTTTCCGCAATAAGGCCCTCCGGAAGATGCAATTCTGCAGATGGTTGAGGATTCAAAAACAAAACTAAAAGTTGGTCAATATGTAATGCCGAAAGCGATGAAGGTCTCTCCAAATAAAGATAGTTTAATATTAGTTGAATCGCCCTTCTTTGTAAAGGTTTAGGCATCGCGAGAACCTTATCAATCTGAATAACCGCTTGATCTTTATCCTGTGTGATCCAAACATCGGACATTTTGCTTGAAACCAGGTTCAAAAAAAACTCTTCATCTTCATAAAGCTCTTCACTGAATCGTTGAAAATGCTCATGAACCTTGCCATTTTCTTTCTTTAAAAACGGAAGGACTTCATGTCTAAAACGATTTCTAGCATAGACACCGGTTTCATTGCTCGGATCAAATCTTGGTTCGATATCATGAAGGCCCGCATATTCGATTATTTGGCTTTTCGTGATTTCAAGAAAAGGCCTGATCAGATTTCCGGTATGGAAACGTCTCTTTATAGGAATACCTGCCCTTGCCTTCCCTGTCGCCCCTCTAGTTAAACGCATGAGCATCGTTTCGATTTGATCATCTCCATGATGCCCCAGGACAAGAGTGGAGGCTTGGTGCTTATCCATCATTTCTTCATAAAAGGCAAAACGCAGCTTTCTTGACGTTATTTGTGAACTTTCCCCCGTCTGTTTCATCCGGGCTGGAACATCGATCCTTTTTCCCTCAAATGTAATGCCCCACCGTTCACATATATGCTCGACATATTTATAATCCTCATAGGATTCTTCACCACGAAACATATGGTCAACACTCGCAACAATCATCTCGTAATGAAAAAGAGATTGAATTTCCTTAAGGATATGGAGAAGCACCAATGAATCCGGCCCTCCGGAAACGCCTATTAGCAACTTCGAGTTCTCCTTAATCAATTCGTTTCTATAAATGGTGCTCAGAACTTTTTCCTTTAACATACAATCTTCCTTCTTTATGAACAGGCATTAGTTTTATACGATTCAATCATGAAATGGTTTCAATTATTCCATGGCATTTCACCTAATAACTATATCATAACAACTGTTCATATATGTAAAGAACATAGAGCATCGAAATGATGGCAACCAACAAAAAAGTTTCAAAAAAACCGCCACTTTTCTTTTTTGAATGGTTTTGGGACCTTCTTGCTTGTCTCGTTGCAGGTTGAATTGTTTGTGACTGGCCGGTAGCTGCCTTGGTCGGACCCTTTTTCTTCGAGTGATTTTGCTTACTTAGCACCGTGACCAAATCCTCCCGCATTTGGAGGGCAGAATCATACTGCCCGTGAAGTGCTTTATCCAACATCTTTCTATATGGGTGCAATTCCTTTTTCTGCTTAATCAAGTCGTTAAGCTGTCTATACCCCTCCCCTTGCTTGTGGAAACGTCCAGGATAGGCTGAATTGATTATAATCATCGCCACAGCGAACAAGTCATATTGCGGATCTGCCTTTCTTGATCCAAGACCCCAGTAACCCCTGTCAAAGAACTCGGTGAATTCTTTAACAGATCGCCCAATTAAGGTGGTTCCGCCTACATCCACGCACCTCACCTTATAGGCTGGTGAAGTCACGATCAAATTCTCAGGTTTTAAATCGCCGAACACCCAGCCATTGGTATGCAAGGCAGACAAGCTGGTTAAAAGCTGAAGCATTAAGACTCCAATCCATGATGACCCTTTCTTATCGATGAAACGCAAAAAATCGTGTCCGTGGATATATTCCATGACATAAAAAGGGAGCTGCTTTCCTGTTTTCATGAAATCATCCGCTTCCAAAAAGGAAGGTCCAAGGGTAGACCCCTGGACCTTTGAAAAGGATTTTAGGATATTCATCTCCGAAATAATGGACGTCCCATTATCACTGAGCTTTAAAGCATAATGACGATTTTTGCTTTCAACCAAATAGACGATCCCGTTCGCTCCACACCCCAATTCCTTAATTATTTTGTACTGGTTTTTATTCCATTTTCCAGTGACCAAACTGCCAGGCAGGAGTTTACATTGATTCCTCAAAGTATTGTTCATCATCATGTGATAACAATCCCCTCAATGAACGTTTTTTATTGAAATATGTTAAAGCTTCACGAATGGCTGGACCTGTCGGAGTGAGTCCCCCTGTACTAAGCTTTGGAAAAGTTGCCGTCAGGGCTTCAAGGTTCGGGGTCCAATCCAGCAACTTTTCAACATCATTTCTTTTCCCAGGAAATACGAATACGGAAAAACTGCTGTCACCCATTCTTGCATTCATGCTAAGGGAAAGATCTAATAAGGAATCTTTTACTGTAGGCAGTTTATGTTTCATGCTTGCACTGGTATCAACAAGAATCAGTACTTCGAGCTTGCTCGTTTCCCCAAGCTCATCGACCACCTCCATCACTTCTCCTCGTTTATCCGGCGGAAGATCCTCCATCGTTTTTGAATCTCCAAGTATTTGTTGAAGTTCGCGATTGATAACTCCCTGTATAGTTTGAGTCATTGCCTTTTGTGTCACCATTTGGACGGTTTGTGACAACTGCTGGGAATAGACTATTTGACTTACGCCACCTCCTGAACCAGCAATCTTCTCAATCTCCTTAAGACCCTTTTCATCTATAACATCATTTTCCATGACACCTATGACATTGATTGTTATGCCTTGCTTCCTTGCTAATTCAGCCATGGCAGACGGCTCCTCACCATGATTTGAACATCCGTCGGTTATAAGCAAAATCTGTTTTAATGTTCCTGCTTTCATGTTTTGCTCTCCCTTCCTATCAATTTGTTACCATAATTGACTAAAAAGGGGGAATTTATACGCTAAGACATCGCATCAAGTCACATCATGGAGTGGAGTGATTGAAAAGTCTCTTTACCTTTTAACCTTCTTCCATTTCACCACCTCATTTTTGGTTTTATTTATTATATATATAAACGGCCTACTGGGCCTTTTTGCGTTTTGGAGAAACGGGAATGGATGCCCATTTCGGTGTGTTATGCTTGATTTTCGATGTTACCACTGTCATGTCATCATCTATGATCCCTTTTGTTCGGATGACCTCTTCCAATATTAAATCAGAGATTTCCTGCGGATCGTCTGTTTCCATTTCCTTAATTTTCCGTTTAAGCCAGAACTCGATATTTTCAACATGTGAGGGGCCATCGAACACTCCATCGCTCATCATGATTAGTATGTCCCCTGCCTTGAGCTCTTCTGATACAACATCAACATCGAAATCCTGGATGATTCCCATAGGGAGGTTACTTGATTCAATTTTTATTATCCTATCCCCCCTTTTAATGAAACTCGGTATTGAACAGATTTTTAAAAACTTAGCCTTTGCGTCCTGAAGATCAATCATTGCCAAATCAAGAGTCGAAAATATTTCATCGGTAGTGCGTAGAGATAATACGGAGTTTACGGATTTAATGGCTATTTTTTCTTCAATTCCCGATTGTAAAAATTTTTGAAGCAGCTTCAATGTCTCTGTACTTTCAAAATGGGCCCTTTCCCCATTTCCCATTCCATCACTAATGGCTATTGCGAATTTGCCGCAGCCAATTTCCATGGTCGTATGACTATCTCCTGATACAAGCCCTCCCCCCTTGGCAGCATGAGCAACACCCGTTTCGACCGTGAATTTTTTTGCTGACCTAAATATCACCTCACATTGCCCGTTTGGATACGTTGCACACTCTTCTGAATGAACGACTATCGTTTCCCCTAAAATGTCAGAAAGCATAGGTGCAATCAATTTTTCACATTCCCCTCTGCCCTGGCAGTATGGGACACTCATTTCTATATCAACATTCCCTTGTTCTAGACTATATATTTCTACATACCCTATGTGCAGGCCAAAATCCTGGATGGCTTCCAAAATGGATTCTTCATGTACATGATGATTCTTCCTTTCCCTTTGAATTTCTTTCGCAAAATCATCCATTACTGCCGAAACTCCCCGCAATTGATCCGCAACTAGCTTCCGGCTTTCCTTCACCTGCCTTTTTAATTTTTGGTTGGCTTCAAAATAAGTAAGCTCCTGTGATATCGCCCCAATGACCTGAGGGCCGCGGCTACAATATTTCCCCCATTCCTTCGAAGTTTTTTGGGGAAGCTGACCATTATTTTCACTTAATTGAAGCATAATTTCCTGCATGCCGTCATAGGTTGTATTAAAGTTCTTGGACCAGCACTGTTCCTTTTTAAAACAAAGCTGGCACGTCTTTTCCGTTACATTACTTAAGAAGTAGTCGAATTCTTTCTCATCTTCCTCCAATCTCCCCCTTTCATCCACTTGGGAAAAGCTATTTGAGAGCGCCTCAAATACATGTGAGAATTGCTCCACTCTTTGAGCGGTGACATCCCTCACTTTCCGGGCATACTGCTGCTGTTCATCAGAATTCTCGACTGTTCCCGGTATATGTTTCGCTATTTTGTTGATTATGGATGACGGTGTTAATATAAATAGGGCCACAGCTATAATTGATTCATAGAGGGTCACCATAATATTGCCGGTGCCCTCACCATATAAACCTATCAGTAACGTAGCAATCATGAGGCCCGCGGCAACCCCTATCTTCCTTCCCTCCTTCAACAGACCGCCCAGAAGCCCGGAAAAAGCGAGAAGGCTCATTTGATAGAGACTAGCAATACTTGCCAGGCTGAATATCAATCCAGTAACTACACCTACAGTGGAGCCTATGGCGGCCCCTCCCGCCAGCCCGAAGAGGAGGACCAAGTATCGCGAGAATATATGGTCGAGTGATAGATCGTATATCATCCAGCCTATGGTTCCGGTCATCACCGAAGCCAGCAGGATGATGATGCTGACGATTTCCTCCGTCTTTAATGATTGGGACTTTGTCCGAATGGTCAGCAGCGGGATGGACTGTATGAAGATTAAGGTTAAGATCATTGCGAGTCCCGCCTCTACTCCTATCATCATTAAGTCGTACAGCTGAATCGTTCGGAATACCAGATATTGCTCGGCCAGGTTGACCAGGAATAGTGAAGCAAAAACGTACATCGACATCGTCTTGAATTGTCCTTCCACGGCGGGCTTCTTGATCTTATGAAATAACAGGAGCAGAAACGCCGATGCAAAGATGACTAAACTATTAGAATAGTGAACGGTCAGCCCACCTGCAATCAATCCGAATAAAGCAAGTGGTGCCCTGTCACGTCTCATGAGAAACACGGCTGCGAAAAACGGAAGTCCAAATGGTGCCAGCTGTGAAAGAATTAATGCCCGTCCTAATAAAAAACCAATAATTGCTAAAGAGATACCTTTTTTTATGAATATGTCTTCCGTCTTCATTTGCAGTTGTTGGATCCAATTGATGGCCCCTGCCTTCGCTTCTTTTAACTGAACATCACCAAGAGGTTCCATCATAGGTCTTTCTACTTTTTCCATTTCAACACCCCATTCGTATTAGTGATTTTTATTATATAGAGGGCTTGTTTATTTTTTTGTCAGAATTTTATAAGCGGATAAGAAAAACGTTCGACGAAATTCTTCTTGAACAATCATTTGTATACAGGTTTTTGTACCTTTTTTTCCAATACAGAAACGGGTGTTCTTTTTTTTTTGAAGAAAAGCAAAGTTTTTAGGTTATTTTTGCGGAAAATAACACGAATAAATAATCAGGAAATGGAAACCGACAAACTTTATTTTTTTTGTTGACATTTATTCTTCACGAATGTAAGATATAACTTGTGCTTCAGTAGCACTTATCATTATGGCGGCGTAGCTCAGCTGGCTAGAGCGTACGGTTCATACCCGTGAGGTCGGGGGTTCGATCCCCTCTGCCGCTATCTTTTTTCATGAAAATAACGGCCCGTTGGTCAAGCGGTTAAGACACCGCCCTTTCACGGCGGTAACACGGGTTCGAATCCCGTACGGGTCATCAAATACAAAAGCGCCTCTTTACACCTATCTCAGTAAGTGTAAAGAGGCGCTTTTTTTATGTTGTTGATAATTAAAAGAAGACAAGCCGGAAAGCTTGCCTTTATCTACACTATGAATAATTTCACAGGAAAAGTTGCTAAACTATTATTTTCAGCAGCAGTTTTATCCGCGTCTTCCTCCTCGACCTCCCCGTTTCGTTTCGGTGCTACGTTTAAGGGTCGTTAAGCGGTCTTCGCTATCTTTTAAGAATTTAGCCATTTTTTGCTCAAAGTTTTCCTTCGGTTGGAAACCATTACCTTTCGAGCGGAAGTCTTTGGAACGGCTGTCATTCCCTCTTCCTTGGCGCGGACGTGGTGTGTATGCAGGTTTTTGCTCAGCTTCAGGACGGTCTATCGCTTTTTTTATGGACAAGCCAATCTTGCCATCTTTAACATTGATGACTTTCACCTCAACTGTATCGCCCACTTTTAAATGATCATTGAT
Organism: Peribacillus sp. NPDC055009; assembly: GCF_053608705.1. NCBI lineage: Bacteria > Bacillati > Bacillota > Bacilli > Caryophanales > Bacillaceae > Peribacillus > Peribacillus sp. NPDC055009. The sequence continues at coordinate 38,534 of NZ_JBSGVZ010000027.1, read as the reverse complement.
ATCCTTGACATAGTTATCAGCCACTTCACTGATATGGACAAGACCGGTTGAACCTTGAGGTAGCTCTACAAATGCACCAAAATTAGTTATGCCTGTTACTTTACCTTGTAACTTGCTGCCTACTTCGATTGACATAAAAAAAATGTTCCTCCTTAGAAATGTTAAAAAATCTCTTCACTCTATATTATAACGAAAGTAAAAAAACAGTGTCAATATTAGTCACTATCTTCCTTCCCTTTTGGAAGGGTAAATATGATTTCGCCTTTTTCAGATAAGAAATAATCCCGTCTGGCTATTTTCGCTATATAGTCGTCGTCATTAAGCTTTACGATTTCTTCTTTAAGAAGGGTCTCGTCTTTTTTCAATTCAGCTAACTTTCCCTTCAATTCTTCCTTCTGTTGTACTTTCTCATCCAGTGCAACATTTTGCGTTATGAGGGTGGAAACGGCAAAAATCAAAAAGACAGCGGCGAAAACTGAGTAAAGAGTTAATCTACGCATTAGACCACGCTTCTTTTTTTCTACGGTTTGTACTTTTTTCTCTTGTTGAGCGACGTAGGGATTTTCTATTTTTGCCACTTTCCTTTTACGCAGGCTACTCATTTTTTATCGCTCCTCATTTCTTTTTATTTCTCCATCTATTTAGCGTTCTAAATATAGAATTCTTTATTTTCAATAAAATCCCTTTTCCTTTATTATAAAACTTCCCGACGTTTTTCGTAACAAAAACCGGCAATAAATTCCATATATAGATCAAAATCCATTTTAATGGCCTCCAGAAAATATTCAAAATGAAAAGAAGTATTTTCCCCGCCCATTTTAATAATGCTAAAACGAACTTACATATCCCGAAGATAATGGCTATTACAGATACTATTACCCATTTTATCGGAACAAATATCAGCATGTGAACCGAATTCGTTATAAATCTCGCCAACTTTATCACAAGTATTATCAAAAACTCTAAAAAACGTTGATAGAAACCTTTGAAAAGTGCTTGATAAGCTGAAAAACCGCATAATAAGGCCAAAAATAAATAAAGGCGAAACTCTCCCTCATTCACTAAAAACAAAACATAAAAAATAAGGAGACCCTGAATGATCCAGAAAAGGAAGTCATGGATGAATACAATCCACCTTTTCCTTTCTGATCGTTTCAGGAACCGGCTATACGTATCCAGGGCAGCTCCAAAGCCACTGCCCATGCCTATCATCGCAAGCAACGTATAAAATTGAATCGTTAAGGTCATTTGAACAATTTGCCAAAGAAGCCTTTAGCTTTCTCCCCTGATTGCTCATCTAAATAAACAAGGTCGAAAATCTTTCCCTTAATGGAGACGATGCCTTTATCAACGTCTAAATTCTTCATTTGCAAGTTTTGGCCCCGGATAGATAAGAATCCCATTACAGTTTCGAGCAGAAACTCCTCATTATCAAAACTTTCAACTTGTTTGACACCGGTAATATCAAGCAAACGGCGGCCTTTCATCGTTACATCGTGCTCTTGGGTCGTTCCCTTTGTGTAACCAGCATTCGGATCATTATATTGGCTCATTTTTTCATCCCTCACAGTACCACTGATTTTGTACAAGTGTATGTCCGTAAGAGCGGAATTAGAACCAAGCCTGTCCTTACTCCTCCGCTAGCTTTTCTTCCTTTACGATGGTATACATATCTGCAGCCGCTTCTTTTTTGGTCGTTTCTTGAATTTTATCGACACGTACCGTAACGAGCTTTTGACCGAATCGTACAGTCAATTCATCGCCATCTTTCACATTTGAACTTGCTTTGGCCTGTTGTCCGTTAATCGTGATTCTCCCTTTATCGGCAACCTCTTTCGCAAGTGTGCGGCGCTTGATCAATCTTGAAACTTTTAGGAATTTATCCAATCTCATCGACATTAATATCTCTCCCTTAATTAAAGTCCTTTAGCTTTTGCTTCATCCCAATATGAATCCAGTTCTTCCAATGTATATTCCTCAAACTTTTTGTCTGCCCTTTGAATGCACTCTTCTATATATGTAAAACGCCGGTGGAATTTCTGGTTTGCTTTGTAGACGGCTTCTTCCGCTTGTATGTCATAATAACGTGAAATGTTGACAAGCGCAAAAAAGAGGTCGCCCAGCTCTGATTTTATTCTTTCGACATCCATTTTCGGGCTTAATATTTCAGCTTCCAATTCCTGTACTTCTTCCCTGACCTTTTTCCAGGCTTCGGAAACCTCATCCCAATCAAATCCAACCTTCGCAGCCCTTTTTTGATACTCTTCGGCCCGAAGTAAGTTTGGCAGCGATTTCTCAATCCCATCAAGTATGGATTGCGATGCTTTTGTTTCGCTCCCTTTTTCATTCTCTTTGATTTTCTGCCAGTTCACTAATACATCTTCCTCGCCGTTCACTTCAACATCTCCGAATACATGGGGGTGGCGTCGAATCATTTTCGCCGTAATGCCTTCAATCACATCGTCTATCGTGAACATGCCCTCATCTTCACCGATTTGTGAATGAAGCATCACTTGAAGCAGGACATCCCCAAGTTCACCAACCATGCCCTCATCGTCCTCTTCATCGATGGAATCAATCAGCTCATATGCCTCTTCTATTAGATATTTCTTCAAGCTTTCATGAGTTTGTTTCTTATCCCAAGGACATCCGTCAGGACCTCTAAGTTCTGCGATGACCTGCCGCAGCTTAGAAAACTCCCTGTATCGTAAAGCTTCTTCCCTAACAGGCGGGACATAAACACTCGTCAAGTTACTTAACTCCATCTGACGGTCGAGCTCGAACAGAGCGCATCTTGTCACTTTTTCCTGACTGCTTCCTGCCGCTGTAACGATATATACCTCGTAGTCATCCGGTAGCTTTTCCATTAAAGTCAGCTTCACATTGGACGCACTGAATGCGTCATACACCTGTCCGATTATCATATGCTGGGTAATGTGCAAATCATCTGGTGAAAGATCTGTTCCATCCAATAGCTGGAACCCTTCAATCGGATCGATTTTAACAGCCTGAAACAAGGGATCAAGGAAACTTTGCCCGCCTTCCAGCTTAATGGCTATTCCAAGAGCCGGACCCTTTTCGAGCAAAAGCTGAACCGTTTTTTCCGCTACCATAGGATGCCCCGGAACTGCGTAAAGAACGGAACGGTTTGAAGCCTCCTGTAATAATGTTCCGGCAATTTCTTCATATACCGCTTCAAATTGGTCGTGCTTTTCATATATCCCGTCAAACGCCGTGAAATTGATTCCTTCCTTTTTCAAATCCCCGATAACCGGATGATCAATAGTTCTGATGAAGCATTGTTCTGTTTGCAGCAATTTTTTATAAATTCCTAGTGGAAGCTGATCTAAATCCCCTGCACCAAGACCTATTATCGTAATCTCATTCATGATTTCGTATACTCCTATTCGTTATAATAAATCGTTTAAGCTTTGAACCTGCAGGTATAAGTGCAAGTTCTTCTTCACCAAATAAGCCTGAACGAATGGCGGTCATCACAAAAACGGCTGCACCGATCCCTACACCGGTCAAAGCTTGAATCGTAGCTAACAACCGGCTCTCGCCTGAGGACATCAATTCGAATAAGCCATTGAATATAACAACCGCCGTACCCATGTAAACCGTACTCTTCAAGATTATTAACACGTGCTTCTTTTCAATTAATGTCTTTTTAATATGTACTCTCAATACCACATAAAATAATACAGACATGATCATAAACGCAAGCACTGTTGCCGAGGCTGCTCCCGCGATTTTGTAATGAGGCACCAGGACAAGGTTCAAAGCCCACTTGCTGACCACACCTACAAGCGTAATGATCACCGGTATGAACGAATAGCCTAAGCTTTGAATCACTGCCGCTTCTGCCATTATGACGGATGTGAATAAAATCGATAAAGAGAAAATTGCTAAAGTAATGGTCCCTTTAACATCCGTGAACAGCATATGATTGACAGGCTCCATCGTCACCACCAGCCCGATCGCAGCTGCGAGTCCTATCGTCGCGCTTACACGAAGCGCCAATTTGATTTTATTCAATAATTCATGTTCACTTTTCCTCTGAACGCATCCGGATATTACAGGTACCAGTGCCAATGCAAAAGAATTAGCCACGACTGTACCTAGCTGAAGCAAAGGCTGTCCCCGGTCATATACCCCTTTCCATTCCTTGGCTTCCTTTTCCCCCATCCCCGTTTCCCTTAGTAGGGAATATAGGTGCAGAGAATCGACAAACTGAAACAAGATAAGGATCAACCCAGTTATACAAAAGGCCAACCCTTGGAAAACCAGGACTTTGGAGATTTTGATGAAATTTACCGGTTTGATTCTCATCCGTAAAAAAAGCTTCCATTCTTCTCTTAAAATAACGAAAGCAATAAGCAGTACCAGGCCGGTCATGCCGCCGGTTATCGAACCGAGGACCGCTCCCTTGCCGACCACATAAGGAGAGTAGCCCTGATTCACGAATATCGTTGAAAGAACCAGTATCGTCAACACACGGATGCATTGTTCAGCGACCTGCGAACTTGCTGTCGGTAACATGTCGTTTATTCCTTGAAAATAACCTCGTAAAACAGATGAAATCGGCATTAATAGATATGAATAGGCAACGATTCTCAGCAGACCGGCTAAACGAGGATCCTTCATCCATCCTGCTATCCAATCAGCGCCAAGGAATAGTGCAGCAAACATCATGACTCCTATCGAGCTTAAGACGACGAATGATGTCATTAAAATGTCGTTGACCGCAAAGTTATTTTTGGAAGACTCCCGTTCAGCAATAAGTTTGGATATGACTACCGGAAAGCCGAGTGTTGATAATGTAAAAGCAACACCGTAGAAGGGGTAGACCTGTTGATAGATATAAAACCCGATGTCACCCGCAATGTTCTGATAAGGAATGCGATAGGCCGCACTCAATACTTTTACGATAATCGCAGCTGCGCTCAAAATCAGCGCACCTCGAAGAAGTTCATTTGATGTTTTATTAGGCTTTTCAGCCATTCTTTTTCCCCTTTTCACTCATATGTGGTAGTTATTATAGCATAATTCTAATGGTTATTTTTCAATTCCAGCCATACTGTTAATTAATTTCCATATCCACTTCTTTTTTAGAAATTGCAAAAAGGACAGCGCGATTGCTGCCCTTTCCACCTTTAAAAATATAATGGCATGTCCAAGGTTACTGTTCCATTTGTCTAGCTAGGAAACTTGCTGCTGTTTCAACCGATTTCTGTTCCACTTCACCAATGGTACTATCTTTAGAGAAAATCAAGACGGCACCAATCGGGTCGCCACTCGCAATGATCGGAGCTGCAGTATAAGATTGGACCTCTTCATCATTGGAATCAACGAATGAAATTTGTCCATTTGGAGACTCCAGGACAGGATTTCTTTCTTCCATGATTTTTTCCACTAGTTCACTAACGCTTTTATTTAAGTATTCTTTTTTGGAGCCGCCTGCCACTGCAATGTAAGTATCCCTATCACAAATCATAACTGGATTTCCAAGGCTATCATAAAGTGCTTCTGCATATTCCCTAGCAAAATCGCCTAATTCACTAATAGGAGAGTATTTCTTAAGGATGACTTCGCCATCCCTATCCACAAATATTTCCAGTGGATCTCCTTCACGGATACGGAGGGTCCTGCGAATTTCTTTCGGGATGACGACTCTTCCTAAATCATCAATTCGGCGAACGATACCAGTTGCTTTCATCTAATGTTGCCTCACTTTCATCTAATTGATTTGATAAATCCTCATTTTGTAGCAAAATCATCACCAGCTATTGTACTTAGTATTTTTCTAATGGTAAGTTCTATGCACTTTGAAAAAATTTTTCTTTTTGTTGCATTTTTTTACCATGGTACCTAAAAAAATTTCTTCAAGAGGACTATCATTCAATTTTAGTTTTTTGTGGCTTGAGTCTCTTTTTTTACATACTGTAAACCCTTGGTCATCTCAAATAAGATATTAAGCCATTTGCTTTGTTCTACGCCCTTTATGTGCAGGACCAGCTTCATTCTATTGCCGTCCATGCCGAAGCCGACCATACGGCCATACTTCGATCCCAGCTCGAACACCTTTTGTCCATCCACATCGCTGCTGACCTTTTCCCTAAGGATAATGCTGATTTCCTGCTTTAATTGTTTAATGCTTTCAATTCCGGCCTTTTCAGCATATACCTTCATTTCGGCAATCATGAATAAAAAGGAAACTTCGTCTGGATACTCTCCGAAACGATCGATCATTTCATCCTGTAATTCTTCCACTTCTTCAAGCGAAGCAATACCTCTGAACCTTTTATACATTTCTATTTTCTGATGTCCATCCATTATGTAGGCATCAGGGATATAAGCATCCACTTCAACATCAATTTCAAGGGTGTTCTTTTCTTCGGCTGGCTGGTCATTACGTTTCGCATCTACCGCTTCTTTCAGCATTTGTGAATACAGATCAAAACCGACTGAATCGATGAAGCCATGTTGTTGAGCCCCCAAGATGTTTCCAGCTCCCCTGATGGATAAATCACGCATCGCGATTTTGAACCCTGAACCCAATTCTGTAAATTCCTTAATGGATTGAAGACGTTTTTCTGCCACTTCAGTCAACACTTTATCTTTCCTATAAGTGAAGAATGCATATGCCACCCGATTGGATCGTCCTACACGCCCACGCAGCTGATAGAGCTGTGAAAGTCCCATTCTATCCGCTTCATTCACGATAAGCGTATTGACATTCGGGATATCAACACCCGTCTCTATAATGGTTGTACTTACCAAAACATCATATTCGCCTTCTAAAAAGCTGAACATGACGGATTCCAGTTCTTGCTCTGTCATTTGCCCATGAGCATAGGTGACACGGGCATCGGGCACAAGCATGGAAATTTCTTCTGCTTTTCTTGCTATATCCTCTACCCGATTGTAAAGGAAGTAAACCTGACCATCCCTGGCCAATTCCCGTTCTATCGCTTCCGTTACCAACGAGCCATTATACTCCATGACATAAGTTTGGATCGGGAACCGGTTCTCAGGCGGTGTTTCGATGACGGACAAATCCCTCACGCCCAACATGGACATATGAAGGGTTCTTGGAATCGGCGTCGCAGTCAAAGTCAGTACATCCACATTAGTTTTTAACCGTTTGATCTTTTCCTTATGTGTAACGCCAAAGCGCTGTTCTTCATCAATGATTAGTAATCCCAAATCGCGGTACACGATATCTTTGGATAAAATCCTATGCGTACCAACCACAATATCCACCGTGCCGGCCTTCAATCCTTTAATCGTCTCGGTTTGCTGTTTTTTAGTCCGGAAACGGCTCATATGACCAATCGAAATCGGATAATCTTGAAAACGCTCCCTTAATGTTTCATAATGCTGCTGGGCGAGGATTGTGGTCGGAACAAGAAATGCAACTTGCTTGCCATCCATTATGGCTTTAAAAGCGGCCCGGATGGCCACCTCTGTCTTCCCATATCCAACATCACCGCATAATAAACGATCCATCGGCCGTTCCCTTTCCATATCCTTTTTGATTTCGACGATGGAACGTAATTGATCTTCCGTTTCGTTATAAGCGAATGATGTTTCGAATTCCCTCTGCATATCACCATCAGGTGAAAAGGCATAGCCCTTTGCCGCTTCTCTTTCTGCGTATAACTTGATTAAATCATCGGCAATATTTTCAACGGATGATTGAACCTTGCTTTTGACACGTTTCCATTCCGTTCCGCCTAGCTTATAAAGCTTCGGTTCCTTTCCTTCAGAACCGACATATTTTTGGACAAGATCAATCTGGTCGACAGGAACATACAATTTGTCATCCGCTTGATAACGAATATTCAGGTAATCTTTATGGACCCCGTTGATCGTAAGGGTCTCAATACCCAAGTATTTACCGATTCCGTGGTTAACATGAACGACATAGTCACCGATCTTCAGTTCGGAATAACTTTTGATTCGCTCCGCATTCGATAGTTTCTGTCTCCGTATTGATTTCTTTGACTTCTTATTGAACAATTCCGTTTCCGTTATGATACTGAATTTTTGCATAGGTAATTCAAAGCCGCTATTCAGACTGCCGCGTAAAATCTGTACTTTACCTGGAAGAATGCTGTCCGCATTAAACAGTTCTGCGGCCTCTATATCATAATCGGCCAAAACCGAATGCAGCTTTTTTACCCGTTCTTCATCCTGTCCAAGTATGACGACTGTGTATTTACCTTTTTTCCAACGTTCCAGTTCAGCTTTGAACACATTCATCTGTCCATGGAAATTTTGCATTTGTTTACTGGCAAAATTCAGGATATTCTGAGGATTCGTATGCGGTACATGCCGTAAAAACAATGAAAGGTATACAAACGGCCTGCTGGATTTCACTATTAATTCCTGCATGGGATGAGCCAATTTTATATCATGGATAATTTGTCCCTGACTTAAAAGGTCTGTGTACCACCCAGCCTCTTCCTTTTCCAAAGAATCATTGATTTCCTGGATTCTACTGATTTCATCTAAGAAAACCAAACCATTTACCGGTAAATAATCTATTAAACTAGCTGGATCCTCATACGCTAAACTTAAGTATTTAAAGATTTTGTCAGGTATATTTCCCATTTTCAGCTGTTCAAGTTCATAACTGATCGTTTGAACCAGCTGTTCCTTAGTTTTCTCGTCTTTAAGTTTTTTCAAGCTTTTACTTAATCCGCTCTCGAGCCTTGTTATGATTCTTTCGATATGCTCTGTCTCTAGCAAAGCCTCACTGACGGGACCAATCGTCACCTTCTTGAGTTTCTCGATGGATCGCTGATCTTCGCTTGAAAAGGTCCTTATTGAATCTATTTCGGTATCGAATAATTCAATTCGTATTGGATTAGGTTCGGTGATCGGATAAATATCGATTATGCCGCCCCTGATACTGAATTCACCTGGAGAAGCAACCATTTCAGACCGGTTATAACCCATGGCAATGAATTTATTAAGCGTTGATTCAAGCTCGATGTCTTCCCCTAAATTAAATGCTAGCTGATGCCTCTTCCAAATATCCTTTGGAGGAAGCACACGACGTACCCCTGGAATTGGCGCAATGACAATCCCTTTCTTTCCTTCCGCCCAAAAGTTCAATGCCTCTACACGTTGAGCCCTTAATTCCGGGCTGGCTACACTCAAATCAGCCGCTATCAATTCATTGGCTGGATATATATATAATTCTTCCTCGGGAATGAAACTGGATAAGTCCTCATGGAATTTTTGTGCTTGCAATAAATTATGGGTAACCAATAAAATAGGCCTATTCGTCTTTTCATATACGGAAGCCAGCAATAGTGATCTCGAGGAACCTGTCAGACCAGAGACAATTTGCTCCTTAAGTCCTTCATCGATGCCGGCTATTAACGAATGAACATCATCTTGTTTGGAGAACAAGTTCTGTAATCCATTCATTTTATTTCCCCCCTCTCTTAACGTGCGAAAAACATTTGAATTCTTTGTATTAGAACTTGGCCATTTAACCAAGCGTCCTTTTTATTAAAGGCACTTTTTTGTGCCCTGGATTCCAGACAAACGGAAAAATGCTTTGGATTTTGTCCAAAGCCCTCTCCCGCTAATGAATAATATAATCGTTTTCATATAAATCAGGGTTTCTTTGCAGCGATTCATGACAGTCTTCACATATCGCCCTTACATGCATATCCCCTTCAGAATCATAAACGATCATCTCTTGTCGCTCTTCATCGGTAAGTTGATTAAAACCTAACTGCTCCGTACTCAGTGAGTGTGCCTCGATTGAGCCCAGCTTAGTTCCGCAATGTCGGCATCGATAATGGAGAGCCATTTGGTAACCCCCTATTTAGTAATAGTGTTAGTATGTACAAAAATAGAGGGGTTTTATTCAGCGAAACAGGAAGATATTATTCTTTACTTATATCTACTCTCTGCTTATTGGTTATATTCGTTCATTACCTGTAGAAATGGTTTTTCCAACCAGGCTTCACAAGAAGCTGCACTTTTTTCGATCGTTGCACCGACATGATCCCATTCTTCAGGCGAAAAGCGCCCTAAGACATAGTCAGATACTGGAATACGGCCAATCGGGCGGCCAATCCCTATTCTGATTCGATTGAATTCTTGCGTACCCAAATGGGCAATTGAAGATTTTATCCCATTATGACCGCCTGCACTTCCTTTTTGACGAAGGCGAAGCTTCCCTGGAGGCAAATCAAGGTCATCATATATAATGACAACATCCGCGATATCCACCTTAAAGAAATGCATGACAGCCGAAATGGATTCTCCTGACAAATTCATGTAGGTTAAGGGTTTAAGCAATAAAACCTTTTCTCCCTTTACCATTCCTGCACCATAGATCCCCTTATGCTTTGCTTGATCAAGTGGGATCGACCATCTTTTGGATAACTCATCTATTACTTCAAATCCGACGTTATGCCGAGTTTTTTCATATTGTTTACCTGGGTTCCCTAACCCTACAATAATTTTCATGATTCACACTCCGTCATTACGGTTATTTAGGGAGTTACGCTGGGACGAAGTTTTTCCAAGATCATTGACCTTAGAAAAATAGTACCCTAATTTCAACCTTGCCTGCAAGCTACCGGAGAACTAATTAGTAAAAACCCTATTAAAGGAGTCGATCACGAAAAAATGGTCCGGCTTAAATCGATGATCCAGAGATTGAAAAGACGTAACTCGTTAAGAGCTACGCCTATTATATCACGATTCACTTGTTTAATCCCGGCATCATGACTCTGGTGATGCCTTGGTTTCCCTGCCTTCTTCATTTTCAGGGATACCGCCATCTTGCTGTTCACCTGTACTTATTTCCTCTTCCTGACGAGGAGCCAGAACAGATGCAACGACTTCTTCACCATCGTTGTCGATTGTAACTTGTTTATTCGTTTGAATATCTGATATGTAGATTGTATCTCCTACCTGAAGTTCGGTAACGTCAACATCGATGGAGTCAGGAATGTCATTAGGTTTAGCTGTAACAGTCACTTCATGAAGAGACTGCTGAAGGACCCCGCCGTCTTTCACGCCTTTACAAACACCTACAAGGTTAACGCGTACTTGTGCCTGTAATTGGGCGGACATATCTACAATTAAAAAGTCTGCATGATAAATGGAGTTCTTTATTGGATCCTTTTGATAGTCAGAGAGCATGACTTTATAATTCTTACCTTCCAAGTCCAAAGAAATGATTCCATTACGGCCTATTTCCTTGATTGTCTTTTGAAGCTCAATATTATTGACTGAAATGGCCGTACTGTCATTTTTATTGCCATATACTATCGCAGGGATTTCGCCGCTTTCTCTCAAATTCCTTAAATTAGAGTGTTTTGAATCCGTACGTTCTTTTGCAGCTAATATATTACTCATACATCCTCCGCCTTCCTGAATATGAATTGCAAGTTTCTCTATATTTAACATTTCCCTAAATGGCGAAGCATTAAACATGAAAGGTAAAATCCAAAGGGAACAAGAAGGTGATAAACATATGGTAAACATAGGAATTTGCTACAAAAAACTTTTTTCATTTTTTTCTCTGATTCAAGCGTGAATCGCCTTTTTTTCCATTTCCCCCTCAACTTGCATCACCCGGTTAAGGATTTGGGCTGCTAGTGATGAATATTGAATGCTATCCTTTTTCCGCGGTCTCGGCAGATTGATTTCCTTATTCATGACGACTTTGCCTTCTTCGATTAATAAGACACGATCGGCAAGCATTACGGCTTCTTCAACATCATGTGTAACAAGTAAGGCAGTAAAATCCCTTTTCCTCCATAGTTCCTCAATCAGCCTTTGCATGCCAATTCTAGTCAAAGCATCCAATGCCCCTAACGGCTCATCCAAGAGGAGTATGTCAGGTTGGTTCACCAATGCCCTCGCTAATGCCACCCTTTGTTTCTGCCCCCCAGATAAAACGGACGGCCACTCATTTGCTCGATCGGCAAGGCCCACTTGCTCCAGTAATTCCATAGCACTTGGCTTCCAATCCCCTTTTAAGCCTACACCAATATTTTCAAGGATTTTTTTCCAAGGAAACAGCCTTCCATCCTGAAACATCGTACGTGACGATCTATTTAATCCATTCAAAGGCTTTCCATTCACCAGTATCTGCCCGTCCGTCGGCTTTTCCAGTCCTGCCACAAGACGAAGCAATGTGCTCTTTCCACATCCACTTTTGCCGACAATGGCTACGAATTCCCCTTTTTTAAAGGTGAGGTCCATTCCCTTTAATACTTCAAACTCCCCAAAATTCTTTCTTACACCCTGCAACTCCAACGAATTTCCACTTTTCATGCAAATGACCTCCTCATTGGTATGATGGATGCCACTTTAAGCATCTTTTTTCAATTATTTTGGCCGCAACGTCCGATATTTTTCCCAATAAGGCATATAAGAGAATACTGAGAACAACAATATCCATCCTCATGAATTCCCGGGCATTCATAGCCATATATCCTATTCCGGAATTGGCGGATATAGTTTCTGCTACAATTAATGTGACCCACATGATTCCAAGGGAGAAGCGGATACCCACCAAAATGGATGGAAAGGCTGCAGGGAGGATCACATTCCAGAATAAAGAAAAACCACTTAGCCCATAAACCCTCGCCGCTTCGATTAATTCCTTATCCACCGATTTCACTCCATGAAATGTATTTAAATAGATAGGAAACAGAACCCCTAGGGCGACAAGGAAGATTTTCGCTTCTTCTTCTATACCAAACCATAGAATAACCAGCGGTATTAAAGCTAAATGCGGAATGTTACGTAACATCTGAAGCGATGTATCGAATAAGGTTTCTGCAATGGATGATAATCCATTTAATAAACCCAGTACAAAACCAATGACACCGCCTATTAAAAAGCCGATGAAGGCACGCTGAGCACTGATGCCGATATAATCAATAAGTTCACCTGTCTCCAATAAAGCGACACCTGCTTGAAATACTTCAGTCGGGGCAGGCAATATCCGATCCGACAAAATCCCCCACAATGACAACAGCTGCCAAGTTACCAAAAGGATAATGGGCACAAGCCATGATATGAGGTGGAACCTATTGAACTTTTTGTTTAACTTTTTCTGCATCATCAATTTCACTTCCTTTTGTAGGGTAGTGGTCATTAGCCAGTATTTCCCCGAATGGGCTCGTAGCTTTTGAAACGGGAGCTTGCTGCTGTTCAACAGGGAGCAAAGGGAATAATAATTCAGCAACTCTATACGCTTCTTCCAAGTGAGGGTATCCGGATAAAACAAAGGATTCTATTCCGATTTCTTCATATTCCTTCATTCTGGCGGCAACATTTTCAGCACTTCCGACTAGTGCTGTACCGGCGCCCCCGCGCACTAGACCAACACCTGCCCATAAGTTTGGACTGATTTCGAGTGAATCCCTGTTTCCTTTATGAAGTTGCGACATCCTCTTCTGTCCCACTGAATCAAACCGTTCAAAAATCTTTTGTGAATTTTCAATCATTTCATCATCCACATATTTAATGAGTTCGTCCGCTGCCTGCCAAGCTTCTTCTTCCGTTTCTCTTACGATGACATGCATGCGAATGCCGAATCTGACTTCACGTCCGTACTCTGCTGCCTTTTTACGTACCTTTTCAATTTTTTCAGCCACTTGCACCGGCGGCTCACCCCAAGTCAAGTAGACATCAATATGCTTTCCCGATATATCGATGGCTGGATCGGATGAACCTCCGAAATAGAGCGGTGGGTACGGTTTTTGTACAGGTGGCAACAGAATATTTCCACCTTCAACCTTTAAGTGCTCCCCTTCATATTCCACACTCTCACCAGACATTTCCCTTCTCCAGATATCGAGAAATTCATTTGTTTGCTCATAGCGTTCCCCATGATCCAGAAATACGCCATCACCTGCCAATTCGACCGGGTCCCCCCCAGTTACAACATTGATCAAAAGACGGCCATTCGACAACCTGTCGAAGCTTGAAGCCATACGCGCAGCTAAGGTTGGCGACATTAAACCTGGACGGATAGCAACTAAAAATTTCATTCTTTCCGTTGCAGAAATCAATGAAGAACCAACTACCCAAGCATCCTCACAGGATCGTCCCGTTGGAAGCAAAGCCCCTTCAAATCCCAAATGATCAACTGCCTGTGCAATTTGTTTTAAATAAGGAAGTGTAATCGCTCTCCCTCCCTTTGTCGATCCTAAATAGCGACTTTCCCCATGTGATGGCAAAAACCAAAATACTTTCATTTTATTTCCCCCTTAATTTTTTTTAACATCTGCAGATGCATCTAGAACATTAATTTTGCTTGGAATTAATTTAAGATTGTAAAATGTATCGGCAATATTTTGTTGATCATCCAAAACCGTACTGGAAATCTCCTCAAGTCCGTATTCTTTTCTATTTAATGTTTTTTCTAATGCCTCCACACTCATTCCAATTTCCGGAGATAAAAACTCAGCGACATCCCCTGGGTTTTCTTCAATCCATTTATCAACTTTTATCAGTTCTTCTTTGATGATCTTCAAAGCCTCTTCGTTCCGGGCAAATGAATCAGTTGCCAAGAAGAATTCTCGATTCGCAACCAGTCCTTCTCCTTCCCGGATCGTTTTCGTTTCAAGCTCCAATTCCGCCGCTGATAAAAATGGATCCCATATTACCCAGGCATCGATTTGGTTTCCTTCAAAAGCAGCTCTCGCATCAGCCGGTGGCAAGTAGACGGGCTGAATGTCATCAAGAGTAAGACCTGCTTCCTCTAACGCTTTGACCAATAGGTAATGAACATTTGAACCTTTATTCAAGCCAACCTTCTTTCCCTTTAACTCTTTCACATTTTTAATGGGTGAATCCTTTTGTACGACTATAGCCTCTCCTGATGGGTTTGCCGGTTGATTGGCAATGTAGACAAGTGGTGCCTTGGCTGCTTGTGCAAATATCGGCGGCGCCTCCCCTGTGTGCCCAAAATCAATGCTGCCGACATTCAAGGCTTCAAGCAGCTGAGGTCCTGCAGGGAATTCAGTCCAATCGACGGTATATCCCACTTCTTTTAAACGTGTTTCCAGATTCCCTTTTGATTTTAAAATATTTAATGTCCCGAATTTTTGATAACCGATTTGGATGGTTTTCTCTGATTCTTTTGCGTCAGCACTTGTGGAGCTGTTCTTTTCCTGCCCACATGCACTCACTATCAGCATGAAGATGCTAAAAATGGATAGGAGCCATATCTTTCGTTTTTTCTTCATATTCTGCACACCCTTCTTAAACTATTTATATAAAAATAAAAGGCTCCTTTCCTTCACCGATAAGACAATAGGGCAAAATGATGCCCAATGTTTTATTGGTAAGTGAAAAGGAGCCTTCGGTAGTCCGATCGGCGTTAACCAGTATGTACCTGCGTTAGTTCAGTTTTTCATTCCATGAATATGAATTGAATTTGTATAGCTATTTTATTATTACTATTCTCATCTGTCAACTAAGAATTAAGTATTTTCTGAAACTTTTAAACAAAAACACGGCGAGCCCGATGGCCCGCCGTGTTTTTGTTTATTATGTTATCAATCGAATAATGTGCTGACTGATTGTTCCTCATGCACACGAATAATTGCCTCTGCAATCAATGGTGCTACAGAAAGTCCAGTAATTTTATCGATTTTCTTATCTTCAGATAGGGCAATCGAGTTAGTCACGACCAATTCCTTGATCGTTGAATTTTGAATCCTTTCGATGGCAGGACCTGAAAGGACTGGGTGTGTACAACAAGCATAAACTGCTTTAGCGCCATTCTCCACAAGGGCATTGGCCGCTAGTGTGATAGTTCCTGCAGTATCGATGATGTCATCAATCAGTATTGCTGTCTTCCCTTCAATATTACCAATGATGTTCATGACTTCAGCCACGTTCGGTCTTGGACGGCGCTTATCGATAATGGCGATCGGCGCTTTTAGGCGATCGGCCATTTTACGGGCACGAGTTACACCGCCATGATCTGGGGAAACGATGACGATATCACTTAAATCTTTTTCCTTGAAGAAATCAGCTAAAATCGGAACAGCAACAAGGTGATCGATCAGAATATCGAAGAAACCTTGAATTTGTGGTGCGTGAAGATCTAATGTGATTACACGGTGGGCACCAGCCGTTTCTAAAAGATTTGCGACAAGTTTAGCTGTAATTGGTTCACGCGCACGCGCTTTACGATCTTGTCGGGCATAACCGTAATATGGCATTACAATATTGATCGTTTTAGCTGAAGCACGTTTAAGAGCATCGATCATAATTAAAAGTTCCATTAAATTTTCATTGACTGGTTGGCTTGTTGATTGGATTACGTATACGTCACAGCCACGAATACTTTCTTCAATATTAATCTGAACTTCACCGTCACTGAAACTTGTTACGCTACATTTTCCAAGTTCAACACCGATTGCAGCAGCAATTTCCTGAGCTAAATCGAAGTTTGAATTTAAAGAGAATACTTTTAAATTAGGATCTAAATACTGATTTGACATGATGACCTCCGTCGGTTATTTATTAAATTTCAAATTCTTTACATAATCTTCTTTGTTAACTTGACGAGCCCGGGCAACGGATAGGGCATCCTGCGGTACATCTTGCGTGATGGTTGACCCAGCAGCTACATATGCTCCTTCTCCTACCGTTACAGGTGCAACCAGATTAGAATTGCAGCCTATGAAAACATTATCTTCAATCTTCGTCAAATATTTATTTTTCCCGTCGTAATTCACGGTAATAGATCCGCAGCCTATATTAACATTCTCCCCAACCTCTGCATCACCAATATAACTCAAATGCGATACCTTGCTTCCTTTGCCAAAAACGGTCTTTTTAATTTCGACAAAATTACCGATCTTAACGGAATCCTTAATATCTGATTGAGGTCTAACATGTGCGAATGGACCGATTTTCACAAAACTTCCAATACTGCTTTCATGTACAACCGATTGGAGGACTTCCGTTCCATCACCAATTTCACAATTACTGATTTCCGTATTCGGGCCAATTAAGCAATCCTGCCCGATAATACTTTTTCCTTTAATGAATGACCCAGGGTTAATGACTGTATCCTGCCCGATTTGTACATCCGCTTCAATGAACGTAGTAAGCGGATCGATAATCGTTACACCATTCCTCATATGCTTTTCATTGATGCGTTTTCTTAAAACCTGCTCAGCCTGTGATAAAGCCACACGGTCATTCACACCCAATGTTTCCTCGAAATCACTGGATTGGAAGGCCGTCACCACTTCGCCTTCCTGTTTTAAGATTTCAATAACATCCGGTAAGTAATATTCTCCCTGGACATTTTCATTTGAAACTTTTTTCAGCGCGTTAAACAATGCTTGATTGTCGAAGCAATATGTACCGGTATTTATTTCCTTAACATATCTTTCTTCATCAGAGGCATCCTTATGCTCTACGATTTTTTCTACAAGTCCGCCTTCACCGCGAAGGACCCTTCCATAGCCAGCAGGGTTATCTGCATATGCTGTTAAGATTGTTGCTTTCGCCTGACTTTGCTCATGCAATGCTATAAGCTCTTTCATCGTTTCCGCTTTAATCAGAGGCGTATCACCGCAAATAACAAGGGTCGTACCACTTTTTACGGATAAAACGCTTTCCGCTTGCATTACAGCATGTGCCGTACCTAATTGCTGTTCTTGTAAGGCATACTTGCATGAATCACCAAGTTGTTCTTGAACTTTTTCAGCTCCATGGCCGATGACTGTTACAATTTCTTCTATTTGAAGTTGATTGACTTGATCGATAACATGTTGTACCATTGGTTTCCCGCAAACAGGGTGCAAAACCTTATAAAGCTTAGATTTCATCCTAGTACCTTGCCCAGCGGCCAATATTATTGCATAGCGATTACTCATAACAGGCCTCCATTTTCACCTTTTTATCCACTAAAAATATTATCTCAAATAGTGATTCTTTTCAAGGTAACAATTAAAAGTACATATAATTGTCAACCGATCAGGTGAAAAAAGTTCGATTTTCGATAAGGTTTTAAATGTTATTATTGGACCTTGGAGAATTATTTTACATCATGGTCGATGTCATTTTCATTAACAGCATAATACAGAAACAATGTCCCCTTCCTTTTATAACACCAGCCAACCCCATTATCCCAAAACACTATCATGGTGCGCCATACCCTATGTACAAGCCATTTGGGCATACTTCACCCTTTGTTAACTCCCATTCCGAAATCAGGTTACCAATTCATTTCATCTTCAGCCAGATGGCTAGATTAAGTGGCATCCCTTTAATTCCACTTACAGGAATTTCAATATCTGGGTGGACAAAAAAGGTTTAAAAATTAAAAAGGACGGGTACTTAAACTTTTGAAGATAACAACGTAGGTTTATAAATTCTTTAGAGTAAATATCTGCATGATGAGCGGACAAGTTCTAAACTTATCCGATTTTGAATAAATAAAAAAGAGCACTACTTATGAAGTAGGCTCTAGATGCACGAATTATAATTTTAAAGTTTAAAAGTAATGTTATTTTAAGAAGCACCTGCTCCAGCTTCCTCTAATTCAGTTTCAAGTTCTCCCAATCGATGATATTCTGTCAAGACAGCTTCTTGAATTTTCCCGCGTGTCGAGGAATTGATTGGATGAGCGATATCCCGGAATTCTCCATCTGGAGTTCGTTTACTTGGCATTGCTACAAATAAACCATTGTTTCCGTCGATCACACGAATATCATGAACCACAAATTCATTATCCAGTGTAATTGATGCGATAGCTCTCATACGACCGTCCGTATTCACACGGCGTAATCTTACGTCAGTTACTTCCATTTAAGCTCACCATCCCTTTTTGTTGTTGTTAAAACTTAAAGTACATATTCAACAAAAAAACGTGAACTCCTTCTATTATCTGTAATTTTTTTAGAAAATTCAGCCTAGTTTTTTGAAATACTAAAAATCACCCTTATATTAAAGGAAAATTACCCATTACGAATTGCCTTTAAAAAATAAAAAAACGCCCGTTTATTTAACGAGCGCTACTACTTCTATTTCCACTAGTGCGTCTTTCGGAAGCCGAGCAACCTCTACACAAGAGCGAGCAGGTTTGTGAGCAGAAAAATATTCTCCGTATACTTCATTAATCGAGCCGAAATCGTCCATACTTTTAATGAATACTGTAGCCTTAATGACAGTTTCCAATGAAGCCCCAGCTTCTTTCAATACAGCTTGGAGATTCTTAAAGACCTGGTGTGTTTGTTCCTTGACATCCCCTGTCACCATCTCACCAGAAGCAGTAAGTGGGATCTGTCCTGAACTGAAAAATAACTTATCCACGATCACGCCTTGTGAATATGGTCCGATCGCTGCCGGTGCTTCATCCGTATGTATCGTTTTCATGATATGATTCCCCCTATTCCTTTTTCGTAAAATAATTCCCTCGGCTGACATTGATTTTCTTGTCTCTTTCAACTACCTGCGTCAACTTGATTAATGAAACATAGTCCTCGACAAGACACTCCTCCGTATGTTCGGATTCGACCAGCACCGCAATTCCGGCAACTGTTGCCTTGAATTCATCCAATAGACTGACCATACCGTTGATGGTACCCCCAGCCTTCATGAAATCGTCTACAATTAATACATTCGAACCCTCAACCAAGCTTCTCTTAGAGAGTACCATAGTCTGAATCCTCTTTGAAGAGCCAGAAACATAATTGATGCTCACTGTAGAACCTTCCGTTACTTTATTATTCCTTCTTACAATGACAACTGGAACATTCAAATAATTTGCCACGGCGTATGCTAATGATATCCCTTTGGTTGCCATTGTCATGATGACTGAGACATTTTTCTTGGCATACATTGAGGCGATTATCCTTCCAACCTTATTCACGGTTTGCGGATGTCCTAATATGTCTGTCATATATAGATAACCGCCAGGAAGCAACCTTTCGGGACTAGCAATCGTATCGCATAATCCGTCAATGAAGGCATTGGCTTCTTCTTCCTTGATGGAAACAATATATTTCACTCCACCGGCCGCACCTGGAACGGTTGTTAAAGATCCTATCCCCCGTTGTTCAAAGGTATCTTTGATGATCGTCAAATCTTCACTGATAGAGGATTTTGCCGAACTATACCTTTCAGCAAAATAAGTCAGCGAAACAAGTTCCCCCGGATGTTCTAATAAATAATTGGTCATATCGACTAGCCTCTCGCTGCGACGAAATTTCATTGAGACACCCCCTTTGTGAATTCCGAATATTATATAGCAACTATACCACTAATGTACGTTTCTATTCAAGATTGTTTCGATCACCCAGTAAACGGACTGCATAGACTTGATCACAAAATCCGCGAAGTCCATTATAAATTCTTTGCATGCGCGAATCATGTTCCACCAAACCAAAAACGGTCGGACCACTTCCGCTCATCAAGACCGAATCTGCTCCAAATGTCTTCATTTGATCTTTAATGTTCGCAACCTCTGGGTATAACTGCAATGTCACCTGTTCCAGAACATTGCCCAACCCCTCGCATACATCGTGATAATTGTTTTCCATAATAGCCGTAATCATTCCAGGTACATCCGGATGCTCCATTTTTGAAGTTTGGAGCCTTTTATATATATCCGCTGTCGAAACGCCAATCGTCGGTTTGGCCAAGATGACCCAGCATTTTGGCGGTGCAGGAAGATGCGTGATTTTTTCCCCGCGCCCTCTGGCCAATGCCGTACCTCCGTATACACAAAATGACACATCGGAGCCAATTTCAGCTCCTATTTCCGCAAGTTCATCCATGGAAAGACCTAGCTTCCACAGTCTATTTAAGCCCCTCAATGTAGCTGCGGCATCACTGCTTCCACCAGCAAGCCCTGCGGCTACAGGTATATTTTTCTCTATAGTTATAGAAACACCTTTATTGATTCCAAAACGTTCCTTTAGAATAAATGCGGCTTGATAAGCTAAATTCCGATGATCATCCGGAACAAATCGATTATGGGATAGAATTTGGATATGATTCCCCTTTATTTCCTTTAGTTCAATTCTATCGGCAAGGTCGACTGTCGTCATGATCATTTCCACCTCATGATACCCATCAGGCCGTTTGAAAAGCACATCCAAAGCCAAATTAATCTTAGCCGGGGCTTTTTCCATAAGCTTCAATATGTCCACCTACTTTAACGTTCTTAAAAGTTCTTGTCCTATTCTATCATATTTGTTTATATTCTAAAGGTTTTTTCATCGTAATTTCAATGTAATGAAGCTAAGATTGGCCTTTAGAGGGGAATAGACACATGTAGGCACATGGGAGAGCAGCCACTTCCTGAATCCCAAAAGACTTGCTACATATCCAAATAGCAATTACCGATACATAAAAAAACCAGACTCCTTAACTACAATGTAAGCAAAAATGAATAGAGCTATACATCGTATAAGAAGTCTGGCTACTTTCAACATGACGGCATGATACAATTAAGTGTTTATCTTACTCCTTGTTCACCAATTGACGTTGTGCTTTTTCGATAGCAAGTTTTACCATGTTACCTGCGTCCCTGGCCCGGATTCCTCCCCAGCCTTCTTTCTGGACAACATCGTAAAATCCAAGTTCTTTAGCCAATTCCTCTTTAAGACCATTTGACATAATCCCTTTTTTCCTGCTCAAGCGAAGCAACCCCTTTCACATGCCGTCACATGCCTAGTGTTTGCATCATAAGCTATTTCATTACATCCTTTTTAAGCCTTTATTGGGGCTCACAGGATATTTTATACAAAACAAAAAGCAGCAAACATAGTTGTTCGCTGCCTCGTCTAAGTTAAATCTCTTGTTGTTTGTTTAAAAATGTTAGTTCTACGGTTTCCGTTAAAACATCCGCATAGCTGTAAGATACTCTTTCAAACGCATTTTCATCTTGGTCGAGCTCAATTACAAAAACAGCCGGATAAGTTTCCGCCAAAGTTCCAAATCGTTCTACAGTCTTTCTTCTTCCACCGTTTGCTTTTAAGAGCAATCTTTTACCTAGGTTTGAATCAAGTGCAGTTTTAATATCAGCTAGAGTTTTTGGCATTTTCGGTCCACCTCACTAAGTTAAGTATATCACAATTTACAAATATACGCAAACAAAATAATAAATTATATCAGCACTTAAAAATGTAGTCAATATATTTTTATCTGAAATCCGGCAAAATCGCGAACAATTTTATTATATCCTGGGAAATGAAAAATTATGTAAACGAACTATTTCATTAATTATTAAACCGAATTTTCGTAGTTAAATCATTACTTAGTGACATTACCAAACAAAAAAACCGTTTTTTTGTGAGGATATCCGAATTCTTCCCCACCAAAAGCAAGCTGCATTCTTTTAAAATGCAGCTCGTTCATTCTTCCTGAAATGGCTTGAAAGGCAACCCGGTCCGTAACACCCCTTTAGTCTCAATTCCCCCCAACCCCTTCTCTCCCGTTAATGTATTCCGAAGGACATCCCAAACATGAATATGATCGGAAAAAGGTGTAAAGCTTATCTTTCCGACGATATATACCGGATCAAGAGCATGTATATTAACACGGGAGGGAGAACTTGCAAAATTAGCCCCCGCTTGGATTAATGATTCAAAATGCGATTGACAAGCCCCGGCAAATATAATCAGTTGGTCTAAATGGGAAACCCTCCTTCGTGCTTCTCTAACTGTCTGTACAAAATCCTTTGAGTGACGGTAGGCATTGATATCGGACATCGGTCCTTTTGATTTTGAATAGGCATCATGACCGGTGACAACAAGAATGTCCGGCCGATAATGGTCCAACAACCCCCCGATTCTTTGGGGCATTTCCTTTTCATTGCAATAGATGCCATTGACAGGAATACTGAATTTCTGATATAGTTCCATGCATTTCCTTAAGTAAGACGCATCCCCATCAACATGGAGGACCCTCCCTGGTATCTGAAAATATTCACCGCTATACCGATAGCCATTACTCGATTGATAGCCATTTTTTTGTTGTTGCAGCTCTAGATCTTGTGTTAATAATCGGTAAGATTGTTCCTGAAGTACCTCATTCGATTTTTGTCGATCATTTCTTTCATTATCATTAATGATCATTAAATCTTGAAAAGGTGCATCTGCAATCAGTCGGATATCTTCCCCATAAAGAATAGCTTCACGCCTTCCGTCAATATCACGGATATCGATTACCCGGAACAACACGTCGCATTTATAAGAAACCCGACCGACAATATCGTTTATTTGAATATTCATGGCCTCACCCCATGAGAAGACTTATTTTCAGCCCGCCCTAGTTTATTTTCATTCTTAAGTTATGCGAACCATTCTTGAATGGTGAAAGGTTGGGATTGATTACATTTTTGGGTACGGTTCCATCATGGTATGCCAATATCAAAATAAAAAAAGCCGGAAGCTGGGAGTGACCCCATTCCGACTTTAATCTTTCACATTATCTTTATTTGAAATTCGGCAATAACGCATCACTTAAGCGGCCAAATTCTTTGATGCTCAGTGTTTCTCCTCGTCTGGAAGGTTCAACTTCTGCGGCTTCGAGAGCGGCAAGTATGAGCTCTTTTTTCGACTTACCATCCGGCAGCTGACTGATTAGGTTATTTAATATCGTTTTCCGGCGCTGTGCAAAGCTCGCCCGGGTCACAGTGAAGAAGAAATCCTCATCCAGGACCTCAACGATTGGCTTATCGCGCAAGGTAAGGCGGATTACGGCTGAATCAACATTAGGCTGAGGCATGAATACCGTTTTGGGTACGATCATCACTGTTTCGGCTTCGGTATAATATTGAATCGCAATGGATAAAGAACCATATTCCTTTGTCCCAGGTTTTGCGGCAATTCGATCAGCCACTTCCTTTTGCAGCATGCACACGATGCCCCTAATGGGCAGGTCCTCGGACAATAGCTTTAAAATGATCGGCGTCGTGACATAGTATGGCAGATTTGCAACAACCATCAGGTCCGAGAAGCCAGCGAACTCCTCCTCGATTACCTTCTTGACATCTGCCTTGAGAACATCCCCGTGAATGATGTTTACATTGTTATAGGGAGACAGTGTATCCGATAAGATGGGCAGTAGACGCTGATCAATCTCAAAGGCCGCAACCTTTTTGCTGCTTTTCGCTAGTTGTTCCGTCAATGCCCCGATTCCCGGCCCAATTTCGATGGCGCCGCTTTCCTCTGTCAAATTGGCATGTTCGACAATACGTTTCAAGATATTCGTATCGATTAAAAAGTTTTGTCCTAAGCTCTTTTTAAAGGAGAATCCGTATTTCTTTAATATTTCTTTCGTTCTGACAGGGGTTGCAATATCCTTATTCATTATTTTCCTCCTGAATTATCTGTACCATCGCTTTCTCAAAAGCATCAGTTGATATTTGGAACATTTTTAGTCTCTTATATAACTGTTTACCATTGGTAAACCCGATTTTTAAAATAGATCCAAGTTTTTCCCTTCGTTCCTTGGCACCGGACCCGCCGATTAAACCTGCATCTATTAAATCCTGCTGTGAAATCTCTTCTGAAGCCTCTTCATCCATTAACTGGGCATCCTTTAAAGCATTACGAATCGCCTCAGGAGAAGCATGTTCCACACCAATTCCTCTACCTGACTTAGGAAGGGCTTCCTCCTTCGTTAAAAAGGCGTGTTTACACCCTTTTACTTGTTCTGAAATGATGTTCCTTATTTTTTGACCAGGAAAATCAGGGTCCGTGAAAATGATGGCTCCACGCGTCTTTTGTGCAAGCCTCACCTGCTCGATACAGGACTCATTCACCGCGGAACCATTGGTTTCTATTGTATCAGCATTAACAGCCCTTTTTATCGCTACCGTATCGTCTTTTCCTTCTACAACAATAATCTCTTTAATCTTCTTCATGGTTTCCTCCATACAGAAAAGCGCAAGCGCTTTGATTAGCTCTTGGATAAACGTAACCGGTCCCCCGTAAAATTTTTCTGGATAGAGAATCCAGTCAAGATCATTTATGAAAGTTTACACACATAAATTGAAATCTTATGGAATAGTGAGACGTCTATCTTATTAAAACAGTTTTACATAGGGTTTTTCAACAAGTGGAAAATAAAACGCAAAAAACAGGAGACGAATTCATCTCCTGCGAGAGAAACCTTATTAGTCCAATACACGAACCTTTACTCTCTTTACACCCCAACGATAGGCATCATTTTTCGAGGAAAAGAAGACATCAATCCTATTTCCCTTTATTGCTCCGCCTTTGTCAGCAGCTACAGCATAGCCGTATCCATCTACATATACTTTCGACCCCAAAGGAATCACGCTTGGATCGACAGCAATGATCTTTGCACCCGGATTACTCTTAAGATCTACGCCTGTAGACGTGACACCGGAACAGCCCTTACAACTGGCAGTATAAGCTGTTGATGATACGTATATTTCTTTTCCACTTGAAGAACTAACGTTAGTTACTCCGCGTGATGCCTGGGCAACTGTCGTTCGAGTTCCGACCGTTACAACTTTATCCTGCTTTTTATTAACTACTCTTTCTGAAAGTAATTCTCTTTTGACCTCTTTGCCATTTTCCTTAACAACTTCATATTTCTTGGAAATGAGTCCGTCTTTTCCTTCTTTGACAATTTTCTCTTTCCCTTTTGATAAAGAGTCATCTTTTTTTGTTATGACAGCAAAGTCAACTGGTTCTTCCACTACATCGGTGACTTTTTCAATTCGAACTACGTTTACCGTATTCTCAGCTTCAACTTTTTCGGTTAATTCTGGCTCAACTCGATCCAAATCATTGAGTTTTACTCCTTGTTGCTTTAAAAAGTCAGCGACAGTAGTCGAAGTTGACCATACCTGCTTTTCGTTTCCACCTACCACTAATTTCAGTGAAAAGGCTTTGTCTATGGCAACTTCCATATTCGCTTTCAGCTTCGTATTTTTTGAAGGGGTGATCTTATCCTGTTCCTTCACACTAAGATCTTGATCTTTTAAAAGATCATCTACCGTTTCGGCAGTGGACCAGACTTCCTCCGTCTTACCATCCTGTACCATGACGATTTTTTGTGCAGGCTTCCAAACCACCTCTAAATCATCATCAACCTTCGTGGCTCTTGATGGATGGACATAGTCTGCGGCTTGAACGGTAATCTCTAAATCTTCCAACATATCATTTACAGTAGCCGCGTGTGTACGCACTACCTCTTTTTTTCCGTCTAACATGATTGTTACTGTATCCTTTGTACCTTGATATATTAGTATTCCCAATGCTGTAGAAACAAGAATAGCACTGCAAATGGCAATTGCCATTCTCTTCTTCCCAAAAGGTTTGGGAATAAGGTTTTTCATAGTTTTTAATAGAATGAAAAACTCCTCCTTCCTCCCGGTGATTATATAGACTTAGTTATCAAGCTGTCAACCCATTCACTTCTCATTCAGGAAATTACTACCTATTATGCATATTCCATATTGAAAAGGAAAGGGCGACTTCTCGACATAATAAGCCTATAGATGGAGCGAGATTTGTAGAAACTTTAAAATAATACGATTTTAGCTAGCGAACCCCAAGAGATATTGTAAAATAAAATGTCAGTTAATGCCGAATAATTTCTTGGCATTTTCTGTTGTCACCTGGGAAACTTCCTCGATTGTAAGTTGTTTGATTTGTGCAATTTGTTCAGCAACAAGCTTCACATACGAAGGTTCATTACGCTTCCCCCTATAAGGATGGGGAGCCAAATATGGACAATCGGTCTCTATCAGTAAACGGTCTAAAGGTACGGCCGCTGCCACTTCCTTTGGTTTTTTTGCATTCTTGAAGGTCACAGGGCCACCCAATGAAATATAAAAATTCATATTAATGCATTCCAAAGCCGTTTCCGCACTTCCGCTAAAGCAATGCATGATGCCTCCAACCCTTGATGCCTCTTCTTCCTTGAGTATGTTCACGATATCCGCGGTCGCTTCCCGATTATGGATGATAATGGGCAGCCCAACCTTTTTTGCCAGACGGATTTGCTTCCTGAATACCTCCATTTGAACATCTTTCGGTGATTTATCCCAATGATAATCCAGGCCCATCTCACCAATGGCCACAACCTTTGGATGGTTGGATAATTCCTCGATCCATTGTAAGTCCTCTTCTGTCATATCTATAGCATCGACAGGATGCCAGCCGATTGCGGCATACATGAAATCATAAGCTTCTATCAATTCCATTGCCCTTATAATAGTAGGCCGGTCAAAACCAACGACAACCATATTATTGACTCCTGCTTCCTTAGCTCTTTCTATTACTTCTTCGAGATCCTCGTTGAATTGTTCCGCATTAACATGTACATGTGTATCAAATAACATTATTTTTCTTCCTTTCTACCACTATTTTATAAAAAAATGAAAGTTTTATGTTTCACATTTAGGTAACAAACAGATTACAAAGGACCTTATATGCCCAACTAATAATCCAGCACTAAAAACAAAACCTGTATAAAAGTACTTTTTCCAAAAGCATAAAGAAAAAAACATAAAAATGTTTCATATGAAACACCTTTATGTTTTCATCGGTTTATTTCACCTTTGAACCATTTGGAATCGATGAATCTATTGTAGCGACTGAGAGTACACCATCTTGGCTTCCCGCCAAAATCATTCCTTGCGATAGCTCGCCACGAAGTTTAACAGGTTTCAAATTCGTTACGCATATCACCTTTTTGCCCACTAAATCTTCGGGTTTATAATGCTGTGCAATGCCTGAAACGACTTGCCGTTTCTCATAGCCCAAATCAAGCTGAAGTTTAAGAAGCTTATCCGCCTTCTTTACTGGTTCAACTTCCATGACCTGAGCAACACGAAGCTCCACTTTTGTAAAGTCATCAATAGTGATTTCATCAACCTCGGGAATCTCCACTTCCACTTTTTCCTCGGCCTTAGGTGCATCGCCCTGCATTTGTTCTTTAATATATAAAACTTCCTCTTCCATATCCAAACGAGGGAAGATCGGATCTCCCTTCAAAACTTTTGTTTCAGCAGGAATTTGACCGAACTCCGCTAAACTGTCCCAGGATTTCAACACATCATCTTTGATGCTAAGCTGAGCAAAGATTTTTTCCGGTGTTTGCGTCAAGAACGGTTTCAAAAGGATTGCCGTCCTGCGTAATGATTCCGCCAAATGAACCATGACACTAGCAAGGTCCGCTTTCCTTGATTCATCTTTAGCAAGAGTCCATGGCTGGGTTTCATCGATGAATTTGTTAGTTCTGCTCACTAATTGCCAAATGGATGTTAGTGCAACTGAAAATTCCATGTTTTCCATTGCTTCCTCATACTTGCCTACCGTTTCTTGGTTCATTTCAAGCAAAGCCTTTTCGAATTCACCATTGGATCCATCGTAATTTGGAATTACACCATCAAAATACTTATTGACCATTGCAACTGTTCGGTTTAATAAATTCCCTAAATCATTTGCCAGGTCAAAATTGATCCGTTCAACAAACCCTTCCGGTGTAAATACTCCATCGGAACCAAATGGAACTTCACGCAATAAATAGTAGCGTAAAGAATCCAAACCGTAACGATCAATCAATGTAACGGGATCCACTACATTTCCTTTTGATTTGGACATTTTACCATCTTTCATGAGAAGCCATCCGTGGGCAAAGACTTTCTTTGGAAGCGGCACATCAAGAGCCATTAACATGATCGGCCAATAGATCGTATGGAAACGCACAATTTCCTTTCCGACCAGATGTACATCGGCCGGCCAATAATTCAAGTATTTAGAATCATTATCCGTTCCGTACCCTAATGCCGTTATATAATTGGTCAAAGCATCTATCCAGACATAAATAACATGCTTTGGATCTCCCGGCACCTTGATGCCCCAATCGAAAGTAGTACGTGAAACGGCCAGATCTTCCAATCCAGGCTTGATGAAGTTATTGATCATTTCATTTTTGCGGGATTCCGGTTGAATGAAATCCGGATTTTCCTCATAAAACTCCAGTAACCGATCCGCATATTTACTCATCTTAAAGAAGTAAGATTCCTCTTTCACCTTCTCAACAGGCCTGCCGCAATCAGGACAGTTTCCATTGCTTTCTTCCACCTGACGTTCCGTGAAGAAAGATTCGCAAGGTGTACAATATAGCCCTTCATATTGGTCCAAATATATATCACCCTGGTCCAATAGCCTTTTGAATATCTTGGCTACAACCTCTTTATGGCGATCTTCCGTCGTCCTGATGAAATCATCATATGAAATATCAAGCTTTTCCCAGAGCTCTTTAATCCCTGATACGATATTATCTACATATTGCTGTGGAGTGATTCCTTCCTCAGCCGCTTTACGCTGGATTTTTTGACCATGTTCATCAGTGCCTGTTAAATACATGACATCGAAGCCACGCATCCTTTTATAACGAGCCATGGCATCCCCTGCAACTGTCGTATACGCGTGCCCTATATGTAAATTACCACTCGGATAATATATGGGTGTCGTGATATAGAATGTTTTTAATTTATCTTGCACTACGTTCCCTCCTCATCTTTTGAAAAACCGGCTAAAGGATTGACCCAAGCCATAAGAATATATTTAAGTTATTATCTCTATTTTAACGCTATATGCGACAATAATCACTAATCTAATCATCGTGTTAATAGAATTAAAAAATTATATTTAAAAATAAGTGATCTGGACGTGACTACCCTTATGACAGCATTACCTCTTACCTCAACAAAATATACCTAAATTTCTTTTTTTGTGCAACAACTCACATATTCGTAAAGTTTTTCAGAAAATTATCCTTAATTCAGAACTTTTGTTTTGAAACTAAATTATATTAAACATATAATGATGAAGTATGTTTTATATGCACACTTTGTCGAAATCTGGTGAAGTGAGGGGTTCCTTGTAGTCTAGCTATTTCTTTACTTTTAAAGGCATAACCGATTTTTTCTCTTTAAAAGCCTTTTTGTTACACGAAATGAGCCATGCTATTTCTTACAAAAAAATGAAAATAAATCATTGACGAATTTGGGAATGGCTGGTATTATAAATTTATAAAAAAATTTGTCGAATAATGGCGAAAAAAATAGAAAATAGGGTACTAGATTGTAACTGAGAGGAGAAATTATAAAAATGAAATCTACAGGTATTGTTCGTAAAGTTGATGAGTTAGGCCGGGTGGTTATTCCAATCGAACTTCGTCGTACATTGGGTATCGCTGAGAAAGACGCTCTTGAAATCTATGTTGATGATGAGCGCATCATCTTGAAAAAATACAAACCAAACATGACTTGCCAAGTTACAGGTGAAGTTTCCGATAACAACCTTACACTTGCTAATGGTAAATTGATCCTTAGCCGTGAAGGTGCAGAATTACTTATTCAAGAAATTCAACAAAACTTCACTGCTTCTAAATAAATGATATAAAAAAAACTTCCGACCTTCGGAAGTTTTTTTTATGTTTATTATTCTTGTATATCAATATGATACGCTTGATATACATCCCGTTTTTGCATATTGCGATCTTTTGCGACCTGCTTGATTGCGTCCTTTGAAGTGAATTGCTTGGTTTCCATATAATGATTAACATGACCGACGATGTCAAGGACCATCCACCAAGCTTCTTCAGGTTCCTCCTCCGACCATTGCCCTCCTTCTATTATTAAACAGAACTCTCCGCGAATTTCGGATTCCGTCGCCCATGTCAATGCTTCACTCACAGTCCCTCGAATGAACTCTTCAAATTTCTTGGTCAATTCACGGCATAATACTATACGACGGTCACCTAAAATTTCATGCATATGTTTCAATGTATCTTTCAATCGATGTGGCGATTCATAAACAATCCAAGTCGATTCCAATTTTTTTAATTTTTCCAGCTCCTGCTTTTTTTCTTTTGCTCCCCGCTGTAGAAAGCCATAAAAGTAAAAGGGCTGCGGGATCAGTCCAGATGCGATCAATGCAGTTAATGCAGCATTTGCCCCAGGCAACGGGATGACTTTAAACTGTTCGGCAATGGCTTCTTTGACCAGTTCATATCCCGGATCGGATATCGTCGGCAAGCCCGCATCACTTACCAATGCAATGACCTCTCCAGACCGAAGCCTCTCAAGCATCTGCTTTCCGCTATATTCCTTATTATGTTCATGGTAACTGACGATAGGTGTCGAAATTTCAAAGTAGTTGCATAATTTCTTTGTATTTCGCGTGTCCTCAGCAGCAATGACATCCGCTTCCTTTAAGATTCTTAAAGCCCGGAAACTCATATCCTCAAGGTTTCCTATCGGTGTAGGAACCAGATATAGAGCTGGCTCCAATCCTTCTTTTTCAAAACTCTTTTGCTGCCACATATCATGTATCCTCCTTTGCCATCCACTTTTGCTTTTGTTTTCTGGTTAATTGCTTGAATTTATATTCAGCCTGCATGGCCAATGTCTGTGTTTCGAATATTTCATGATAAATCAGTTCAACCGGGGTCCGGCCACGTGTATACTTTGCACCCCTGCCTTGATTATGAGCATCAATCCTGCGGTCCAAATTATTGGTATACCCAGCATAATAGCTTCCGTCCCTGCATTTTAAAACATAAAAATAATGCTTATTCCTCTCCATATAAAATCCTTCTGATTTCCGGATTATACTCATTTTGATCATTATATACAACAAGCGGAGGAAGAATCTTCAAATCAGGGTTGCCGTCCTTTATCCCTTCAATAAGAATCGTATTCGCTTCTTTTGAACTCTTTGGATAAACGAACTGCAGTCGCTTCGGTTCAATTCTGTACATCCTCATGAAATGGAGGATATCCATCAGACGGCCAGGTCTATGAACGAATGCCGCTTTCCCACCTTGACGCAACAACTGACTTGAAACACGCATGACGTCCTCTAGATTACACATTAATTCATGTCGGGCAATTGCAAAATGCTCATTTTTGTTAATTTCCTCGATAGATGGCGTCGGGAAATAGGGTGGATTGCAAGTAACTACATCATATTTGCTATACCCTATCTGTTTTGGTATTTCCTTTATATCCCCATGAATCATCTCGATCTGCGAGGATACGCCATTATAGTCCATGCTCCTCTGGGCCATATCATATAACCGCTCTTGAATTTCAACACCGGTAATTTGCCCTTTCGTTCTTGTACTCAGCAGCAAAGGTATGACCCCATTCCCTGAGCAAAGATCTACGATTTTCCCTTTTTGGATCGGTACATTTACGAACCTTGATAATAAAACGGCATCTAATGAAAAAGAGAACACCGACGGGCTCTGGATGATCCTTAATTTCTCAGCCAATAGATAATCCAGGCGCTCATCTCCTTTAAGTTCCACCATTGCTGTTACCCTCCTAATCATGTATGGAAAAAGCATGTATAGGGTACATGCTTCGACATAACTATCGTACAAAAAGGGGCCTGACTCATAGTATGCGTCAGACCCCGAATCACTATATATTGTAAACGGTCTATCTATCACGTAAAAGAGATGGAACATCTTTTATATTATTCCATTATCACTTCTTGTTTAAAAAAGATAAACAGAACAAGCAATCTCCTTCTTTTCTTAAACTGCCAAAATGCAGATTGCAAATGTGAAAGCCTTCTTGATAGATACGGGCTAAATTATCATAGCCTTCCCCGATATCCATAACCTTGTCCGCACTTGCAGTACGGTTTTTCACTTTTTGTTTGACCTTTACTGCAGCAGGAGCAGTTTCGACTTCCACAAGGCCCAACCGATGGCGCAAATGCTCGTTCTCCAGCTTGATCGACTGATTTTCCTCAAGGATTTCAGCTAAGTTCTGCTTCAATTCTCCAAGCTGCTTATATAATTGGCCTATCTGGGTTTCCATATTGGTCACCGACTCAAAAATATCTTTCTTATCCACGCTCTCCCACCACCTTAATAATCTGTGGCTTGAATAGAAACGGCTCCCTCTTTAAGAATCTCATCTAGAGTATACTCTAATACTCTTTCTTGCTCGATTAGTTCAATCTGAAGTACGCGTTCTAGAATATTAAGCCCCACTACCTTGCCTTTGCCACCAGGCGTATTAATCATTTCACCTAAATCAGGAAGCATTTCCTTCGCACTTTCATACTCATCATTTTCATATTTCAGACAGCACATCAATCGACCGCATAAACCTGAGATTTTTGTAGGATTTAATGATAAATTCTGATCCTTCGCCATTTTGATGGAAACCGGTTCAAAATCCCCAAGAAATGTGGAGCAACAAAGCATTCTGCCACAAGGTCCGATGCCACCAAGCATCTTTGCCTCATCCCTAACCCCAATTTGGCGCAGTTCTATGCGAGTTCTGAATATGGCAGCTAAATCTTTGACTAAATCACGGAAATCCACGCGACCATCCGCTGTAAAATAAAACACGACTTTATTTCTGTCGAAAGTATATGACACATCAACCAGCTTCATATCCAGTTTATGCTCCACAACCTTTTGACAACATATAGAGTAAGCCTCTTCTGCAGCCGCCTTGTTCTCGTCTACAATCAGCTTATCTTTTGCATCAGCGACCCTAAGTACTTTTTTCAATGGCAGGACAACATCGTTTTCATCTACTTGTTTACGGGCTGTAACGACTCTACCGAATTCAACACCGCGGACAGTCTCCACTATTACAAAATCGTCCTTAGGAATAGTGAATTCACCCGGATCGAAGTAGTATATTTTGCCCGCCTTTTTAAAACGGACACCTACAACATCATACAAATCATGATCCCTCCTGCAAATTCAGCACAAGCTGTTCCATCAACAGCTGTGGATTCGTGTTGGACATCAGCTTCCTTTTTGCTTCCAAAATGCAACCCATATGTTCAGCAAGGCGTCTTGGGGAAAGATGAAGAGCGTGAGTTTCAAATTCCTTCAGTTTATTTTGGAATACAACGAAGTCCTTTTTGTCCAACTGAATGTATAATAAATCCTTATATATAAGAAGTAACAAATCAAGACCTCTGTCAACCTGTTCTCTTTCTTTAAAGTGTGTGGACCAATCCGTCTGAAGGTACAGCAATGCCTTCAAGGAATTGATTTTTAACACTTCATATAATTTTACCACTATTTTTTGAGCTTGTACAAACCATTCATCATGGCTAAGCTCGATTCCAGCTTCCAGATTCTGTGTTATGTGTGCGATGACCGAGGCCAGCTGTGGTTCTAACTCCTGTTCTATCAGCTTCCGTCTCACATTCTCCGGAGATAATGGTTTGAATGAAATCACTTGGCACCTAGATAATATAGTCGGTAGAATCCTCTGAAGCTGTTCGGTCATCAATATTGCTACAGTATCAGCCGAAGGTTCTTCTAAAAATTTCAATAGACTGTTGGCTGCCCCCACCGACATTTTGTCCGCATCGGCAATCATATAAACCTTTCGATCTGCCTCTACGCTTTTTTTCGAAAACTCTTCCTGCAGCCCCTTGATTTGTTCTTTCTTTATTGAGAGACCGTCTTTTTCTATCAAATGGACATCAGGATGATTCCCACTTGAAATCCGTTTGCAATTCCGACAAAGTTCGCATGGCTCATAACCTGCTGTCGGGGCTTCACATAGTAAGCTTTTGGCAAAGGCAATGCTTATCTCTTGCTTACCTGTCCCTTTTTCCCCTTCAAATAAATACGCATGAGCCACCCTGTTCTTCGTTATGCTATTTTGCAGCATCGTCATTACCTGCGGCTGAATTTCACTCATGTCCTGCCATGTTTTATCCAAAACCATCAACTCACTTAAGTATATAAATTAATCAGCAAACCTTTAATCTCGCCAATCATTTCCAATATTTCAAGCGAGCTTTTCTCTTTATTAAGAATTTCCTCGCTTAACTCAACTAATCTTGCATCTATCGTTTCCACGGTTTTCAACGGCCGGCTTTGTCCATATTCGTTCCAGCTCGTAGATTGTTTCAGTTCCAGTCCATATTCAACCGCTTCTTTAACAAACCGTTTCACCAATGCTTTATATTTTGCCAATTCCCTAAAAGTACGTGACCTTACTAAACGCTGACCCGCACCTTCAATATCGCCTATCAAACGGTTTAATGTTTGGATTTGCATCTTTTGATCCTGTGTCTGAACCATTTGTTGAAATCTTCCATTCCCAGTTTGGAACTGTTTGGCATCCTGACGCGATTTATCAAGCTTAATAGGGATATCATGGTTGATTTTCATAATGAACCTCCCTGTAACTAACCGTTAAAATTGTAAAAAGTTTTCAACCGGCAGAACAAAAATGGTCGCACCGCCTACTTGAATCTCCACTGGGTAAGGTACATAGGACTCGGCATTCCCGCCCATCGGTGAAACCGGTGATACTAATTGGGATCGTGACTGACAATTCTGTTTGATTATCTGAATGGCTTGGTCAACGCGTTCATCCTCTGTGCCAATCATAAAAGTCGTATTACCTGATTTTAAAAACCCGCCAGTGCTGGCTAGCTTGGTCGTTCCGAAATTATTTTCCACTAATTGATTCAGCAGGCGATGACTATCCTTGTCTTGAACGACAGCAATGATCATTTTCATTCTCATCATCCTCCGGTTACTCTGAATTTTTACTAACTCCATTATATCAACTAGTCCTTGCCTGGAATAGTATTGGTTGAATAATATGGAAACCTATATATTCAGTTTCCCGTTTTTGCTAAAAAATCCAACAAGCTGGCTTTCGTTTCTTCAAGTACTTCATCTATTGTCCGGCCTGCATCCACGATGATGAAACGGTCTTTCCATCTATTTATAATGAATTGATAACCCTCACAAACTTTTTTATGGAAGTCGAGGGCTTCAAGATCCAGCCGGTTCACTTCCCTTTCCCCATTGGACTGGATACGTCTTAATCCCTCTTCTGGGTCGATATCAAAAAAGAGCGTGGCATCTGGCATCATATCTCCAATTGCGAATTTATTGATATTGTAAACTTCTTCTATATCCAAACCCCTTGCATGGCCCTGATAGGCTAACGAGCTGTCTATAAATCTGTCACAGAGGACAATTCCCCCTCGTTCCAATTCAGGAATGACCACTTCCACTAAATGCTGACGCCTTGCTGCTGCGTATAATAAAGCCTCTGTTCTCGCGTCCATGGCTGTATTATCTTTATTAAGGATCACTTCCCTAATTTGTTCCGAAATGGGTACTCCACCTGGCTCACGCGTTAATAGTACTTGGTAGCCTTCTTGTTGCAGAGCCTTGCCAAGCATTTGGGTAATTGTTGTTTTCCCGGCACCCTCAGGCCCTTCCATTGTTATAAAAATACCACGTTTCATCGATGTACCTCCAAGGTTCTTTGTTTGTAGTATAACATTTTAACCAGTCTGCCCGCTTTCATAAACGATCAATTCTCCGTTTGAAAGGGAGGAACCGCCATGAAACCTTGATCCCAGTTCTAGCAGGCTTCTCAAAGTGGATATATGTTCAGGAGTAATCATTTCCCCGGACATAATCAAAGGGATCCCTGGTGGATAAGGAATGACCATCTCGGCAGATACCTCACCCACTGCTTTGTGTAATGCGACAGGTTTTGATTTACTATGTTTCATGACGGAGTATGGCATTTCAAGTCCTATCATTGACCTTCGTTCAGGCAAGCTTTCCCCAAGATTCTCTTCCTTGAATCCAATTCTGCCTTCAGTGGCACTTTTTATAGTTTGAACGATTTCATGAAAAGGAAATTCAGCATCCATTTTTAATAAGGGTAAAATCAGTAATAAATTATCACGATCAGCCAATTCCGTAAAAATGCCTTCGGCTTCACATAGCTGCTGTAACTCAAACCCGCTTAAACCATTTGTTGATTGAATGACCACTTTCAACGGGTCCGCCGCGATGCCTAGTGGCGCCTCCAGCACCCTTACTGTATCCAGGGCACCTAATTCGCTTCTGAAATCTAATATCTTTTCAATAAGGGAACTTTTATCTTCTGATGTAAAAGCGGCTAAGTAGGCCCTGGCCAAGTCGAGCGATCCCATAATTGGGTAAGATGGACTGCTCGACTGAAGCATTTGTAAATAGAAGGCTACTTGATCGACATCAACTAAGGATGAATTCACATGAAGAAATGACCCCATCGTCATGGCCGGAAGTGTTTTATGCGCAGAATGGACAACGGCATCTGCCCCTGCCAATATGGCCGGCTTTGGAAACGGGCTTCCTAACTGAAAATGAGCGCCATGTGCCTCGTCCACCAGCACCGGAATCCCCTTTTGATGTGCGAGTCTTACCATTTCCGTCAAGTCTTCACCAAGACCATAATAATTAGGATAGGTAACAATGATCGCTTTTACATCTGGATGTACACTCAAGGCTTCTTCAATTAATTTTGAACTTACACCGCCAGCAATGCCCCATTTCTCATAATAAACCGGTTGTAAAAAGATCGGTTGTACATTCGCTAACATCAAGCCATGTAAAATTGATTTATGGCAGTTTCTTTGGACAAGGACCTTATCGCCTTCCCTGCAGGTAGCAAGAATCATGGCAATGTTGCCTACGGTTGACCCATTAACGAGAAAACAACTCCGCTTTACCCCATATAGGTCAGCGAGTAGTTGCTCGGACTTTAAAATGGCGCCCTCTGGAGCATGCAGGTCATCTAAACCACTTAACTCCGTGGCATCAATACCAAGCAGGGAGTTATATAAAGCTTGGCCCTTTTTACTAAACACCCATCCATTTTTATGTCCTGGGACATGCAGGGATATTGGGCTTTTTTTTTGAAATGCACTCATTGCATCGAACAATGGTGTCTGAGATTGATTCATTTTTCTCTTCCCTCACGTCATAGTATTTTTTCATTTTATCAAATAAGTTCAATTTTATCTCATATTACGACAATAGGAAGGCGATTATGTATCCCCGAACAGTCTGGTTGCAGCTTGAAGCGTGTTGGCAAGCATTCTTCTAAAGTACCAAAAAAAGAATCAGAGACTAAAGAAACACACCATTTCTTTTTTCTCTGACTCTTTAACTTTCCACAAACTATTTTTTCATGATAATATTTCAGGATTAGTGATTTTTCTTAATTTCTTTAAGTAATATTGGTACTTGGGGTCGTTCGTATCCGTCCCGATCATATCCCTTTCGCATTCCTCGCAAATAAAAGTCGTATATAGATGTATACCCATCCCTTTTATTTCTTCACAAACCGCGCATGTTTCCCCTGCCGTTGTTTTGGTTGTTGTTGTCCCCAACATCTCCACCTCCATACCTGCATTCTCCCCAAAAACCATTGTTCGCATACATTAATTTAAATAGTTTAAGAGAACCGGGGATGCTTTTTACAATGTATGATGAAGAATTTCATTACGTGTATGTCTTTATAAAAGTTTCCATAATTGATAATCCCTTTATATCCAATGATTTTTCTTAGCATTATGCAAAAAAAAGACCAGCCGGATGGCTGATCTTTTGAAATGGCTTGGCGGCGTCCTACTCTCACAGGGGGAAACCCCCAACTACCATCGGCGCTGAAGAGCTTAACTGCCGTGTTCGGAATGGGAACGGGT
>NZ_JBSGVZ010000026.1:0-61106 GCF_053608705.1 Peribacillus sp. NPDC055009 | reverse complement strand
GGTAGAATTTATTTGATATAGTTTATAAAAAGAGTATTATTTCATAATATTCTTCGCTGAATTTTTTTATAGTATTAAGATTAATCGATCCATTCAAAGACAGGGTCACTACTGGAGTTT
This sequence comes from Peribacillus sp. NPDC055009, assembly GCF_053608705.1. Classification (NCBI taxonomy): domain Bacteria; kingdom Bacillati; phylum Bacillota; class Bacilli; order Caryophanales; family Bacillaceae; genus Peribacillus; species Peribacillus sp. NPDC055009. The sequence continues at coordinate 60,986 of NZ_JBSGVZ010000026.1, read as the reverse complement.
TACAGGAAGAGTGTTTTTTTGATTCTATATATCTTATAAACCAAAAAATGGAGGGGATTCTTTGAACGAACAAAAATTCACTATTGACGATGCCCCATTTAATAGGTTTCATTTTCGAATTGCAGGACTTACATTCGGTTCCAGCTTTTGTGATGGCTATTCTTTAGGGATCATTGCGATGGCCCTGACAGTATTCGGGCCTCAAATGAATATGAATTCAATGTGGACAGGGCTGATCGGCAGCTCTGCTTTAATCGGTCTGTTTGCGGGATCTTTAATACTTGGAAGACTTTCTGACCGTGTTGGCAGACAGAAAATCTTTCTCGTAAACTTTTTACTTATCACGGTAGCTACTATTTTACAATTTTTTGTTAGCAGCCCAGAACAGCTTTTTATTTTACGGTTGCTGATTGGATTCGGACTTGGAGGAGATTACGCTGTCGGTACGACTTTGCTTGCCGAGTTTTCACCAAAAAAGTATCGCTCCTCGCTCCTAGCGTCTATAAACGTAGTATGGACGCTAGGATATGTAGCATCAAACTTTGTTGGTCATTACCTGGGACAGGTTGGTTCAGACTCATGGCGTTGGATGCTTGTCAGCGCTGCCATTCCGGCTATTGTGGTTTTAATCTTAAGAATAGGAACGCCTGAATCACCAAGATGGCTTGTAAGCATGGGGCGTGTCGAAGAAGCTCGCCAGATTGTAAAAAAACACCTTGGATCGAACGTTGAAATGGGAGAAACGACGACTGGCATAGAAAATCAAAAGACTCTGGGGTTTCGTGGACTTTTCAGTAAAAGGCTTCGTAAGCGTTTGGCTTTTGGTGGAATATTCAAATTGACTCTTGTTATTCCGTACTTTGCAATTTACACTTTCCTGCCTTCCATACTTAGTACAATGGGTTTTGAACAGAACTTTTTTGCGGATACAATGTTAAATCTATTCTTGCTTGTTGGGGCAATTGTTGGTCTTTGGCTGCTTGCAAAATTTTCTCGCAGAGGATTTACCATCGGGGCTTTCACGATCCTTTCCGTATCATTGTTTTCACTCAGCTTCTTGCACAATGGTTCTCAATTCTTAATGTTGTTAGCCTTCTTGATCTTTACTTTTTTCATGTCAGCGGCATCGAACCTTACATTAGTATACCCGGCAGAGCTTTTTCCAACTGAGATCCGTGGCTCGGGAATAGGTATGGTTACGGCAATTAGTCGGATTGGTTCTGCAATTGGAACATTTCTGCTGCCTGTTTCTTTAAGTTCTTTTGGATTAAGTGCCTCAATGGCAGGAATGGCAGCCATCCTACTGGTCGGCTTGATCGTATCGATCGCCTGGGCACCTGAAACGAAAAATCTCTCATTACATGAAGCAAGTGACCCTTTGCTTGAAGCGGAGAGTTCTCCGAAGGGAACCGCAATTCCCTTTACAGAAAATGAAAAAATAACATAAGATTAGCTTCCAGCAAATAAATGATGAGAAGGACAAAACTTTTTTCTCCTTCTTGATGAGTCATATGAGAGGTGATGTATAAGATGACAACTACCGATTGTTTACATCCTATGGATATTAAAGAGGTTGTACTAGGAGATGATGCCATCTCAATCCAAGAGGTAATTGCGGTTGCAAGATATGGTGCAAAAGTTACTTTCACTGAGGCATATCGTGAAAGGGTGGATAAATCACGAAGCTTAATAGACAAGTTTTTAGATGATAATAGATTGATTTACGGTGTAACGACAGGTTTTGGCAGTAATATGACGGAGGTTATTTCTCCACTTGACGCCGAAACCCTTCAACGGAATATTGTTCGTTCACATGCCGTATCTGTTGGGGAAACTCTTGAAAAAGAAGTCGTAAGAGCCATTCAATTGATGATCCTCGTGAATTTAGGCCAAGGTTATTCAGGGGTCCGTTTACAAGTTTTAAACCTTATCGCTTCAATGTTAAATCACGATATACTTCCCTATGTTCCAGGTGATGGGTCAGTGGGGTATCTTTCTCCTGAAGCCCACATGGCCTTAGTGGTGATTGGTGAGGGGAAGGCATGGTATAAAGGTGAGCTCATACCTGGCATGGAAGCTTTAGAGAAAGCTGGATTAGCACCTGTTACATTGGGTGCTAAAGAAGGATTGGCACTTACAAGCGGGACTACTTCCGTTACTGCGATTGCTGTCCTGGCTTTATACAATAGCATGCAAGCCGCGAAAACCGCCGACATTACGGGAGCAATGTCTTTAGAAGTGCTAAAAGGTACAATAAAAGCATTTGATCCCCGTCCCCACGCATTGAAAAAACATGAGGAACAGGCTAAGACAGCCAGGAATGTTACAAGGATTCTTGAAGGCAGCCAAATCATTGAAACTTACAAGGAACATAGATTACAAGATGCACTTAGCTTACGATGCATTCCACAAGTCCATGGAGCCATAAAAAAAGTTTTGAAGGACGCTGCTGTTTCGATCGAGAATGAAATGAACTCTGTAAGTGACAATCCTCTGATTTTTCCGGAAGAGGAAGATGGAATTGCCCTGATGGCGGGGAATTTTGATGGTTCATTTGTTGGGATTTATACGGATGCGATTTCCATCGCGTTAGCAAACCTAGCAAAAATAACAGAACGCAGAATAGATCGGCTTGTAAACCATCAACTTAGTGAATTACCTAATTTCTTAGTGGTTAATCCAGGTTTAAATAGTGGCTACATGATTCCGCAATATACAGCCGCCGGGCTATTGAATGAAATCAGGGTGCTCTCGCATCCAGCCACAATAGATAATATCCCTACCTGCGCAAATCAAGAAGACGTGATAAGTTTTGCCTATTTCGCTGCGAAGAAAGCCTATCGGATTTCGAAGAAACTTGAATATATTTTAGCAATCGAACTGATGACGGCAACCCAAGCAATGGATTTTCATCTGCCCTTGAAACCGTCATCGGTCACGGAGGGGGTATATCATTTAGTTCGGAGCGAAGTCCCGATGGTTGAAGAAGACCGCTTTTTCCATCCTGACATTGAAGAGATATATAGGCAAATTCATGAAGGGGAAATAGTGAAGTTCGTTGAAACGGCAATCGGGGAAATAGAGTTCTAAAACTATGTGGAAGCTGTTTTACTTTATTAAATAAGGTAAAATGGCTTCCCTTTTTTAAAATGAAGGATCATATTTAAAGGAGGAGGGATGAAAGATGCATTATGATGTAATTGTAATTGGAGCTGGATCTATGGGAATGTCTTCAGGTTATTATCTATCAAAAAATGGACAAAAAGTATTAGTATTGGATTCCTTTGCTCCTCCTCATAATAAAGGCAGCCATCACGGGGAAACAAGAATTATTAGACATGCTTATGGTGAAGGAAGGGAGTATATTTCTTTGGCACTTAAATCCCAAGAGCTATGGGGTGAGTTGGAAAGAAATTCGGGGAAACAATTATTTCTTCCAACGGGGGTCCTGAATGCTGGTAGCGAAAATTCCACTTTCATTAAGCAAGTGATAGCGGGTTCAAACGAATATGGGTTACCTATGAAAATCTTGGATTCACATGAAATTCATGATAGATGGCCTGGAATAACTCTGCCGGAAGACTACATTGGATGCTATGAATCGACTTCGGGCGTATTGAAAAGTGAAGAGTGCTTAAGAGCGTATCAACAACTTGCGAAATATCATGGTGCCGACATCAGGGTAAACAGTGAAGTTAAGAAGATAGTTGTTCATGGGGATGGGGTCACGATTAAAACGGATGAACAGACATTCCACTCAGAATCTTTAGTGGTTGCAGTTGGGGCGTGGGCACCGAAAATCTTGGCGATGTTAGATTTGAATTTACCGCTGGAACCAATCAGAAAAACATTTGCATGGTTTCATGCAAATGAAAGATTATATAATCATAATGAGTTTCCGGCTTTTTCTTTTGATACTTCAGTTGGTACATACTATGGCTTTCCTAGTATAAATGGTTCTGGAATGAAAGTAGGGAGACATGATGGGGGAACCCGTATAAATCCTGATGGCTTTATTGAAGGTTTTGGTGAATTGAATGAAGATGAGGGAGATTTGGTGAAGTTTTTGCGGAAATATATGCCTGCTGATCAAAAATTGAAATATGGGAAAACTTGCATCTACACCATGACCCCTGATGAGCATTTTATAGTGGATAAACATCCTTATTATCCACACATTGCCATAGCAGCAGGTTTCTCAGGACATGGTTTTAAATTCAGCAGTGTCATGGGGGAAATTTTGAGCGACTTGATTATCTCCGGTACGAGCAAGGAAGATATTTCATTGTTTTCTATTAATCGATTTAAAAATTCATTGTCATAATATACTCCTAATTTTAGTGCTGTAATCATGGCCGTTGCTTCCTTTCAAAGGAAACAACGGCTTTTTATTATTATTAATTATATCCAACTATAATGTTAGGTTATCTAACAAGGTATTGTCGGAATAATTAAAATATGCTAGAATGAGAATATTCCGAAATACGAAACTGTAATTCCGAATTTCGGAACTGATGCATTTGAGTGATTGAAAGAGTAATTACATAATTTTTTTTACTGAAATTTCCGTTAGTAAAGGAGAGGGTAGTATGAACACGGTTGATTTGAATTGTGATTTAGGAGAAAGTTTTGGAGCCTACCGGATTGGTAATGATCAAGAAATTTTGGACTATGTAACATCTGTCAATATAGCTTGTGGATTCCACGCTGGTGATCCGACAGTCATGAGAAAAACGGTCCAGCTTGCTTTAGGGAAAGATGTCAAAATCGGAGCCCACCCAGGTTTACAGGATTTAATAGGATTTGGCAGACGCAATATAAATATTTCACCACAGGAGGCTTATGATATTGTCGTCTATCAAATTGGTGCATTGAATGGCTTTCTGCAATCCGAAGGCGGAAGTATGCAGCATGTGAAACCGCATGGGGCTTTATACAATATGGCCGCAAAGAACAAAGAGTTATCCGTGGCAATTGCCGAAGCGGTATATAAAGTGAATCCTGAGCTTATCCTATTTGGTTTGTCGGGCAGTGAATTGATACGTGCCGGACAGGCTATCGGATTGCAAACAGGGAGTGAAGTATTTGCCGACCGTACCTACCAACATGATGGTTCATTGACTTCCCGATTGGAAAAGGACGCATTGATCGAAAACGATGATGATGCCGTTGCCCAGGTCATTCGCATGGTGAAGGAAGGTAAGGTCCTGTCTCAGCAAGGCTCGGATGTGGCTTTAAAAGCAGATACCATTTGTATTCACGGGGACGGGGCACATGCTTTATCCTTTGCTCGGCATGTTAAGGAATCTTTGAAATTATCTGAAATAACAGTCAAGTCCTTTTCTTGAAGAAAATAAACAATCAGGAGGCAGATTCCATTGGAGCCAATCAAAAATACAACAGCACAGAAAATGAATCCGACTAAGCCAAAAACGAACCGCACTTTATTGTTAGGTGCGGCATTCCTAATGGCAACATCGGCAATAGGGCCTGGTTTTTTAATGCAAACAACCGTTTATACCCAAAGTCTTGCGGCAAGTTTCGGATTCGTTATTCTTATTTCGGTCATTCTTGATATATTTGCCCAAACAAATGTATGGCGCATTATTGCTGTATCCGAAAAACGCGGTCAGGAAATTGCAAACATGGTCCTTCCTGGGCTGGGTTATGTACTGGCAGCTCTGATCGTTATGGGGGGGCTGGCTTTTAATATTGGAAATATAGCAGGAGCTGGATTAGGTCTTAATGCAATGACGGGAATATCCCCAACAGCCGGTGCGGCAATAAGCGCAGTCATCGCCGTACTGATTTTTGTAGTGAAAGAAGCAGGGAAAGCCATGGACCGTTTTACGCAAATTGCCGGATTTTTCATGATTTGTTTGATGATTTATGTCGCTTGGACAACCTCTCCTCCAGTCGGGGAAGCAGTAGTGAGGACCTTTGCACCTGATAAAATCGATATTATCGCAATCGTTACATTAGTGGGTGGATCTGTAGGAGGCTACATTACTTTTGCGGGAGGCCATCGTCTATTGGATGCAGGCGTGAAGGGCGTTGACTCATTACCTCAGGTCACGAAGAGCTCTGTAATGGGGATATTGATCACGACAGTCATGCGTGTTGCGTTATTTTTAGCAGTACTTGGTGTTGTATCGAAAGGTTTACAAATTAATCCGGATAACCCTGCAGCATCCGTTTTTCAGCTCGCTGCCGGTGATATAGGATATAAAATCTTTGGTGTCGTCATGTGGGCTGCAGCGATCACGTCAGTTGTTGGAGCGGCATATACTTCGGTTTCATTTATCAGAACTTTCAGCGAAAAGATAAATAATAAGGCAAACTGGATAATCATTGGCTTTATAGCCGTATCGACCATTTGCTTTCTATTAATTGGTCAACCGGTTAAAGTACTGCTTGTAGTTGGGGCAATTAATGGACTCATCTTACCAATTGCTCTTGGAACATTGCTAATTGCCGCATATAAGAAAAACATCGTGGGTGATTATAAGCATCCTTTATGGTTAACGATTTCCGGTGTATTCGTGGTTGTCATCATGGCGTTAATGGGCGTATATACATTAATGAAACAACTGCCGGCACTTTTTTAATGATTAATGAATGAAAATCCAATAAATAAAGGTGGAAGTGGCGTGCCAGTTTGTCACTTTCTGCCACTTCGTAATAGGAGATGAATACTAATGATCGACCTTTCTCAAGCTACCCCGGCTGAGTTGCGTTCAATGATTCGAAACAACGAATTGATAAAACCGACAGCTGGCATGGCTAACGGTTATGCACAAGCGAACTTAGCCATCTTAAAAAAAGAGCATGCTTTTGATTTTTTATTATTCTGTCAGCGTAACCCTAAATCCTGTCCATTGCTGGACGTTACGGAAATTGGTTCACCCATTCCTGCATTTGCAGCAAATTCTGGGGATATACGCACCGATATTCCTAAATATAGGGTATATAAATATGGAGAATTAGTGGAAGAAGTAACGGATATATCAAACTACTGGGAAGACGATATGGTTGGATTTTTAATCGGGTGCAGCTTTACTTTCGAGCACGCCCTTTTGAATAATGATATATCGATTCGTCATATTGAAGAGGGATGTAATGTACCAATGTATAAAACCAATATCCCGTGTATCGAAGCAGGGATTTTTCATGGGAAAATGGTGGCTAGTATGAGGCCGATTCCACAAAAGGATGTGGTGAGGGCAGCTCAAGTGACATCGCGGTTTCCTGCAGTTCATGGGGCTCCAATCCATATTGGTGACCCTGAGGCGATCGGTGTTTCCAGCATTCAGCATCCGGATTTTGGTGATCCAGTAACGATTCGTGAAGGGGAAGTCCCGGTCTTTTGGGCATGTGGTGTAACTCCTCAATCCATTGCTATGGAGACTAAACCGGAGATCATGATCACGCATGCACCTGGACATATGTTCATAACGGACATTCGTGATGAAAAATTAGGAGTTTTATAACGAACAGAAAGAGATGATTCCTATGCCGGAAAAGCTTTTGAAAAAAACTGCATGTACACTTTCTCCATTGGGCGATTCCGCAATCGTGATAACATTCGGGAATGGAATGGAATACAGCGTTCACAAAAAAATAAAATTGTTTAAGGATTTGCTGGAGGATGAACCTTTTGCAGGGTTTATAGAATGTGTACCGGCCTATACTAATTTGACGGTTTTTTATGATCCATTGGTTATTTATAAGGAGCGAAAACAAAGCAATGATACTGAAACCATATCTCCCTATGAAGTGGTCCGTTCCATCTTGGAAATGAAATTACAGGATTTAAAAGAAGATAGGAAACTCTCACATCGAACAGTTTCCATTCCTGTGTGCTATGGGAAGGAATATGGACCGGATTTGGAATATGTTGCCCGTTATAATGATTTGACTACTGATGAAGTCATTCATATTCATTCAACTGGGGAGTATTTGGCCTATATGATTGGGTTCGCACCAGGTTTCCCGTTTCTTGGCGGACTGTCAGAGAAGATCGCGACACCTAGGCGTTCCTCTCCCCGTATGACCATTCCAGTAGGGGCAGTAGGAATCGCCGGTATGCAAACGGGTGTATATCCTATATCAACACCTGGTGGATGGCAATTGATCGGACAGACGCCAACCAAAATGTTTTTACCGAATGTAAATCCTCCAAGTCTATTACAAGCAGGAGACATCGTGAAGTTCCATCCGATTTCGGATCAAGAATATAAAGAAATGATCCTTAAGGAGGAGATACAGTGAGCCTGCGCGTAATCAAACCGGGATTATTGACTAGTATACAGGACCTTGGAAGAAAAGGATTCCAGCAACATGGGGTGATTGTAAGCGGGGCGATGGATGCACATTCGTTACGAATTGCAAATATGCTGGTTGGCAATGAAGAAGGAGAAGCGGCCTTGGAAATTACATTAATGGGGCCGACCATTAAATTCGAGAAAAATTGCCTGATTTCGATAACGGGTGGAAACTTATCACCAACAATCGATAATCATGCTGTACCGATGTGGAGGCCCATTCTTGTGAAAAGTGGATCGGTGCTTCGGTTTGAAGGGTGTAAATCAGGTTGCAGGGCTTACTTAACAGTAGCGGGTGGCTTCGCTATTCCCGAAGTTATGGCCAGTAAAAGCACATATCTAAGGGCTGAGATTGGCGGCTATATGGGGAGGGCATTAAAGGCTGACGATGTCTTGGAGTTTAATGAACCTTCGAAAAATCTTGGTGATAGGGCGTTCAAAGGTCCATTTTCCTTCCCAAAGTGGTTTGTCAATGAGCAGGAGTTCATGCCAGGAGGAAAACCTCTAATCCGTTTCATCGATGGAAGCCAATATGAGTATTTCACAGATTCAAGTAAAGATAGTTTTGTAGCGGGTTTATTTAAAGTTTCCAATCAATCCGACCGCATGGGATATAGATTTTCAGGCCCTACACTGAAATTAAAGGATAATGGGGAGTTATTATCTGAAGCGGTCACAAATGGGTCCGTTCAGGTTCCTCCTGATGGAAACCCGATCATTCTCCTTGCGGATAGCCAAACAACGGGGGGATATCCTAAGATAGCTCAGGTGATTACGGCGGATTTACCAAGTATCGCTCAGGTTAAACCAGGGGAATCCATTCAGTTCTCACGGGTGAACTTAAAGGAGGCTGAACGGCAATTCCTTCAAAAAGAATGGCAATTGAAGGAATTGCAAGTTTCGATATCCTTGGCCCTGAACAAATGGCTGGATATATAGTTTCTTCTGCAAAGAACGCAAACGATGAGAAAGTACTCTTAAGAGTGCTTTCTTTTTTTTATAGACCCCGTCTTACAATTCGGAAGTGGGGTGAAGTCATCTTTCACCAAGTCATAAATGAAAGTGAAGTCAAATAGAAGCCTCAATTTTACGAACCAACTGGTTCGCCGGAACCAGTTGATCTAAAGCAATCATTTCAAGTTCATCTCGCTGAATCGAATTATGTTTCGAAAACATCCTCATCATCTCAAGTTTTAATAGATCAATCTTAAAACAAAAAAGACTGTAGGCAAAAGGAGTCCTATATAAATTTTTAAACATTGTTGGAACGAAAGGTGCGGGACTCCTGCGGGAATAGCTCCCTGACCGCCCGCGGAAAGCGAGTGCCCTACGTTCCAATCAACGTCCAAATTTGTACAAGCCAAAAAAAAGCTGCAGACAAACTCGATTTTCATCGAGTTTGTCTGCAGTCTGGGCCGTTCTGACATCAGAAAGGCTTTTTTTTTTCAAAAGTTAAGGGGATTTTTCCAATAGGATGGGGAAGTTCCCCGATATCGAACGATCAGGCAAGATCTTACAATAAGGGTATGGTAATTGTTTGTAATGAGGAGGAATAATAATGCAGGCAAAAGTCGCCGTAAATCAAAAAACAGGCAAATCAATTAATGATGCTTTTGCATCACATTTTGCCAAGTCTATGTTTCTAGCAGTTTGCGGACTTGTATTCTTATCGTTTATAGGTACGAGAATGTTTACACACGTGGATTTAAACCTTTATGGCTATATGGTGGGGACGTTTATTTTTATTGGGGGTTTCTTTTACAGATTTATCGCATGGGGAGAAAGGCCGCCAACAAAGGTTTTTATAAAAAAAGGAATCAAAATTCTCTTAAGAAGATCAACGCCCAAAACAACAGTTGAACATTTAGCAACATACAATTTCATTTGGAACAGGGGAATTTACCGATGGACTCAGCACGTTTTAATGGGCTGGGGATGCATACTTTCCTGCTTCGTGACCTTTCCTCTAGTATTTGGATGGATGTACTTCACAATGGACGACAACGGTTACTACAACATCATCGCAATGGGGATCCAGGTAATGACAGTGCCAGCTGATGGGCTTATTGCGACGTTATCCTATAACGCACTGAACATTACGGCAGTGATGGTCATTTCCGGTGTATGCATGGCCCTTTATCGCCGTTTGAAAAATATGCAGGCAAGGGCAGAACAACAATTCATGTATGACTTCCTTCCATTATTCATGCTGTTATTGGTCAGTGTTACAGGACTGGGACTAACCTTCATGAACATTTTTATGCATGGTGCAGGACAGCCAGCCATGTCCCTTATACACCAATGGTCAGTCATCATTACATTGATTTATCTTCCGTTCGGAAAACTTGCGCACATACCTTTCCGCCCAATGAGTGTATTCGCAAGAAACTACAGAGAGCATTATGCGGAACAATCCATGAAAGGATGCAAAGTATGCGGTAATGAGTTTGTTTCAACAGAACAATCAAAAGATGTCATAGAGGTTCTCGGCAGGAATGATATAGAATTCCAAGCGAAAGAAGGCCACCATCTCGCTGAAATGTGCCTACCTTGTCGAAGAAAATACAGGATTGCCCAATTTTCCGGGTTCCCCATCCACGAAGTAAAAGTTAAGGAGGCAAACCAGGATGCAAAAGGATAAGTTTTTTAAAACAGAAAGTAATGTGATACACCCGAATGAAACATTGGTCAAAACCCATTGTGCTTATTGCGGAATGCAATGCGGAATGAATTTAAGGGTAAATGTAGCGACGAATAAAATCATTGGGGTTGAACCCCGTTATGATTGGCCCGTAACCGTTGGGAAAATGTGTCCAAAAGGGGTTACAGCTTACCAGCAGACGAATCATGATGATCGTATTTTAAAACCGCTTATTCGTGATGATGCTTCACTAAAGGGAACAAAGGAAGGCTTCCGTGAAGCAAGCTGGAATGAAGCGTATGATTTAATCGCAAATAAGTTCAGGGAACTTCAAGCTAAATATGGAAAAGATTCATTATCCGTTTTCAGCGGGGTTTCAATGACAAATGAAAAATGCTATTTAACAGGGAAATTTGCACGTGTGGCTCTTGGAACTCGCTACATTGATTATAATGGGCGATTTTGCATGTCAAGTGCAGCCGGGGGGTTCCTTCGTTCTTTTGGAGTTGATAGAGGTTCAACATTACCTTGGACTGATATTCATGAAACAGATTGCTTATTTATAGCAGGAAGCAATACAGCAGAATGCCATCCAACTTCTATGTTCCGTGTTTGGAACGTACAAGAAAGAGGAGGATACATTATCGTGGCAGATCCCCGTGAAACTCCTATTGCAAGAAGAGCAGATGTTCATCTTGACTTGAAACCGGGAACGGATCTTGCCCTTGCCAATGGAATCTTAAATCTATTAATTCAAAATGGTTATGCTGAAGAAGATTTCATTAATAATCATACGAACGGGTTTGAAGAAACAAAAGAGCTTGTAAAAGAATTTACACCGGAATATACGAGTGAGCTTACAGGTGTGGCACCGAAAAAAATCATTCGTGCAGCAGAAATTTATGGGAAATCACCAAATGCAGTTGTCATGTTTGCCCGTGGAATCGAACAGCAGCATAAGGGTGTTGACAATGTATCTGGATATACAAACTTGGCGCTTGTAACAGGTAAAATCGGACGGCCCAAGTCTGGTGTAGCAACATTCACTGGTCAAGGAAACGGACAAGGGGGACGGGAGCATGGCCAGAAAGCAGATTTATTGCCAGGATACCGTAAAATTACAAACCCTGAACATGTAGCAGAAGTTTGTAAAGTATGGAAAATCACTCCGGAAGAAATGCCCCTGCCAGGTGTTTCTGCATATGAAATGTTTGAATTGATGGAACAAAAAACGATTCGCGGATTGTATCTGCTATGTTCTAATCCTGCAGTATCTGCGCCGAATCTGAATTTCGTCAGAAGTGCGATGAAAAATCTTGATTTTATGTTGTGTTCGGATTTTTATCTTTCTGAATCAGCAGAGTTTGCGGATGTGATCCTGCCATCTGTAACGTGGTCAGAAGATGAAGGAACAGTAACAAACCTTGAAGGAAGAATTATTAAGATAAATAAGGCACAAGAACCAATCGGTGAATCTAAGCCCGATTGGCAAATACAAGTAGAACTTGCAGAACGTCTTGGAAGAGGAAAATACTTTTCCCATTTGAAAACAGCAAAAGATATAGCTGATGAATTCAGACTGGCTAGTAAAGGAGGATATGCCGATTATTATGGTGCTACATGGGATAAAATCGACAAACAGGACGGAGTATTTTGGCCTTGTAAGGATGAAAATGATATGGGAACGCCGCATATGTTCCTGGATAAGAAATTCTATCACGCAGACGGCAAAGCGAAAATTTGTGCGCTTCCTTACCGACCCCCTGCTGAGGAGCCAGATGAAAAATATCCACTTCGTTTAACAACCGGGCGTGTCGTTTACCACTACTTATCTGGAAACCAGACGAGAAGAATCCAGTTCCTGCGTGATATGTGCCCGGAGCCATACGTCGAAGTACATCCGGAAACAGCAAAAAAATACAATATGGACCATGAGGAAAAGGTCCGCCTGTACACCCGGAGAGGCGAGGCAATCTATAAAGTGAAAATTACAGAAGCAATTCGTGAGGACACTGTATTTGTTCCATACCACTTTGGGCACGAACAATCTATCAACCTATTAACTATTGCAGCGCTTGACCCAATGTCCCGTATGCCGGAGTTTAAGGTCTGTGCGGCTCAATTGGAAAAAGTCGAAATAAAGAAGGTGCAATAAATGAAAAAGAGGCTCTATTTAGAACTTGAAAACTGCATAGGATGCCGGTCATGCCTTGCTGCTTGTACACAATGCGGAGGGCATGAAGAGCGGAACAGGAACTACGTTTATGATGTAAACCCTCTGGTCAATCGGCAGACGATGCCTCTTATGTGCCTCCATTGTGTGAATCCGGCCTGTGCAAGAAGCTGTCCTGCCCAGGCAATCCAAATACATGAGACAGGGGCCGTCTTATCAGCTCTAGTTGAAAAATGTATTGGCTGCCAAAACTGTACGATTGCTTGTCCATATGGCATACCAAAATTTGACACTGAGCAAAACTTAATGTACAAATGCGATTTATGTATTGACCGGACAAAAAACGGTATCCCACCAATGTGTGCAAGTGTTTGTCCATCCAATACACTTCAGTGGCTCACCGATGAGGAAATTGGAAATAGAAAAAAACAATTTAATCTAGATAATGGAAAATGGGTGACTAGCCTGCCTTATCTTGAAAGTGAAACGAACGTTAAGGTAAATTTGCCTGGTATTTTACAAGGAATTGAAAAGCTATTTTAGGAGGGATTTATATGCCGTCGGATAAAAATAATAAAATCCCCTTTAATGAAGATAATTACACCCATAATATTGAACGGGATAATGAAAGAAAGCTCGACAGACGAGGGTTCATGAAAACACTAGTGGGAGCTGCAGGAGTATTCGCGATTTCCTCCCTTCCTTGGGGAGCGATTGCGGCTAAAGAATTGATGGGTCTTGGGGAAAAGGAGTATCCTCACAAAAAAATAACCGATGTAAGCGGAATTGCAATTGGTGACGCAGTGGAGTTTAAATTTCCAGGGGATCATGATGATGCCATTTTGATCAGATTGTCTGAAACGAAATACGTAGCATACCAAAATGCATGCACACATCTTCGTTGCCCGGTATTTTGGGTGAAAGAAGAAGGTGAAATGATCTGTCCCTGCCATCACGGGAAATTTGATGTTGAAACAGGTGCTCCAACTGCCGGACCGCCAAGGAGGCCCCTGCCTGAAATTCAAGTGAAAGTTGAAAATGGCGCAGTATACGCTGTAAGGGTGAAGCGTTATGAAGTTTAAGTACATCGGTGTCGCGTTGCTTTGTGCTTTCTTGATGATGAATATTGTATTTACCCAATTTATGGTTCACCAATTTTATTATGAAAATTATATAAATGTACTAATATTTGGTGGCTTGAACATTGTTATGTTTCCCTTAGCGTTTTTTACATATAAAAAAACCAAATACGAAAAGGCGTGAATCGAATGAACAGCGAAACTTACATTGATTTTTGTTTTGTGAAAGTAGCATCCGTAAACTTTGCTTCTGAAATCAATAAGCTGCTTTCAGACCTTTTTAATGGCTCCCGCCTTAACTGGTATTTGGATGAAAAGTCATTGAACGGGATAGATATTGTTGTTGCAGAAGTAAAGGGAATGAGTGGATGGGAATCTGAAGAAGAAACAATTGAATTTATCGAGAATCATGCAGATGATAGATTCTGGAAATACTTACAAGGTTATCAAATAAATGTATACAGTGCGAAGAGAGGGTGCAATACATGTGGAACACATTAATTTGGAAGGTTTACAATCATTAGTCTCGGAAAAAGCCAGAGTGGCAATCTTGGTTGATGATGGGCAGGATAAAGCGCCTTTTGTTACTAAAACGATAGATAAGGTGGAGATTTGTCCTGACATGACCCATCTACGCATTTATTTTGATCATCTGAATTTTTTCGCTGTTCCCTTGACATGCAATATGGCTCGAAACAAAAATGAGTGGTCAGCCTTTGACACAAACACGGGTTTACAATATGTAATTAGAAGAGAGAGTGATCAGAATGATTAAGAAAATACAGCTTCCATTACAGACTTTAAACTTAGTAGTAGGATTTATGGTATGGGTATTAATTTCTTCACTGATGCCCTTTATTAAAGAAGATATTGCTATACCGGAAAGTCAGCTTGCCCTGGTGACAGCCGTTCCGGTTATTTTGGGATCTGTACTTCGTATCCCCCTTGGCTTTTACGCCAATCAGTTCGGAGCCAGGAAAATTTTCCTGATTAGCTTTATGTTACTATTGTTTCCTGTTTATTATATCAGCATTGCCGATTCCCTTGTCGATTTGTTGATTGGAGGACTTTTCCTTGGTATTGGAGGAGCCGTATTCTCTGTTGGAGTAACCTCTTTACCTAAGTATTATCCAAAGGAACGTCATGGCTTTATAAACGGAATTTACGGTGCTGGAAACCTTGGTACGGCAGTATCGGCTTTTGCAGCACCCGTTGTAGCTGAGAATTTTGGCTGGTCAACAACTGTACAGCTTTACCTTGTGATTTTGGCGGTCTTTATTGCAGGTAACTTTCTGTTAGGGGATAAAAAAGAGCTGAAAGTAAAAACACCGCTTTTAGAGCAAGTGAAGAGTGTCTACAAAAATGAAAAACTATGGCTGCTAAGTTTATTTTACTTTATAACATTCGGTTCTTTTGTTGCATTTACTATCTATCTGCCAAATTTTCTTGTAGCTAACTTTGGATTGGATAAGGTTGATGCCGGTTTAAGGACAGCGGGCTTTATTGTTCTTGCTACCCTTATGAGACCAATTGGCGGATGGCTTGCAGATCGTTTTCATTCTCTCATTCTGCTCATGTTCGTTTTTGGAGTGTATACAGTTTCAGCGATGATCCTATCCTTTGCTCCATCAATTGGCTGGTACACTATTGGCTGCTTGAGTATTGCCCTATGTGCTGGAATGGGTAATGGTGTTATTTTTAAACTGGTGCCGATGTATTTCCAAAAGCAGGCTGGTATTGTGAATGGTATCGTTTCCGCTATGGGCGGTTTGGGAGGGTTTTTTCCGCCATTAATTTTATCCTTGTTATTCAATATCACAGGACATTATGCAATCGGGTTCATGGCGTTGTCAGAAGTTGCCCTTGCAAGTTTGATTTTAGTTGTTTGGATGTATTTCCAAGGCAAAATGGGGCTTGCCAAAGAAGTGATCGATCATACAATAGAAGGGATTCTAATTACCGATACCACCGGTAAGATCATTTCAGTAAACCCGTCGTTTTGCAGTATTACGGGTTATCAGGAAAATGAAGTAATTGGTAAGAACCCTAGTATACTTAAATCGGGTAAACAGTCTCGAACTTTTTATGAGGATTTGTGGAAATCCATTGAGATAAATGGATTTTGGCAGGGTGAAATCTGGAATAGCCGAAAGGATGGGCAGCAATATCTGCAATGGCTGACCATAAGTTCGATAAAGAATGATGCGGGGGATGTCGTTCAATATGCAGGTATGTTTAGTGACATTTCAAGTCATAGAGTGAAGAAAGCATAAAATGAACTGCGTACATGAAATTATTGGATTTGAAGGCTGAATTGGAGTTTTCAAGAACTACAAGTTCAAATGCTAGGTTTCAGGTGGGAAAGAAGGTATACGTCAGTGTTCTCACCACTCTGCCGAAAGTGTAATTGTGGGAGCATGTCGTATTTTGAATGGCCAATAATCAGCGACAATTGAAAAAGGAGGGTGGGAATGAATACTCAGCCACTAAAAAACAACATCAGTTCTTATATCATACAAACACATGAAGAAGAGATTAAAAGAATTGCGATGGAGCTTCATGAAGGTGTGGGGCAGTCCCTTTCCAGTCTCTTTTCCGGAATGCAGCTCATTGAAACGGCAATCGAACAGCCTGCCATGAAAATCTATGCAGGTGATATGAAACAGCTATTGGAGAAGGCAATTCAGGAAATCAGGCTTTTGGCTGTAGAATTGCATCCTCCTACCCTTACGACTTTTGGGCTTATTTCAGCTATTAAAAGCTACATAAAAATATACACATCAACCTATGGAATTGAGGTTGAGATGGAGAATCTGGGAATTGAATCGCAAATCTCTGATAGAGATAGCATTACACTTTTCAGGGTCTGCCAAGAAGCATTGGTGAATATAGCAAGGTATGCTGATACAACAAAAGCAAGTATAATATTCAAATGGGAAAAAAGCATGTTATTGATTATAATAAAAGATTCAGGGAAAGGGTTTGAGGTTGAAGCCGCCATGAATAAGCTGAGCGGGCTTGCTGCCATGTGTGAAAGAATGCATTTGATTGGCGGGAACTGTACCATTTTTTCAAAAATAGATGATGGGACTTCTATAGAGATTTCTCTGCCATTATATTAAAATGCTAAACAAGGGGTTTGCGAATTGTGCAATCCCCCTTGTTGTTTCATATAACGATACAAACACGAACAAAGTTAGGGGGAGCTGCTTTGATAAAAATTTTGCTTTGCGATGATCACGCCGTTGTAAGAATGGGCTTAAAGATGCTATTAAACAATCATGCTGATATGGAAGTCATAGGGGAAGCTTCAGATGGGAACGAAGGAATTCAGCGAGCATTAGAGCTTCAACCTAATGTGGTAGTCATGGATTTAAGCATGCCTCATGGAAAAGATGGCTTATCGGCTACTTCCGAACTGAAAAAACTAATGCCTGAGGTAGCCATATTAATACTAACCATGCATGATGATGATGAATATTTGTTCAGAACCATTCAAGCCGGGGCTTCAGGCTGTATTTTAAAAAGTGCACCCCATGAAGAACTATTGGTAGCCATCCGATCTTTATCAAACGGAAATGCTTACCTTCATCCATCTGCAACAAAAAGGGTAATGGAAGAATATTTAGGCAGTGTGAAGCAGGGAACCGCTGATTCTATCAATCTGTTGTCTGACCGTGAAAAAGAGGTGCTTACATTGATTGCGAAAGGGTTTTCCAATAAAGAAATTGCCGGACAGCTTGTCATAAGCGTGAAAACGGTTGAAAGCCATAAAGGAAACCTAATGGAAAAGCTCAAGATGAAAACAAGGCATGAACTTGTTGCATTCGCTTTAAAAAAGGGGTTATTAGGGTATGGAATTTAACTTGGACAGTAAATCGAAAGAGGATCAACCATTTAAAAAAGCGTGTGAACATGTATTAGAAGAAATGAACGGTGATTTTGTAGGCCTTGCCTTACAAAACAGAAAAGGTCCTGACATATGCTGGCATTATGCCGCCGGAAACAGAAATGATAAGTACAAAAGGATAACTGTTCGATATGGAAAAGGAATAGCAGGTAGGGTCATATCAACGGGGGCGCCGATGAAAATTGAAGGTTTCCCCAATAATATCCATGGCAAAGCTTTAGATTATCCCATCATGCTTGCGGAAAATCTCAGTTGCGCCTTCGCAGTTCCGATTCAATTTAAAGGTGTTCCCAAAGGGGTATTATTAGTAGGTAAACGAACAGCTCAGCCTATTTCTGAAAGCGACCAGCATAAGATCCTTGATGCAGCGAAAAAACTGGAAAAGGAATTGAACAGCTCAATTTAATGGCAACAAGGAGGATTATGTATGGACTTGAATAAACATTTGGAAATGGAAAAAGGGGTTACACCTGGATCTAGCGATGCGACAATCCTTGTCAATGAATCTGGAGTCATCTCTTTTGCGAATCAACAGGTATATGAAAACTTTGGTTATGAACATCATGAATTGAACGGGATAAAGCTTCTAAAACTTATACCAGGGGCAAACCTGCAACACAGTGGGGAAGGGGAGATTATCCACCAGTTGGGGATCCACCGGGATGGTCATGCTTTTTCGCTTTTTTTCAGGGTGAACTCCTTTCAGCTTGCGAAAGAGCTTTATTACTTAATTGTAGTCCATAAAGTGAAAGACCAATCACGGATTAACCAGCAGCAATCCTATCCGATCAATGAACTGGTTGATTTAATTTACGCACTTGATGAATCAACGATTGTTGCATTTACGGATGAAAAGGGCAAGATAATAAACTTTAATAAGAAATTTTGTGAGGTATCCAAATATTCAGCAACTGAGCTTATCGGGAAGGACCACCGAATTATCAATTCAGGTTATCATTCAAAGGAATTTATGCAAGAGCTTTGGAGAACAATTTCATCAGGAAGTGTTTGGCGGGGTGATATCAAGAACAAAGCGAAGGATGGAACTTATTATTGGGTCGATACCACAATTGTCCCTTTCTTAAATGAAAAAGGGAACCCTTATAAATACCTGGCAATTCGGAAGGAAATTACCGAATATAAACGAGTTTTAGAGGAATTGGGGAAATTCGTAAATAAAATGGCCGATTTCCAATTTGCTTTGGATGCTTCCTCGATTGTAGCAATAACAGATCAAAGCGGGACGATCAAATATGTCAATGATCAATTTTGCAGGATTTCAAAGTTTTCAAAAGAAGAGCTGATCGGACAGGATCATCGAATTATTAACTCGGGATTTCATTCGAAAGAGTTTTTCAACAATCTTTGGAAAACAATATCATCAGGGGAAGTATGGAAAGGCGAGATTAAAAATAAGGCCAAGGATAATACTTATTATTGGGTGGATACGACAATCGTTCCATTTCTTGATGAGTTCCAGAAACCTTACCAATATTTAGCGATTCGTTATGAAGTGACCCAGCGTAAGCTTGCGGAAGAAGAGATTCAGAAAATGACCGGGAAAATCATTGATGTGCAGGAAGAAGAAAGAAAACGCATTTCCCGAGAGCTTCATGATGATATCGGACAAAACTTATACAGCCACCTCATAACGATTAACAGACTGCAGACAGAAATGGATCATCCCTTGTTAGATCAGATGCAAGATGAAGCGACCGAAATTATCGAATCACTCCGGCATCTATCCTGGGAATTAAGGCCATCAGTACTTGATGATCTTGGACTGTTTCCTGCCATACGCTCTTTAGTGGCGCAATTTTTAGAGCATCATCATATCAAGGTCCATTTTGAATGCTATTTGAATTGCCGTTTGAATGCAAACAAAGAAATTACCATTTACCGTATTATTCAAGAGGCATTAACAAATATTAGGAAGTATGCTGAAACCGAAGAAGCTACAGTGATGATCCAGGAAATAGAGGAAGAAGTTCGTGTAGAAATAGAAGATAAAGGAAAGGGCTTTGATATAGAAAAAGTTACCCGTGGAGTAGGCTTATTCAGTATGGAGGAGAG
Source organism: Peribacillus sp. NPDC055009 (assembly GCF_053608705.1). Classification (NCBI taxonomy): domain Bacteria; kingdom Bacillati; phylum Bacillota; class Bacilli; order Caryophanales; family Bacillaceae; genus Peribacillus; species Peribacillus sp. NPDC055009. Next base: position 40,786 of record NZ_JBSGVZ010000026.1, on the reverse strand, counting down.
AGCCAGAGTTTACGGCGGAAACCTTATCCTTCTTTCTCGTGAAGGGAAAGGGACAAAAGTAATTTTGAGTATGCCTTTGTAGTGAATGGGTTTTAGTAATGATCAAGTAACTTAATCCGCTAAACGCATCAGCATTTCCCATTATTACTCGTTCCATGGGCATGCGGGATGATAAAATGATTCGATCAAATTGTAAATAATGCCGGAAAATCAAATGAGAATAAACTCAGAGCATTCACGGAAAAACAATGAATACGGTTATTTTCATTACATCCTTTCTTCCATGTTTTATAATAGAATGATAGTTAAGGAAAACATGTATCATGAAAGGAGACAATGTATGCAGGCACATAACAAAACGGTCGTGAAATCCATGCAAATCCTGACCCTTTTCATAAATCATCCAAAACTGACCTTTAATGAAATGATGGAACTTTCCAATTTGCCGAAAACGTCGTTACACCGTATGGTGGGATCATTGGAAGAAATGGGGTTTTTAACAAAGGACGAAGATGGCCACTATTCACTTGGACTGATATTCCTGCAGTTTGGTCAACTGGTAGGGGAGCGTTTGGATATCAGGTCAATCGCCTATCCGATCATGAAAGAACTTCGGGATGATGTTGAAGAAGCAGTGAATTTAATTGTGAGGGATAAGGATGAAGCGATGTATATTGAAAAGGTGGACACCCTGCATCCTGTTCGACTTTATACATCCATTGGAAGGCGTTCGCCATTGTATGCTGGGGATTCTCGAATCATCTTAGCGTATTTGCCAGAAAAAGAGCGTGAAAATTATTTGGGAAGCATTCAATTAAAACCAATCGCCATTGGAACGATAACGGATAAAACTGAACTCCGTCACGCTTTGGATGAAGCGAGAATGAATGGTTACACGATAACTTCATCAGAACTTGAGGATTATACAAAAGCAGTGAGTGCACCGATACTCAATGGTAAAGGTGAAATAGTAGCTGGTATTAGTGTCGCTGGGATTGAAGCAAGATTTCAGGAAGATCGCTTGCCTGAATTGATTGACAAGGTAACGAAAGCTGCCAAAGCCATTTCCGTGAAGCTTGGTTCTCAAACATATAAATGAAAATAGAAAAATCATGTCATTTTCGGAATATATTTTTCTGAAATAAGATAACTTACATAAGATAGTCGATTCCTACATACTAACATATTGGAAGTAAAGCCACCGCTTATGGTGGTTTTTTGTCATGCTGGCATGCTCAGCTGAACCAATACGAAAAGGTGAACCATTCGGGGTTCACCTTTTCCAATATCGTAAGACTATATCGCAAGACTGTTGGTTAGCCGTTACATACGCACAAAGTGTGATTGATTTATATTTCTCGGCACCCCGATGTCAGCCATTGTAAGTAAACCTGGTTTACGGAGCGCATCAATTTGCTTAGCGGTATTGATAATCATTGCAGCAGTTGCGGTATCTCCAAAGATGCCGTTTGGAACAATCAACCTTTGGGTTTCGTTCCCCTCAATAACGATTTCATCTTCCTGTTTAATACCTGCAGACATCGTTAAATCCAAGGAAATTTCCTTTCCGTCCACTGTCTTGCCAGTGGAAATTTGATGAAGCCCATTAACATCCCCTGGTTTTAAGGTAGTTAGCGGAACGGTCATATTTTCGCTCGCAATCGTTGGTTCAATGGTATTGGTTACACTTGAAAGTTTCCAATTCAGACCATAGGCGATCAACCTGACAGACTCCTCAAGACCTACATGCCCAATTTTATTCCGTTCAGCTAAAAATTCAAACTCTTCTCTGGTCATCCCGATTCCGACCTTTTTTTGCAAGGGGAGGCGCCTTTTCGAAACATCTACTTTACGATTGACCTTAATTTGGTTAACCGTGGTCAATACTGATGTAAATGAAATGGCCATAGTATCCATGATGAAACCTGGATTGATTCCGGTCCCAATGACACTAAGCCCTTTAGCTTTAGCATAATCATCTATTTCCTTTGCAAGTATGGGGTAGCGATGCCAAGGGAAGGAAAGTTGTTCACAGGTGGAAACCACTGAAAAGCCGTGATCTAGCAGCTCTTTGATTTGAGGCCATACTTGTTGTGCGTCGGAACCGGTTGCATGTAGGGCGATAGGGTGGTCAGCTTCTGTATTTACATCCCGTATATGAGAGACTACACACTTGTTCGTTTCCTTTTCATGGATTAGTAATCCAATATCCTTTCCTACCTTATCGGGAGCAATATCGACAACCCCGATAATCGATTGCGGATTCTTTTGATAAGCACTGCGTAGAATTTCAATTCCGATGGGGCCCAGCCCGAATACTGCGAATTCAGAATAGTACATATCCATTCATCTCTCATCCTTTCAAATAACTTATAACAAAATGCTAACATTGTGTGATAAATAATAAAAATAGTTAATTTTTATAAATTTATAATGAATCGTTATAAAAGGAAAAACGATAATGAATGAGGTGAATTAGTGAATCATACTTCAATTTTGGGGTTACATATCGCGGAAATTGTGAAATGACGGACTAAAGCGGCAGCATAAGTTGGGATGTTGGACAGGTATGTAGAAACCGCCATACTGTTCCCGGTTAAAACATTTTATTTGAACGGACACGAGACTTTAGCAGACTTTTAGTTCGCAGCATCTTTTGGACATTATTTATCTAAGGTTCGAGAACTAACAGAAACGTAATCCGGTTTTAGATATAAGGTTAAGGTATTGTTTCTGTTTGTTTTAATCGAAGAAACACCTTAATTAGTTTTGAATATAAAACGACTTTTTCTGTTGGAAAAATATTAATCTGAATATTATTGACTATTGTGAAAATTAAATATAACATTATGACATTAAATATCGGTAACATTGTTTTATATATAAAACAATTGTTGCTGCTATCTTTTGAAAGGGGGAATTGGTGAAGTTGATTGTTTGAAAGACATTTTCTTTATCGAAATCATGAAAGCGCATTCAAAAGATCCTACTAAAAGGGGGAAATAACATGTTACAAGGTCAAAAAAGATGGTTGTACATTGCGATTCCTATTTTTTTCTTCTGGTTTTTCGGACAGATTGATAAAGTAGGTATCTCTGTTATCCAAACCGATCCGGGATTTTTAAGTGATCTTGGTTTAACTGGCCCGGATAAAAATGCGAAAATTGGCTTGATCTCCTTTATATTCATGATTTCATACTCCTGTTCCAACATTTTTTGGGGAGTTATCATCGACAAGTTAGGGGCACGGAAAACAGCAGTTTTAGGTTTACTGGTATGGACAGCGACAATGGTAATGGGCGGGCTGTCCACTTCATACGAAATGTTTTTAATCAGTAGGGTAATCCTCGGAATTGGGGAGGGTATGATGATCCCGATATCGGGAAAATTCATTTCGAATTGGTTTAATAAACGAGAGCTTGGCAGGGCACAGTCATTCTGGATCACTGGAAACTACCTTGGCCCGGCGGTGGGTACCGTTATGCTCATACTAATTATTTCAACGTTTCATTGGCAGGCAGCGTTCTTTGCTCTCGCCGCATTTAACTTGTTTATAAATATTCCAATGTTCCTGTTTTTGGCACGTAATACGCCAGAAGAGCATCCGCGCATGAGTAAAGAAGAAGTCTCCTATATTCGCCAAAAAGACGAAGCGGATGATGTGCAGTCGAAGCAATTCTTTGCAAAGGATTATCGTTATTGGATTGTCTGGTTTGGCAATTTGATGTCGTCCTTTCTTTTCTTTGGAATCAGTATTTGGCTGCCTACATATCTCGTTGAGGCCAAAGGGTTTGAAAGGGAAGCAATGACTGGTATTACTTCATTATCGTGGCTATTCGCGCTTGGATTTGTCCTGGCTGGCGGTTTTCTGGCGGACAAAACGAAGCGTCCGAGTTTGCTTGCGACGATTCTTTTCATACTAACAGCTGTATTTTTGACAATTGCCGTCATTGCACCAAATCCTATTTTCGCTGGCGTTTCCATGGGGCTCGCAATGGGAACTCAAGGAGGAATGTTTCACCTGACCAATTTCTTCATCATCAAATTTTCAACACCTGAAACAGCTGGCCGCGCAGCCGGTTTAATGGGATTCACGAATATTATGGGTGGGTTTTCAAGCTACATTATGGGGTGGAGCCGCGATTTGTCCGGCGGTGATTTTGGTCCCTCCATTGCCATGCTGATTGTAGCAGCCATTCTTGGGTTTGTGGCGTACTTATTTATGATTAAACAAGAAGTTGCCGAATATCACCTAAGTAATGCGACAGGAAACAAAGTAACACTATAAGCGCTAAAAAGTTAATATGTTTTTTAGTAGGGTTTCTCGGTAAGATGGGCGCTAGAATCTTACTGAGAAACCACAAAAAAAATCATACTTATTGACGAGTGCCGCAGTAGTAAGGGTAACCGCAGAATGTATTCCCGAAGATAGTTTCATTTTTTTTCATTGACAATAAAGCGATTACATTTTAGAATTATTTATATAAAAAACATTGTTTCGTGTATAAAACATAATGTTATGAAAAAATGTGCTAGCTTGCAAGACGTAAACTTGAAGGAACCGATCTTTGTATAACCGTTCATCACGTTTGAAAGATAATAGAAGGGGTTGAGACAATGGGAATGGCCTTAAAAGATAAAGTCGTATGGATTACAGGGGGAGCTTCTGGAATTGGAGAGGCTGTCACTCGCCGTTTTATACAAGAAGGAGCAAAAGTGAGCATTATCGGCCGCTCTAAAGACACGTTAGCGAAAATGAAGGAAGAATTTGGTGAAAATATCCTTACATATCAGGGAGATATAAGTAAATACGAGGACAATGAGCAAGCGGTCCAAGCTACTGTTGAGCAATTCGGAAAGTTGGATGTTTTCGTGGCGAATGCCGGCGTGTTCGATGGATTTGCCAAATTTGCCGATGTGACTCCTGAGGCGCTTTCCGAAGCATATGATTTCCTTCTCGATATTAACGTAAAAGGCTCTTTTTTCGGGGCGAAAGCCGCTCTGGAAGAACTGAAAAAAACAAATGGCAATATTATTTTTACCGTGTCCGGTGCAAGTTTTTATCCAGATGGCGGCGGTGTTTGGTATACAGCGAGCAAACACGCCCAAATTGGATTGATGCGCCAGCTTGCGTTCGAACTATCTCCTTCCATCCGGGTAAATGCGGTAGCCCCAGGGGGGACATTGACAGCACTTACTGTAATCCCGCCGCTGCGTCCATTTGTGAATATCGTCGATAATGATACGAAAGCAAGCAGCATAAAAAAACGGAATATCCTTCAACTTGCCCAGATGCCGGAAGATCACGTTGCGGCGTATGTACTGTTAGCTTCCGACGAATCACGCGCAATCACCGGTGAGGTCATTTCCAGCGATGGCGGATTGTCAGTGCGAGGCCTTGGCTAAGCTGGCACAGTTTTTTAATACTGTTTTAGCTAAATTAGAAGGGAACGGAAGTGGAATTTCCTGCTTAACTTCAGGATAGGAAGCACTTTCATAATTGGAACGAAAGCTAGTACCATGCGAAATATAAATATAGTAAATCATTCGCTTTTTTTAGAAAGATATTTAAAGTACAGGTGTTTTAAGAATCAGAGATTCACCTTAAAAGGGGATTGATATTATGCCATACGTAAAAGTAGAAGATTTAAGCATTCATTATGAAATAGAAGGTCATGGAGAACCTTTAGTATTATTACACGGCATGAGTAATAATTCACAGTCATGGAAGGAGCAAATCCAGGAATTAAAGGAGCATTATACAGTAATTGCATGGGATGCACCGGGTTATGGGAAAAGTTCAGATCCAGCAAAAGAATTTAAGTATTTTAAAGAGTTTGCACATATTCTGAACGGCATGCTAGATCAGCTAAAGCTGGAAAAAATCCATCTGCTTGGCCATTCAATGGGAGCGGCAATCGCGATAGAGTTCTGTAGCCTGTACCCTAATAAGGTTAATAAACTTATATTGGCCGATTCGACAAGAGGGGCAGCTGCTCTAACCCCAGAGGAGAACGAGACGAAATTGAAAAATCGATTATTTTCAATTGAAAACCTTTCTACTGAGGAGATCGCGGAAAAGAGGATACAAGCATTGCTATCTCCCCATGCTTCAGAAAAAGTCTATAAGCGAGTAAAAGAGATTATGACACAGATAAGACCGGCAGGATATCGTTCGGTGGCAAATTCACTTTATCATCTAAATCAAATGAGTTTGTTATCTCATATAAATGTCCCTGTTCTTGTAATTTGTGGTGAGTTGGATACTGTAACTCCTATAAAGGAGTCGGAAGCAATTCATGAAGAGTTAATGAACTCCCGGCTCGTGATAATTCCAGAAGGCGGGCATTTGTGTTATCAGGAAAATCCTGAAAAGTTTAATTCGAGCATTTTGGCATTTTTGAACGATATTGAGTAGGAAAAGGCTTCTACAAATACCATAGTAAAAAACCAGGGCTTAGATTAGAGAGAGGAATGGATACAAAAAATGGCTAATTATACAATCGTGGATAAAGATACTTGTATTGCTTGCGGAGCTTGTGGTGCTTCAGCTCCGGATATTTATGATTACGATGAAGAGGGTATTGCGTTCGTTATATTGGATAATAATGTTGGGGAAGCGATTATACCTGAAGAACTTGAGGAAGATATGATAGATGCTTCAGAAGGATGTCCAACAGATTCTATAAAAGTGGCTCAATTATCCTTTGATGGTAACCCTAATAAATTTGAATAATAATTTTAGGTGCGATTGTGACAGATAACAGAATTATAGATTTTTAAACTGTGACATATCCAGATTGTCTTTTAAAGGGTGGATATTCAACAAATTTTATCCATCATTTTTGGAACAAAGAATTAAGTAAGAATTACTTGTAGTCAGTACATGCCTTACTACCAATAAATCATATTCAGTATGAGCAACAATCCTGGAAGCATAAGGAGTGATTACATTGACAGAAGAAAAAACGGTCTATGACATAACAATTATTGGCGGCGGCCCAGTTGGTTTGTTTACGGCGTTTTATGGAGGAATGAGGCAAGCAAAGGTGAAAATCCTTGAAAGCCTTCCTCAATTGGGAGGACAGCTATCAGCTCTTTATCCCGAAAAATTCATTTATGATATAGCTGGATTTCCAAAAGTAAGGGCCCAGGAATTGATAGAGAATTTAAAAGAACAAATGAAAGTATTCGAACCAACAATTTGTCTTGAAGAAGCAGTTGAACAGGTGGAAAAGCTAGCAGACGGAACATTTAAAATCACTACAAACCTCGATACTCATTTCTCCAAATCAGTGATCATTACTGCTGGAAATGGAGCTTTTCAGCCTCGTAAACTGGAATTGGAAGATTCAACACAGTTCGAAAATAAGAATTTGCATTATTTCGTGAATGATATGAACCGCTTTAAAGGTAGAAAAGTGGCGATACTTGGCGGTGGAGATTCTGCTGTTGATTGGGCCCTTATGTTAGAGCCGATTGCTGAAAAGGTAACATTGATACACAGAAGAGATAAATTCCGTGCACATGAACATAGTGTAGAAAAATTAGTGAATTCCTCTGTTGAGGTCAAAACACCTTATATTCCCTCCGAATTGGTTGGAGCAGATCAAATTACGCAAATTGTTCTAGAACACACTAAGACGCAACAAAAAGAAGTGATTGATATAGATGATTTAATTATTAATTACGGATTTGTCTCTTCCCTTGGTGCGATTAAAGAATGGGGACTAAACATAAGCAAAAATGCAATTGTCGTTAATTCCAAACAAGAAACGAATATTCCAGGCATTTATGCAGCAGGGGATATTTGTACGTATGATGGAAAGGTTAAATTAATTGCATCCGGGTTTGGTGAAGGTCCTACGGCAGTCAATAATGCCAAAGCCTATATTGATCCGAAGGCGAAAGTTCAGCCGTTGCATAGTACTTCCTTATTTGGCTGACCTCTATCTAGCTTCAAGGCTCTCTGAAGAAATGAATTAGTATGTACATAGGCGAGGCTCAAAAATAAAAAGTGATTGATAGGTTTCTCGATTGTCTTGATAAATGGAGATGATACTTAAAGTAGATATATATCGAGGATTTACAGGTTTTGTTGCCTAATGAACTAACAGGTTGATAGTTCAAAAAAGGATACAGGCTATGCTGACTGTAAAAAATAAAAGTCGAATTCCTTCAAAATTAGGAATTCGACTTTTTTAAGTATCGCCCCTTTAGCGATTCTTCACAATATTAAGGCGAGACGTGAAAATTTTTTGATAACTGGTATCCAGTCTAAACTCATTCAAATGTCCCTTTTATCAACGGAATACCCTTATCTACCATAACTTGTCCTTTTGCCATTACAGTGACAATTGCCAAAGTATCCTTTTGCAATAGCACAATATCAGCATCATTGCCGGTTTGGATACTGCCCTTGGTTGATAGTTTCAGCACTTGTGCGGGATTCGTGGTGATGACCTTCAGTGCCGTTTCAAGTGGGATTCCTTCTTCTAAAACAGAATCACGCACTTCGTGATATAGCGAAGATACTTTTCCTACTTGAAGGCCTGCATACTCCCCATGGTTGTTGAAAAACGGAAGACTTGCCTGACCGTCTGAAGAGAAGGTGATTTGTTCTACTGGAATCCCTTCTTCAAGCATTATGCGCAAGGCAATGCTGCACTTTACTTCGCCATCATCCAGAAACTGAGGAATGGTGCTTGTTGTAAAGTCTACGAACCCGCCCCGTTTAGCGTAATTGATTCCCGCCTTGAATAATTCTTCATTTCGGTTGATATGTGTCGGATGGAGCTGCCGAATCGGAATATTGGTTTTATCAGCGATTGCATGTAACAACGAGAGCTCACCATCACCGTCTCCTACATGAACTTCTAATATACCTGCTTTTCCTGACAGAATACCCCCGTTACGTGCGGCTGCAACGATTTTGGTCAATTCCTCAAAAGTGGGTTCTGATGATCTATGGTCGGAGATGGCAATTTCCCCGACACCGATGATTTTGTCAATAAAAATAAGATCATCTTCAATTTTTCCTGTCAATGTTTTTACTGGCACTTGGTAGGAGCCTGTATGAATGAAACAGGAAATACCCTCTTCTTCAAGTGCCCGGGCCTTGGCAAGCAGGCTTTCCATTCTACGCGTAGTTCCGTCCGTACCAAGCAATCCGACAAGCGTTGTAATACCCGAAGTCGTAATGTCCGTAAGCATCAGCTCAGGGGTGCGGGTTTTGAATCCGCCCTCACCGCCTCCGCCAATAATATGAACATGTGAATCTATGAAACCTGGAACAATTAAAAGATTGGTCGCATCAATGATATGAATAGGAGCAAAGTTGTCAGGAATCTCGATTCTGTCATCTATGAATGCAATTTTTTCATCTGTAATCAAAACGTCTTTCCGTCCTAAGTAATTGGGTGAGTATATCTCGCCATTTTTGATTAAAGTAAGCAATGCGTTTCTCCTCCTGTAATGAATTAGTGATTTTTATCAAAATGGACCATATCCGATGAAGTGGGCCGTTATGACAGCTATTAATCCAATGAAATATTGAATAAGTACCAGCGGCAGAATCCACCTCGCCCATTTTGTCCAAGGTATGCCGGCGATTGCCAAGCCCGCCATTAAGGTGGTAGCGGTTGGGAAAATCATATTTCCGATTCCGTCCGCAAAAGAGAAAGTCAACACTGCAGTTTGGCGTGTAATATCCAATAAGTCTGCGAGCGGAATCATAATTGGCATGGTCAACATTGCATGACCGGTGCCGGATGCTAGAATAAAATGAATAAGAGTTTGGAAGCTGTACATGCCGGCAACACTTAAATAGGCCGGAATATGCTGGATAGCTTCAGATACTTGATGCAGCATAGGGTCGACGATATGCCCGTCATTCAATACAACAAGAATGGCGCGTGATACGCCAATAATCAAGGCACCGCCTAGCAAGGCTGCAGATCCATTGGTAAAGGAGTTGACAATTTGATCCGCTGACAATTTTCCGAAGATTCCAATTACGATTGTTAAAACAATGAATAAGGCTGTAATTTCTGTAATGTACCATTGGAACTTGATGACACCAAATGCCAAGACGATATAGTTAATCAAAAAAGAGATTAAGATGAATTTATGTCTTGCAGTTAATTTCGCACTTGATTGGAGCAGTTTTTTTGCTTCTTCTTTTGTATATTTTCCGTAGATTCCTATAGAAGGATTTTTCTTGACCTTCATAGCGTAACGATAGATATAAAGAACGGAAACAAGGTAGACGATAATAAATAAGATAAGGCGTAACCCTATTCCTGAGAACATCGGCAATTCAGCAATTCCTTGTGCAAGTCCGACAGTGAAGGGATTCATGATGGCAGTCGTGAACCCTGACAATGCCCCTACAATGACGATGGCAGTACCTGTAATTGTATCGAACCCCAGGGCCAACGCCAGCGGAATGATAAGAGGAAGGTAAGCAAGTGTTTCTTCTGCCATTCCCATTAAGGAGCCGCCTACAGCAAAAAACAGCATCACGACAGGAATTAATAGCTTTTCACGTGTCGCCAACTTCCGAGCCATTGTGGCGATGAGCACATCAACCGTCCCTGTAGCTCTTAAAACACCGAAAAACCCTCCAATAATCAATAAGAAAAAGATAATATTGCCGGCTTCAACCATCCCTGTGTGAATAGCTTTTATCATATCGAACAATTCCACCGGTGCAGATTCTATCCATTTGAAAGAATTGGCGTCAACAGTTGTCCGTCCATCTGCTTCAATCCGTGTATATTCCCCGGCAGGCAAAATGTAAGTAAATAGAGTTGCTATTGCGAGAATGCAGAGCAGCAATACAAAAACATTGATTTTTCTCTCTTTTTCTCCCGCTGTTTCAAGCGAAACAGCCTTCTCTTCTACTTGGCTCATAAATGTCTCTCCTTTGTATTTAAAATAAGTACATGGAACTAATACGCTAACAAAATATTGCCAGCCTATCGACTATCAACTGTTTTTCAAGTATTCTGCTGTTTCCCTCCTTTTCAAATCCATAGGCACGACAACTCAATCACGACAACTCAATATATAAGCAAATTCTGTGCCAATATGAAGTAATTGATTTTTATGAGAACTTATTGGTTGGATTGAAGTTAAAGGTCATTATTGGTTCTTTTTGGTGATATAATAAAACCAATTAAAGACAGGTAGGTGTTTTTATGTCAAAATTCTCACTTACACTTATAGCGGGAAGCTCAAAAACAAAGGAAGCCTTGCAGGAGCAACTGGAACAACTGCTTGGAGACTACGTTCATGTCAACAGCCATGCTACCGATGAGGGAATACCTCATTCTCTGGGAGATGGAATTATCTTGTATTCATCAGATGCAGCTTATGATAAGAAAATGGGAATGTATGGCGTAAATGCCCAGAAAATAATTGTGGGAAAGAGAACTGTTAATCATGAATACATTGACAAGCTATTAAGAATACCAGAGGGTTCGACAGTGCTTTTGGTGAATGATGATGACGATGCAACTATAAACCTTATTGAATCCTTATATCAGCTTGGTGTCGATCATGTTCAATTTATCCCTTTCAGGAAGGGGATTTTATTTTATGAGAATGTCCAAATAGCTGTATCACCAGGAGAAACTCATCTGTGCCCCTCTTACATAAAAGAAGTAATCGATATAGGCGTGCGTCTTTTTGATATAACAACAATTCTTGAAGTTGTAGAATGCTGTGGTTTACACAAGGATATATCCTCTAAGATTTCTGAAAGGTATATTAGTAATATAATTGAATTACAACGTAAGCTGTTACATGCAGAGTGGGATGCCAAGCAGATGAGTGATCATATCCAAAATGTGTTGTGTACTGTCGATGACGGAATATTGGTCGTTAACGAGGAAGGGCTGATAACGGTATTCAATAACCAGCTTGCGGCATTGTTCCATGTTGATGCAAAAGATGTGGTTAATCAGTATCTAGAGCATGTAATGAATCGCCGTGATATTATCGATTTCATCATGGAAAGTAATGATGAAAGCAAGTTCTTCAACATAGACGGCGTGGATGTCGTAATTTTCCGGTTGCAAATGATGAAAGAAAATACAATTGTCGCAACCTTCAAAAGCGTACATCAAGCCTTTGAAATAGAAAAGACTGCACAAAGAGAAATGCGCAATCAAGGATTTTATTCAAAATACTGCTTTGACGATATTATCGGCGAGAATGAAGTAATGAAAGAGCGTAAGCAGATTGCCAAGAAGCTTGCCTTGTCGGAGCATCCGATTTTGATTCAGGGAGAGACAGGTACAGGAAAAGAGCTGTTTGCTCATGCGATTCATGAGCATTCATTGCGAAAGAACGGGCCATTTCTAGCGGTTAACTGTAGCGCTTTAACAGAAACTTTACTTGAAAGTGAATTGTTCGGCTACGAGGAAGGGGCATTTACAGGAGCGCAAAGGGGAGGAAAGAAAGGACTGTTTGAAATGGCGGATAAAGGGACGATCTTTTTGGATGAAATTGGTGACATAAGTCTCACAGTTCAATCCCATCTGCTTCGAGTTCTTCAGGAGGGAGAAATCCGCAGAATTGGCGGCAAGAGAATCATTCCCGTTAATGTCAGGGTGATTACCGCGACGAATAAAAATCTTCATGATAAGATGCGGGACGGTTCATTCAGAACTGACTTGTTTTACCGCCTGAATGTGCTCAATCTTTACATACCGTCACTCAAAGAGAGAAGAGCGGATATTCCACTTTTGATAAAGCACCTCATCACAAAAAGCGGGAAGTGGGTAAAAGTAGAGGAAGACGTACTGGAATATTTCATGCAATATGAATGGCCCGGCAACATACGGGAACTTAAAAGTACAATCGATTACATGTTGACGGTTTGTGAGGGGAATGTCGTGACGAAAAGTGACCTTCCGTTCATGCACGGGAATAAGGAAGACAGTGTGACGGCAGATTATCCCGTCTGTGAAAGTGTGCTGGAAAATCAGGAGCGCGCTTTCATCTTGGAAGTAATTAAGCAATACAACGATAAAGGAAAAGCGGCAAGCAGAGAACTGATTTCTAATCAAAGTAAAGAATCGGACTTTGTCTTGTCCCCTCAGCAGATTCGTCGCCGTTTGGATATTTTAGAAATCGAAGGGTTTGTCGTCAAAGGCAGAGGAAGGGCCGGCACTAAGATTACCGCTGAAGGAATAGAGTATTTATATTTTCTTAAGTCAAAGCATGCTGTGCATGGGAGTTTGCTAATTTAGTTATATCGCCAATAGGAAGTTTAAAAGGTGTAATCATTCAATATTAAAAGCCCCATTTCTCAGTTTCATAAAAGAGAAATGGGGCTTTTTTTCACCGATAGTATAATTCATTTCACTATAATTGCCCCTTTTTCACTACGAGTCGTTTCGCAGCATTTTTCCAACCAAGAATCTCATATATCGTTAAAATCATCATCATTCTCTAACGTTTTCAAAATATGCTTGGTCAGAATGGATGCATCCGTGCTTTTCCAAACTGCGGATATGGAACTGGATAATTCCGAGTTATCGATGTTCAAGGCTTTAACTTGGCTTTTTCCCAACAAACTTACCATATCTTCCGGCATGAGTGCTACGCCGAGGTTATTGGATATTAGATTGGCGATTGTCAGTAATTCAGAGCCTTTACATAATTCTTTAGGTGAAAATCCAGCAGTCAGGCAAGCTTTTTCCAAAAGGAATTGAAGGGAGTGTGCTTGAACGGCATCATAATGGATAAAAGGTTCGTCTTTTGCTTCGTATAAATGTATCGCATCCTTTTGGGCCAGTGGATGATCAATGGAGACGACTAATTGTAAAGGGAACCTCATGAATTCAATCATGCTTAATCCTTCATTGGCGATGATATTACTGTGAATGGGCGTTCTGATGAAACCAATATGGTAATTTTGTTGGTTTACGAGTTTTACAGCCCTTGAGGATGTCGTTTCATGCACGTAAAATTCTGTATCCGGGTATTCCCCCACTATCTTTTTCAGTAACTTCGGGATATATATACTAGCTGCAGAGGGGACTGTAGCAATCTTCAATTTAGGCTTGGGGATAGCTTTATGTTCTACTATGTAATTTACTGTTTTCTCAATATCTTCAAAGGAAGGAGCAAATTTTTTATAGATGTACTCTCCTTCTTCCGTCAATGTAATTTTTCTTGTGGTTCGATTCAATAGTTTAAAGCCTAATTGTTTTTCGAGGGATAAAATCTGTTGGCTAAGTCCGGGCTGGGATATATGCAGGGTTTTGGAAGCCTCGCTGAAACTAAGATGGTTAGAAACCTCTATGAAATAGCGGAGGGATAGGAAATTCAAACAATCACCCACTTCAGTTGGATTTTAAAATACAAAGCTAAAATGGCTGGAAAAGAAAGGTTGGACAGTTGATTCCCTCTTAAAAAAAGCTGGATATAACGATTAAAGGCTAGGAAGATTCTTTTATAACATCTGCTTATAAGTTTATAACAATAATATATTTCTAAAATGGAAGAGTCAATATTATCCTTAAAGAAAGGAAGAATAGGTAATAAAAGGTAAAATATTACTATTGGATAGCAGATTTTCCTTGTTTTTAATAGGTGTTTTTACACATTTAAGCTTGGTGATTTGATTTCTATAAAACTATTTAATGTATTACTAGTGCTTATGGATGATGTGTCTGATTTTGTAAAAAAAGGGAAAGTGAGGCAGTCGGTAGAATAATAACATTATCATCCTTTGCAGATGATGAAAACACATGAGGGGGGAGTTTTATGAAAAAATTTCATAAGTGCTTTTTATTGGTCATGATTTTGACGGTATCCGGTATTATCAGTGCCTGCGGAGACAGCAAAACAGGTGTCTCGGGCAGCGGAAACCAAAATTTGAGTTTGTTGACTGGTGGTACGGGAGGTACATACTATCCGCTCGGAGGACAAATCGGAAAAATCATTTCCGATAAAACAAAAGCGAACATAACACCTCAGACATCTGGCGCCTCCGCCGAAAACATGGAAACGTTAAGGGCTGGAGAGGCTGAAATCGCTTTTTCACAAACGGATATCGCCGCATATGCACTTGAAGGAACAGAGATGTTCGACGGGAAACCCATTGATAATATAATGGCGATCAGCTCTCTATATCCTGAAACTGTTCAAATTGTAACGACTGCAAAAAGCGGAATTAAATCAATCGAGGATTTAAAGGGTAAAAAGGTATCAGTAGGTGCTCCGGGTTCCGGTGCATACATCAATGCCATGCAGATCCTGGAGATTCATGGTTTGTCTGAGAAAGATATTAAAGGACAAAACCTGTCTTTCGATGAGTCGGCCGAAGGAATTCAAGCAGGAAATATTGACGCAGCTTTCATTACTGCCGGAACACCAACAGGTGCAGTTGAGGCGCTGTCCGTACAAAATGATATCATGGTCCTGCCTATTGCAGAGGACAAAATTCAAGCATTGGTTAAAAAGTATCCATACTATGCTGAAGATACAATTCCAAGCGGTACGTACAAAATCAAATCCGAGGTAAAAACAGTTGCAGTTAAAGCGATGTTAGTGGTTACAAAGGATCTTGATGAAGATTTAGTTTATGAAATGACTAAAGCTGTTTATGACAACACAGATCAAATCACACATGCAAAAGGCAAGTTCCTTACAGCAGAAACTGCCCTAGAAGGATTAGGGGAAATGGAAGTGCATCCTGGAGCAGCAAAATACTTTAAAGAAAAAGGTGTTTCCAAGTAATGCATTGGGTCGGTAGCTCGCTTTATGTGGCCTATCGGCTTCGTTTTTTTCTAAATGGGATATCTGGTTTTGAAAGGGGTACCTATGAAATTCAAGAGATTCATGGCATTTGGTATACCTCTGCTCATCGCTTTTTTATTCTTTTTTCCTTACAAGCATGTAATTGCCTTTTCCTTTGAGGACCAAGGGGAATTAATCGCATACTTTCCTTTGAAAAAAGAAAAAGAATTCAAGATTGAGTATACACACTCCATCCACCTCACGGATGTTTTGGAATCATATCGTTTATCGGATAAGCAAATCCAACAAACTGAACTTTCTTATCATGATTTTGCAGTCGGTATGCCTTCTAATGCGGAGGGGGAGGAAGTCTTTGAAGAAAAAGACGGTACCTATTTCATAAAAAATATGAAACGCAATTTCACCCATATCGATTTACGGGTAGGACAAGTTAAAGCTAACCATCGTTTAATATATGATGAAAAAACATACACATTGGCAGACTTCATTAAACCAGGGACATGGGTCAGGATTTCATCGGAAAGAATTTCATTGTGGGAACAGTTGAAGGGAGTGAAGATTAGTGGCTGATAATGAAAAAATCAAATATTTAACCGAAGCGGAACAGCAGGAGTTGTTGGGAAAATATGATCCGGAAGCCGGGACTAGGAAATTAACTGGTGTCTTGGGCCACATTGCGTTTTTTGGACTCCTGGCTTTTTCGCTATTCCAATTATATACTGCCATTTTTGGTGTTTTTACAGCACAAATCCAACGGACGATACATTTAGGGTTTGCACTCTCCTTAGTGTTTTTACTATTTCCCGCAAACCGGAAGAAGCGTGAAAAAGGAAAGTTTCAAATTGCCTGGTACGATATCATATTAGCGATCCTTAGTATCGGGGTAGGTGCATATTGGCCCTTATTTTTCGAAGATATCGTCATGAATGTAGGACGTTTGGGCGCATTGGATTTTGCCGTTGGTTTAATGGCCATTCTCCTGGTTTTGGAGGCAACCAGGCGTGCAGTGGGTCTTCCCATTATGGTCATTGCTTTGATATTCATTTTCTATGGGATTTTTGGACAATATATGCCAGGATTCCTCGCGCATCGCGGTTTGACTCTCGAACGGATGGTGCAAACGATGTTCTTCTCGACAGAGGGCATTTTAGGCACTCCGTTAGCGGTGTCATCGACATTCATCTTCCTATTTTTACTGTTTGGATCCTTTCTAGTCCGAACAGGTGTCGGTCAATACTTCAATGATCTTTCAACCGCCATTGCCGGCAGAAGGATAGGGGGACCTGCAAAGGTTGCGATTTTTTCCAGTGCTCTTCAAGGGACGATTAGCGGAAGTTCCGTAGCTAATGTTGTCACTTCGGGAGCATTCACGATACCGATGATGAAAAATCTTGGATATAAGAAGGAATTCGCTGGGGCAGTGGAGGCAGCCGCTTCGACAGGCGGTCAATTGATGCCTCCGGTAATGGGTGCAGCGGCATTCTTAATGGTTGAGTTCATTGGGAATGGGATAACGTATTGGGATATAGCAAAGGCGGCTGCGATTCCAGCTATCCTTTACTTTTCAGGAATTTGGATCATGACCCATTTTGAAGCGAAACGACTTGGGCTGCGTGGGTTAACGAAAGAAGAGATGCCAAGTAAAAAGGAAGTGTTCGGCAAATTTTATTTACTAATACCGATCCTTGCCATTATTTTATTGCTCATGCTGAATATCACGGTTACACATGCAGCCCTGTATTCCATTGCAATCTCGGTTCTTGTAGGTTTCATAAACAAGGATGTCCGCATGAAATTCATCGATATCATTTATGCATTGGTGGATGGAGCCCGAACGGCACTTGCGGTTGCAGCTGCAACCGCAGCAGCAGGCATTATTGTAGGAATCGTTACGAAAACCGGATTAGGGCTGAAGCTGGCTAATGGTTTGATCGATTTGTCTGGTGGATATTTGATTCCAACACTGATGCTAACTATGGTAGCGGCACTTATATTAGGAATGGGTTCACCTACGACCGCCAATTATGTCATCACATCGACGATTGCAGCACCTGCGATCATTTTGCTTGGTGTTCCTGATTTATCTGCACATTTATTCGTTTTCTATTTTGGCATTATAGCAGATATTACTCCTCCAGTTGCTTTAGCGGCATTTGCAGCGGCAGGGGTGGCAGGCGGTGAACCGATAAAAACGGGAATTGAGTCATCAAAACTTGCTATCGCTGCATTTATCATTCCATATATTTTTGTTCTTTCCCCACAAATGCTGATGATCGATACAACTTGGATGGAGGTTGCCTGGGTTGTACTTACAGCAATGTCAGGCATGATTGCAATTGGGGCGGGTGTTATAGGTTACTGGATGAGGGGGATGCACTGGTTAGAAAGAGTCCTCGCTATAATCGTTGGTTTACTATTAATCTATCCTGAAACGATATCGGACATCATTGGTGTATCCGCTTTTATCGTATTACTGGCTTTACAATACCTTTGGAAAAGTGACAATCACGACAGCACCAAAATCTTGGAAAATAACCAAAGCATAGAGAAAAATTGAGTCTAAGAACATCGATCCTAAAAGTAAATGATAGAGCTGAACCATTCGGGGGGGTGATTTTTTGAAGTGAAACATCATTGAGAACACAACGCCCAATCGGAATGTGCAGACTGCTTTTCTATCGAGAACAACCAGCATATTCCTACTAGGTTCATCAGCTCGTATTTTCAGTTGCATTATGGTAAGACCCTAAATGGTTTTAATTTGAAAGGAGACTAATTCATGAAATTTTTAAAAAGTTTTATTTTAGTTACTTTCAGTTTCTTTTGCATGATCACACCAGCTTTTGCAAGTGTCCCTGGAGTGGATACTTCAATGAAAAAAGGAGCAACAAAAGGAATCGTATCAGTTTCCCACCCTTTAGCGGCTGAAGCGGGCATAAAGATATTAAAACAAGGTGGAAATGCAGTCGATGCAGCAGCAGCCATTCAATTATCGTTAAATGTAGTTGAACCGATGATGTCTGGAATCGGCGGCGGTGGTTTTATCATGATTTATAATAAGAAAGAAAATAAAATTACGATGATCGATAGCCGCGAAATGGCACCGCAAAATGTTACGCCTGAACTATTTTTAGATGAAAAGGGAAAACCCGTACCTTTCAGTAAACGGCACACAAGCGGTAAAGCTGTTGGTGTTCCTGGAACCCTTAAGGGGATGGAAGCAGCCCTAGAAAAATACGGAACATTGAAATTATCACAAGTTATGGACCCGGCCATTAAACAAGCTGAAAAAGGCGTTAAGGTCAATTGGATAACAGCGCAATATATCGATGAAAATGTAAAAAAATTAGAAAATAACGAAGAAGCTGCAAAAGTATTTGTGCCTAACGGAAAGCCATTGGAAGAGGGAGACACCCTCGTTCAGCCTAATCTGGCAAAGACTCTTAAGTTAATAAAAAAACAAGGTTCAAATGTTTTTTATAAAGGTGAAATCGGGGAAGCCCTCACGAAAGAAGTTCAAAAACGTGAAGGGACGATGACAACTGAAGATTTGGAAAACTATGTGGTGAAAGAGAGGGAGCCAATTAAATCGGAATATAGGGGATTTGAAGTGGTCGGGGCGGCTTCGCCAAGTTCAGGCAGCTTGACTGTCCAACAGATTCTTGAGCTTATGGAAGGATACGATGTGCAAAAGATGGGGTCGAACTCTCCTGAGTATCTTCATCATCTAACCGAAGCCATGCATCTGGCTTTTGCCGATCGAGCTGCCTATATGGCAGATGAAGATTTTTATGATGTACCCACTAAAGGACTATTAGATGAAGAATATATAAAAGAAAGAAGAAAGCTCATCAATCCAAATAAATCAACAGCCGATGTCAAAGAAGGCGATCCATGGAAGTACGAAGGCCAAGAACCGGTTTCAATGGAGAAGGTAAAAGAAGAGAAAACACCGATCGGACAAACGACTCACTTTTCTGTAATGGATAAGTGGGGAAATATGGTTTCTTATACGACTACGATCGAGCAAGTATTCGGTTCAGGTATCATGGTACCTGATTATGGATTCATGCTTAATAATGAAATGACGGATTTTGATGCTACACCGGGTGGCGTTAACCAGGTGGAACCAGGAAAAAGACCAAGAAGCAGTATGTCACCGACCTTCATATTAAAAGATGGCAATCCTTTCATGGCCATTGGGTCACCAGGTGGAGCCACGATTATAGCATCGGTATCTGAAACGATCATGAATGTGATCGATCATCAAATGACAATTCAAGATGCGATACTTACGCCGCGTGTTTACTCTGCTGGCTATCCGACAGTTAGATGGGAACCGGGAATCGATCAAAATACTAGGTTAGAGTTAATGGCAAAAGGGCATGTTTATGAAGAAAAACCGCAGCATATCGGAAATGTGCAAGCTGTTATTTATGATTATGAAAGGGGAAGAATGTATGGGGGGGCCGACAATACAAGAGAAGGAACAGTTCTCGGTGTGGATGGGGTTTCCTATAAATCGAAACAGCCAAGAGAAATGAAAGAAGAAAAAAAGGGGCCGTTTACCTTAAAAGTGAATGGAGCCGTTTATCCTTACACAGCAAAACAAATGAAACTGATTGATGGAAAACCATATATCCAATCAGACAAATTGCTTCTAGGTTTGGGTGCAATTGAAACAGTGGATTTAGAAATATTTAAACCAGATAAAAAATCCTACTTACCGGTGCTAAAAGTCGCAAAATCATTAGGATATAAAGCAAAATGGAACGAAAAAGACAAAGTTGCACTATTGGAAAAAGATCCGGCGGATATTGAAGATTCAGACGATGATGGTAGTGTCACCAATTAATTTCTTTTCTTGAGGGAGCCCAGCCTGCTCCAAGAATAAAATCGAATTCTGTATGACTCAAAAAATGGAAAACCCCTGGATTCTCTATGAAAAGAGAATTCAGGGGTTATTTATAGTTCATAGCGTTTCTTTTATCAAATCTGATCATTTCAAAAGTGGATGGCCGCTTAAATTGGATTTTGTCTGTTCAATTGCCAATTTTGCTAAATTCTTTATCGTTACATCGTCCATCGGAGGATTGTGTAAACCAGCTCTTACATCCCTATAGTGCCTTTGTAGAGGATTATTGCGTTGAAGGCTTTTTGCACCGACTATTCGCATGGCTTTATCGACAATTGTAATGGCTGCGTTTGTAACAATATGTTTTGCAGCCCCCAGCTCATTTGTGAAATGAATTCTTCGTGATTCATCATCATAAGCCTCGGCAACGCTATATAAGAAATGCCTGGCTTTCATTAATTCCAAATCAATTTCTCCTAACAGTTGTTGGACATTAGCCAGCTGGCTGATAGGTGCATTTATACTGTTTGGAGTATAGCTATTGGCAAAGTGTATGGCGTAATCCCTTGCAGCTTGCGCAATGCCAAGGTAACAGGCTGGAATATGAAGGATCCATGCATTGAATCTGTTTCCACTTGGCATTTCAGGTAACTCAACAAGTTTTGAATCATCCACTTCAACATCTTTAAGGACCAAATCATGACTTCCTGTCCCCCTCATTGAAATTACGTCCCATGTTTCATCTATGTAGAGCCCATCCAAATCTTTATGCAGGAGAAAAAATCCAACCTTTTGCCTTTCCTCGATCCATGCTGAGACTAGGAAATAAGTTAAAACAGGGGACATGGTTGTATAGGTTTTACGTCCGGAAATAACCCAATAATCTCCCTTTTTGACTGCCTTCGTTCCGGGGCGTCCCCCGCGAGTCGGACTGCCAGTTTGCGCTTCACTAACGGAACGGTTCACTAAAGCGCCATTTAGAACTTCCCCAGCAATAAAATCTAAGTTCGTTTTTGTCCAACTTTCCTGTTCAAAAAGATCTCCTATCACTCCAAGGTTCCAACCAATGGATAGCGCAGTCGCTGAATCAAAACTAGCCAATGTTTCTTGAAGGAGAATCATGTCATAAACTTTTAACCCTCCGCCACCATAGGATTTGGGAAGAGTTGAACTTGTATATCCCATACGAATTAAATCTTGTATATGTTCTTTCGGAAAAAAGGCCAATTCATCAATTTGAGCAGAATTATTTTTGAATTTTGATTCTACTTCATATAATTTTTTCAGCCACGCTTTTTGACTCTCCGTCTTAATGAATAGGTTAATCACACGGTTCCCTCCTTCTATTACCTTCTGTTTTTATTTCAATTCCTATTAATCTTATTGGTTTAAATGATAATTAAGGTGTGTTTAGTTGTCAAGGAAATTAAGGGCTTGCAGATAAATGATGCCTCCGGAAAGACTCTTGTATTTTCATATAACTACAACTCTTTTAATAAAACAGGTGTGTGCAGTTGCTTGAAAATTTTAAATATACACATTGACTTTACAAAAGTATCCATCTATTATGTTTATAACCAAATAACTTACTTAACCTACCTAAATAGTTGGTATTGAGTGGTGAAGGTGATGTATGTATTTCCTTTGAATTTCAGGAAATACAAATGCAAGTAAAAAAACATCGTAAAACGAAAGGGGATTCACTATGAAAAATAAAAAATTTCGCCATGTTTTAACTATCGGTTTAGCGTTTGTAACCATATTAGCGGGGTGCGGATCAGGTACATCAACGAGTAATGAAGCCGATGCAAATTCAGGTAGCACTTCAGGTGTCCGAAAGGTAAAAGTAGCATATGACCAAGCGTCAAAACCTATGTCTTGGCTGGATGAGAAGGGAAATCCAACTGGATATGATGTGGAAGTTATGAAATTGGTTGATGAATTACTACCGGCATACGAATTCGAATATATTGGCACATCAAGCGATGACTTGTTAGTAGGCATTGAACAAGGTAAATATCAAGTGGGGGTTAAAAATGCTTTCTGGACAGAGGAAAGGACTGAGAAGTTCATCTTTCCTAAAGAATTCCTTGGATTAAGCAGTGCGGGCCTTGTTTTAAAGAAAGAAAATTCAAAGATCAAAAATCTCAAGGACTTTGCTTCAGAGGGCTTCTCCTTAGCACCAATCGCAGCAAATAACGCTCAATACACGATCGTTGATGAGTATAATCAGGCCAATCCGGACAATAAGGTGAAATTGAAAGCCGGAGATGCCTTCACTGTAGATGTAATTCAATGGGTAAATGAAGGCCGTGTCGACGGTGGAATAGCGATCGAGGGAGCTTTTAAGAAGCAAGTGGCCGACGATGGCCCCTATCATAATTTAGTGGATGATCTAGTTTACAATGAATTTGCAGTCATTAAAACCTGGCCATTATTCAACAAAAAAGAACAAAAATTCGCAGATGCTTATGATGAAGCGATTAAAAAAATTAAAGACGAAAAGAAGACGAATGAGTTAAGCGAAAAGTTTTATGGCCGGGATTTATTCGAAGTTTTGGGAACTGTAGAGAGATAACGAAGTCCTTAGCAAAACAAGAATTAAAATGTCAATCAATAGGCTATGACTTGTCATTTTCTTAATATGGGTTTTCTTGGATAACTCTGGTATTTTAAGAGATGGCAAGTTTCTAGGTACTGGCCTTCAATAGAATGATTGGATTTGAAAATTCGAATCTTCAATGAAAGCAGATGGAGGTGAAACATGGAAAAATACTTTGATTTAGCTTACATAGTAGAGTCGGTACCAATGTTAGTTCCCTTTCTAAAAGTAACATTAATCGTTACGGGTCTATCGGTCTTGTTCGGGACAATCATAGGTTTCATCTTAGCAGTCATGAAACTTGGAAATAGTAAAATCGCCAGGAAAATTGCCTATGGATATACAACGGTATTGAGATGTACGCCCTCTATAGTTCTGCTTTTTTTGACTTATTATGGTATACCTGCAATTGCAGGGAAATTTGGCATAAATCTTAATGATATTGATAAAGCAGTATTTGTAGTCATAACCTTTTCGCTTCAATTTGCGGCTGCGATGTCAGAAGTGATCAGAACATCGCTTGAATCTATTGATAGAGGGCAATTTGAAGCGGCAGTAAGCGTTGGATTAAGCAATACGCAAGCTTACCGGAGAATTATTTTACCCCAGGCTTTCGTAGTCGCCTTACCAAACTTCGGTAACAGCTTACTTGAATTAATGAAAGAAGGGTCTTTAGCATATACAATCGGCTTGATAGATATCATGGGGAAGGCAGAGCTTATAATCGCCGGGAACTATAACACACATGCATTAGAAATTTATCTTGCATTGGCGGTTATTTACTGGACATTGTCGATTGCCATTGAACAACTGTTCTTAAGATTGGAAAAGGCATTCAGTAAAGGAAAACAAGTGATAACAACTGCATAGAGGGGTGACAGAATGTCAGAAGGTCTGGATTATAGGTTTTTAGTGGAAACCTTTTTTGTAGCGTTATCGGGGGTGCCGACCGCATTATTCATTACAATTGTTGCTTTGATTATTGCCTTGCCATTAGGGTTTTTACTTGCTTTATCAAGAATTAATCAAATCCCGGTATTGAATCGCTTAACACAGATATACGTTTCATTTGTCAGAGGAACGCCCGTCATTATCCAAATTTTCATTATATATAGCAGTGTGCCATTAATGCTGACTTCTATATTTGAAAAGTATGCTGTCGAAATGAATGTATACGATGTAAATCCGATATGGTACGCATTCATTGTTTTCTCGTTGAATACGACAGCTATTCTCACAGAGGTGTTTCGTTCGGCAATTAGCACAGTGAGCAAGGGGCAACTTGAAGCTTCATATGCTGTCGGATTAACAACTGTGCAAGCATTTAGAAGAATTATCATTCCACAGACATTGGTAGTGGCATTACCGAATATATGTACAGCAACAGTCAATCTGATTAAAGCGACATCATTAGGTTATGCTTTGTCATTGCAGGAAATCACTTTAAAAGCCAAGGTAGCTGCCAATGTTGGCTACAATTATGTTGAAGCATATATTGATATCTTTCTTGTTTACCTAATTTTATGTAGTTTGGTGGAATACTTGTTTAAAAGGTATGAAAAACGAGTAAGCAGGTTTAAAGCCGTGAGTATCTGAAATGAGGAGGTGTGGCCTAAATGCTAGAGATTAAAAATATTCATAAATCATTCGGTGAGAATGAGATTTTAAAAGGTGTGGATTTAAATATAGACAAGGGGGATGTGGTGGTAATTCTGGGTCCAAGTGGTTCAGGTAAGACAACTTTACTCCGCTGCATTAACTTTCTTGAAAAAGCAGATCAAGGACATGCCGTTTTTGGTGATATTGATGTAAGTCTTAAAACGGCATCTAAAAAAGTGATTCATGGAATAAGGCAGAAGATAGCCTTTGTTTTTCAAAATTATAATCTTTTCACTAATAAAACGGCATTGGAAAATGTGACGGAAGGACTGGTTATTGGAAGGAAGATTGCGAAAGCAGAAGCATATGAGATTGGTAAAAAAGCATTGGATAAAGTAGGCTTGTCGGAAAAATATGGTGCTTACCCTAGTGAACTCTCAGGCGGGCAGCAGCAAAGGGTGGGCATTGCGAGAGCGGTTGCTTTAAACCCTGACATAATTTTATTTGACGAACCAACTTCGGCATTGGACCCGGAATTGGTCGGTGAAGTACTGACGGTGATGAAGCAAATTGCCAAAGAAGGAACTACGATGTTAGTTGTCACGCATGAAATGTCTTTTGCAAAGGATGTTGCAAACAGAGTGATTTTTATGGATGCAGGTGTCATAGTGGAAGAGGGATCGCCTAAAGAAATTTTTGTGAATCCAAAAGAAGAAAGAACGAAGAGGTTCTTAAAAAGAGTCTTGCCGGAGGATTATCTTTTTTATATTTAGGTTATGGTCACTTTCTCTTTTGATATGTGATTGAAACAAACGAATGAAAATAACGTTTGTTAGAGGGATTCAGAATGACGTTAAGTGAATTGATAGTAAAAATTCAAAAATTGAATTAAGCAAAAATACATCGGTTGAAAGAGTTCTTTATCCATTTACTTGCATCATCATTTTCTGCAAGTGAACAAGCATTTCAAGAAGTGACCGAACGCAAAAATAAAGATGGCTAAACTTGTGTAGATTTTGACTCTTTATACATATACCTCTACAGCTCATTAACAAGCAGAATAGAATAAGGAAAGAAATATACTTTTGTGGAAATTGAAAACTGTAAAGGAGAATAAAAACTTGCAATCAACAATGGAGTAAAGTAAAGAAAAAGTTAGAGAGTTTTATCTGTGACTCTCTAAAAAATAGAGTTCAGTTTACTGTTACGAATTATCGAAAGGCTCACGACCGATTAGGACGAGCTGTTATTACTGTTGATAAAAAGGAAATCCTAAATATGTGTACGATAACATCTGATAGAGAAATGTTCAGAAAAGAAAATGAAATAAGAAATGCCAAAAGTATTGAATACGATGTCTATAATGGAAATCAGAACTATTAGATAGGGATACAAGCACATGAAATGATTAAAGCAGAGGGGATTTTTGCACAGTATGACTTTTTAATGCGGTGGAAGAATATTTTAATTTACCAATAGAAATTTCCTTAAAATCAGATGATATGATTATAAAGATTTTTTCTGAGATAGATAGAAGAGTTGGGATGCGTACGTTACAGGGTCTTAAAAAATCTATCCTAAATGAAAAGGAAATTATCCAGTATTTTTATAACTTGCGATGTGAAGCAGAGGGAATAAGAACTTCCTAAAAAGCGCTATAATGAATTTTTATTGAACAAGTATTTTACTTGGCGTGGAAGTGTCAGCTTTAGGACGTTATTAATTAGTGAGGAAAAACAATATGGATGGATAATGAAAACACATGAACCTCCTGCAAATATGAGCGGGAAACCTAGCTCATTGGCAGGAAGTCTAAAGTGTTTTCTTTATATAAAGTGAATCACAATGAGCTAGGGTGTCTTTTCCATTAAATTAGAGAATCAGCATTTAGGCATCGTTCCTAACATCCCACTTAAAAAAGCTATGTATCTCCTCTACTAACTTACATACTGCAGGAGACAGATATCGATCTTTCAAATAGGCCAGGTAAACAGTCCTTTCCAAAAAATTCGAATCAATCGCACGAATTGCAGTATTGGGGGATACAGCGGATTTTATATAGCACTCCGGTAAAATTGTAACCCCAAGCCCTTCTTCCACCAAACTGCAAGCCGTTTCAAGCCTTTCTATTTCGTATAGGATATTTGGAATTGCATTTTCACCCTTAAATGCTCTTAAGATATCATCTCTTGTTTGAAATCCAGTTGTACTGATGATCAATTCTTTCTTTGCAATGTCTTGGAAAGTGATGGACTCTTTTTCATTTAACTCGTCATCTTTATGGATCAAAAGCATGAATTTTTCATTATAAAGGGGAGTGGACAGAATTTCATCGTTTTTGATGGGCTGGTTCGTGATGGTGAAATGAACATTATACCGATTTAACGAATCGAAAACTTTCTCTTCCCCTAATATTTCCCTTACTATTATATGAATATTAGGATAATTGATTTTAAAATTCCTGATTATCTTCGGAAACCAAAATTTGAATGATTCTATGGAACCTATAGATACTGTTCCGCTTCCAACATCCTTCATTTCCTTAAGCTCCACTTGCAAATTATCGAATCTTCTTAACAGGTCAACAGATCTCGTATAAAAAAGACCCCCTGCTTCCGTAAGCTCAAGACCCCTTGTATTACGTTCCAAAAGCTGTAAACTAACTTCATTTTCTAATTTCATTATGGCATTACTTAGGGAAGGTTGTGATATATGCAGCATTTTTGCCGCTTTTGAGAAATTCTTTTCCTGGACGGTGGTAGTGAAATACCGAAGTTGACGAAGATCCATTTATGCTCCTTTCTATAGCTTTAAACTATAGATATATTGAATTTTTGTATTGGTAATTATATATTATCTCATCTATAATTTTTAAAAAAGATATTTCGGAATTTTTTAAATAAAGGAGAAATTATGTATACTAATCCGACTTCAAAATATTGGAATGGAAGAATTGATTCCCAATCTGACATGGACAGCTTCAGATACCACCAAAGAGTACGGTTGGCTCCGATATCGGAATTAGCCATCTCTTCCAATGCATCAAAGACCTTTGGGTTGATTGGCTTCAAATGTGATGAAGGCGTCAGAAGGAATAAAGGCAGGATTGGTGCTGCAGAGGGTCCTGATCATATTAGGCAATACTTGGCGAAATTACCCTGTCATTTACCGTCCCAAACCGAGCTGGTGGATGCTGGCGATGTAATATGTGAAAGTACGGAAATGGAGGCCGCC
The DNA here is from genome assembly GCF_053608705.1 of Peribacillus sp. NPDC055009. Taxonomy (NCBI): domain Bacteria; kingdom Bacillati; phylum Bacillota; class Bacilli; order Caryophanales; family Bacillaceae; genus Peribacillus; species Peribacillus sp. NPDC055009. Next base: position 12,719 of record NZ_JBSGVZ010000026.1, on the reverse strand, counting down.
CAATTCGAACTGGGATCGGCTGTTGACCGGATATTGGAGACTAAAGCGATTCCTATCATACTTGGGGGAGGGCACGAAACCCTGTATGGCCATTATCTTGGGATTAGGAAATCCGTTGGACCAAAAGCTAGATTGGGGATCATTAATATTGACGCGCACTTTGATATGAGGCCCTATGAAAAAGAAAGTTCATCAGGAACGATGTTTAAGCAGATTTTGGAAGAAGACCAAAGTTGTGGATATTTATGTGTCGGAATTCAAAAGCAGGGGAATACAAAGGCACTGTTTGAAACCGCTGAGAGGAGTAAGGTAGACTACATATTGGAAGAAGATTTGTCATTGAACGAAATGGATGAAACAAAGCGGCGGATAAATGAATTCGTTAATAAAAATGACTACATTATGCTTACATTATGTACGGACGTCATTGATTCAGCATACGCACCTGGGGTGAGTGCTCCATCGCCGTTTGGACTGAATCCGAAATTGGTACGTGCGATTATTAGGCATATCGTATCGAATGAAAAAATCCTCTCCTTTGACATTTCGGAAGTGAATCCTTCGTTGGACGAAAATAATAAAACCGTAACATTGGCAGCACATTTAATAAATGAAGTTTTGCTGCATTTTAAATAATGAATGGATATGGAAGAGGGGCAATTCCAATTTGGTCCTTCCAGCTTTCCTCAATGTTATCTCCATGCTCAATTATAAGTATTGAAACTAAGTCCTTTGGCTGCACCCAGGCTGTCCGTGAATCATTCATGGACAGTCTTTTTTACGCCTCCTTTACACGCGTTAATGGTCGGGGCCATTGCTTGACTCCCCGTTATAGGATTAACCATGGCTCTACCAAAGTTCACTACTGATACTTGTGGGTTTTTGGTTTATAATAACAACCATCTAGGGGGGATTTTTTATGAATGAATATAAAGTGACGGTCAGGAATGGCAGTACCTTGATCTTGTCGGAAATCATTAAAGCTGAAGATGAAAGAGAAGTCCTTGGAACTCTTTTGATTTCCAGCGAATTATTTAATCAACCATTTACCGACATCAGGATTTTAGAACGCTGATTTGTGCCTGTCCGTTCGATTTGTTACACTGTAATAAATTCTAATACGGTAGGCGATAGTATGTGTGGACGTTTTACCCTTTTCACTGACATTGAAGAAATAAAAGATCGGTTTGATATTCAAGGATCGTTTGATGGGGAATACCAATTCAGCTACAATATTGCTCCCTCCCAATCCGTTCTCTCCGTCATTAATGACGGGGCAAGGAATCGACTTGGATATCTTCGGTGGGGACTCATTCCTTTCTGGGCAAAAGACGAAAAAGTGGGCTACAAAATGATCAATGCCAGAGCGGAAACCATTGCTGAGAAAGCAAGCTTCAGGAATGCGTATAAGAAGAAGAGATGCTTGATAATCGCTGACTCTTTTTATGAATGGAAGAAGACACCGGAAAGAAAAATACCGATGCGAATAAAACTGAAGAATCATGCTCCATTTGGAATGGCGGGTATCTGGGAATCCTGGAAATCTCCTGAAGGCATCAGCGTCTATTCATGCTCCGTTATAACAACCGTTCCTAATGAGCTAATGACCAGCATTCATGATCGTATGCCTGTCATCCTTAAACCAGAAGATGAAAAAGAATGGTTGAGTCCAACAAATAATGATCCTGCATATCTGCAGCAGTATTTAAAGTCATTCGATTCGGAACAGATGGAAGCCTTTGAGGTATCGACTGATGTGAATTCGACCAAAAATAATTCATCTAACCTAATACAACAAATTTGCTGAGAGGTCATAAGACCTCTTTTTTATATGAATTCCGTCCCGATAAATGAAAAAAACTGATTAACCGCACATGTCAAGATTTCTTTATAAATAGTAAAGAGTGCATGTAAAATACTTTAAAATTAACCCTTGCGAAAATAGACAAAATGCTGTACTGTTATATTTGCTTTTCAAAAAGACTTTCGATGTCACTTTCACAAACTCAGATGGTTTCAGCAAGTTTCCAGTGTGGTACTTTTCTGGAAGGCATCGTAATATTTGATAAATTATATAATGTAATCTTCTTATCAAGAGAGACGGAGGGACTGGCCCGAAGATGTCTCGGCAGCGGACTTAAATGGAGTGCTGTGCCAAATCCAGCAGGCTGATTTTTGCCTGAAAGATAAGGAGGGTGTTTTTTATAAATTAAAAGACCTCTTCTTGTTGTTAAATAGAAGGGGTCTTTTTTATGCCAGTTTTTTTGCTATATCTCCAAGACTAGATAATCAGGTAGGTTCAAATTGGAGTTATTTGCGAAAGCTGTTAATAGAATAAGAGCTGTGACACATGTCACGGGAAAAATAAAAAGAGGTGTACATCATGAGTGCAAACAATAAAGGGAATCCATGGGCATTGATCCCATTTGTCGTATTTTTAATTTTATTTATAGGGTCCGGAATCATCACTAAAGATTTTTATTCATTTCCGGTGATTGTTGCAATTTCAATTGCTTCGGCAGCTGCATTGGCAATGAATCCGAAAGAGACATTCAATCATAAGGTTGATATCTTCTGTAAAGGTGCCGGGGACGCCAATATTATGTTAATGGTTATCATTTTCCTTTTAGCTGGCGCTTTTGCCGAAGTTGCCAATGGCATGGGAGCAGTTGAATCGACAGTGAATCTTGCCTTAGCTGTTTTTCCGCAAAATCTATTAATGGTAGGGATATTCATTATTGCTTGTTTTATTTCTTTATCCATGGGGACAAGCATGGGAACGATTGTTGCATTGGCACCTATAGGGGTCGGGATTAGTGAGCAAACAGATATTTCGCTTGCCCTATCAATGGCGGCCGTTATTGGTGGTGCGATGTTTGGGGATAACCTTTCCTTCATTTCAGATACGACAATCGCTGCAGTTCGAACTCAGGGAACGAAAATGAAGGATAAGTTTAAAGTGAATTTTTTCATCGTTTTACCTGCGGCCATCATCACATGTGCAATCCTTGGAATTTTAACAATGGGTGAACAAGCTGACATCTCCCAACATTCTTATAATTGGGTGAAGATTCTTCCATATCTTTGCGTATTGATCACTGCATTGGCAGGAGTCAATGTGTTCCTGGTCCTTTCCATCGGAATCGTATTTGCCGGAATTATCGGCTTGGCTGATGGAAGTTATAAACCGTTGGGTGTCATTCAAAAAGTTGGAGAAGGAATGGCGGGAATGTATGAAATCTCCTTCCTTGCCATTTTAATTGCAGGTATGGTAGCTGTTATCAAACATAATGGTGGCATCGATTATCTACTCCATCTAGTGACCCGAAATAGCAAATCAAAAAAAGGGGCGGAATTCAGCATTGCAGGGCTTGTTGGTTTGACAAACCTTTCAACGGCAAATAACACGATTTCGATTATCATTGCCGGGCCACTTGCCAAAAATATCGCTGAAAAGTATGGGATTGATCCGCGTAAATCAGCGAGCTTGCTTGACATATTTGCATGTTGTATCCAAGGGTTGATACCATATGGAGCACAACTGCTTGTTGCAGCAGGGGTAGCAAAGATTTCTCCGATAAGCATCTTGCAGTATTCATATTACCCAATACTAATTGGATTTTGTGGCGTCATTGCCATCTTGATTGGTTTTCCACGGTTTCAGCCGGGAAATGATGGATCGAAGAACTAAAAGTTAAAACAAAGTTGATTGGAGCGGGTGTGCGAGACTCCTGCGGGAAAAGCGAGTCCAGGGGAGACCCCGCAGGCGCAAAGGCTCCCGGACCGCCCGCGGAAAGCGAGTGCCTGGAGGGGAAATCAACGTTCAAATTGTACAAACCCCTAAAATTTCATCGAGTTTGTCTGCAGTCTGAACACCCTGAATCATTGGATACAGGGTGTTTTTTGTATGGTAAATACATAAACATAATCAAGTTTTCTCCCATTCATATAGTATCAATCATTCTTCAATTTTTCTGCTTAATTCCGGTCCAAATTAATGATGGTTGTGTGTGCGACACCTGTCATGAATAGAGGACAACACCAACTAAACCGGAAAGGATAATTACATAGGCTGGGTGCCAGCGTAATTTCATTAGGGCAAATAACGATAATCCAAAAACGAGTAATAAGCTTATCGCATGCCAAGAAAAGTTCAGCGCTATCATATTATTGGAAAGTGCAAAGCTGATTGCTGCAAAGAGGATTAAACCAGTGACAATGGGTCTTAGTCCATAGAACATGGATTGAATAACTGGGTAATGATTCAATTTGCTGAAGAAGGTGGCTATAACGGTTACGAATATAATAGCAGGAAGTAAGATTCCGAAAGCAGATGAAATGGCCCCTGCAAATCCAGCAGTAGAATAGCCAACAAGAATGGCACTATTGGCAGTGACAGGGCCTGGGGACATACCGGAAATCGCGATGATATCAGTAAATTGCTGCGTCGTCATCCATCCATGCTGTGAGACTTCCGATTCTATTACGGGAATCATGGCGTATCCGCCTCCAAACGATACAAAGCCGATAATAAAGAAGGTGCTAAACAACTCCCACAATTCCATCATTCCATCACACACTTTCTTGAAAATTAGTTAGACCCTTTTTTGATATACCTATATGCCAGCACCCATGAAAGGTTCGAAATCATTTTCTTCATTTCCTATATCTTTTCTGTCCAACTTGACATCGTAACCTAATTTTCTCTTAATGGAGATGGTCACAATACCAGCAAAAGCTCCTGCTAATATAACCATCACAGGGTGCAGAAAGAAAAGGACTGGAATTCCTACTATTAAAATGCAGAAAGTTGTTTTGTCTACAATAGCCGTTTTTCCTATCTTGATAGCCGCATAGGCGATGATGGCTACTATGGAAGCTCTGATCGATATGAATGCGGATTCTACCTTCGGATTATCCTGAATGAAAAAATACAAAATGCCTAGGAGCAGAACAATTAAAAAGGTAGGTAATGAAACACCAATCATGGCTGCCATTGCCCCCTTCATTCCGGCAATCCGATGGCCGATAAAGGTGGCGGAGTTAATGGCGACAGCTCCCGGTACGGACTGAGATAAAGCAAAAACATCCGTAACTTCTTCGCTTTTCATCCATTTTCTTTTTTCGACCACTTCTTTTTCGATTAAGGGGATCATCGCAAACCCGCCTCCGAATGTGACAGGTGCTATTTTAAAAAAGGTCCAAAATAATTGGAATAGAGTTTTCCATTGTCCTTTCATTGACATCAGTCACTTCCTTTGAATGCATTGTTAAATCTTATTATTAACATATCAAAGAAAAAGGGATGGGTAAATTGCAACAAAATCATCGGGTATAACAAAACGTTATACCCAGAAGATTTATCCGTTTTATGAAGAATGCCGCCAATAATTGAATAGCCTCAGAATGTATCACACTATTTTCATTTCACCATTTCCCTAATGATGCTATCATTTTAATAAACTATCTAAAAACATGGAGGTCGATTTCATGAAATTGGAAAATCTGAAAATGTTTTGTTTAGTGGTGGATGAAGGAAGTTTAAGCCAGGCGGCGAGGTTAAGTTTCCTATCTCAGCCCGCTGTAACACGGCAGATCCATCAACTGGAAAATTATTATAACACTTTGTTATTCGACCGTGAGGAAGGAAGGCTGAGAGTTACAGAAGCAGGAAAGCTGTTATACCCTTTTGCAAAAGCCATAGTAAATGACTTCAACCATTCAAAAGAAGTGATTCAGCAATCGACGGGGAAGTACAATGCAAATCTAATAGTTGGGGCTTCCTTGACTATCGGCGAGTATTTGTTGCCGAGCTTGCTTGGGAGATTTAAAAAACAGCAGCCAGAAATAAAAGTGACATTGACGATAAAAAATACCCCCCGGGTTCTGGAGGATCTTTCAAACGATGTCATTGATTTGGCCTTGGTGGAAGGACTTGTGGAAAACACCGATTTTATTGTAGACAAGTTCGCCGAAGACGAATTGATATTGGTATGTCCATCCGACCACCCATGGAAAGACAGAAAAGAAATTCAGCTAGAGGAATTGGGAAATGAAAGGATGATTTGGCGTGAATCCATTTCCGGAACACGGCTTATCGTAGAAAACATGCTAAGGGAGCATGGGGTTTTAGAAAAAATAGAAAGCTACATGGAGATTGGCAGTACACAAGCGATAAAAAGTGCGGTTGAAGCAGGACTTGGAATCAGCATTTTGCCAAGGTTGACAGTGGCCAGGGAATTGGAGCAAGGCTTTTTGCGGGAAGTGGATATTTCCAGAATAGATATGGCAAGAAATTTATGGCTAGTCAGGAAAAACAAGCGATTCAACAAAATAGGGGTGTCTAAATTTGTTGATTTTCTTCGATAAGGAATGAAAAGCTACCTTCGTTTACCATTACAATTTGGCAGCGTTTTCAGATTTGTGGGAAACGGTGTGGCCCCGGACACCCTGCCTTGCAAAAGTCATAGCAAATTGAATATACGGCATTGCGTATTCATTAAAGCTCTTCCCTATCGGGAGGGGCATTTTGTATTTGGTTCTTCAGCCTTCGGTTAGACAAACAAAGGGATTGTTATTTTTATATAGGCCATGTTAAATAAGTAAAGAAGCTCGCTGAAGCATTAACTGAAAGCGGTAAACAGGAACTTGTATATTTCTTGCAGTCTCGAACGAAACCGATGTCGGCTCCTATTCGTGCAATTGATGAAATCCAGGAACAAAAGCATAAAGCTGGTCTTGTCTGCCCACATTGCGACAGCCATTTTGTTGTGCGATTTGGTAAATTCGTTATCAAAACACGTGCTGGACAGGTGACAGCAGCGTTACCGCTGTAAAGCCTGCCATCAAACCTTTAACGACCTCACAAACACGCAATCTTCAACGTACCAGAAGACCTCATCTTTGGGTTCGGTTCATCGAATGAATGATGGAGGGCTATTCGTTGAGAAAATGTGCCGAGCAATTGGGTAATGAGGTGACGCATGTAACCTTGTTTTACTGGCAGCATAAAATTCTTTGGTTATCGAATAAGAAAAATATGTTGGTCAAATCGTGCCTATTTACTGTGACCGACACGAATACCAAACTTCGGCTCTCTGCTTAATCTTGTTAAGCTAACGGGCAGTTTTGTTGAACAAGTTGTAAATTTAACATTTTAAAGTAAGAGCATTTCTTTGTAATGAGAAGTGCTTTTTATTTTTGTCAAAATTAAAAGGATATTTAAATAACAATAATAATATAAATAAAAACAATATAAATTTACTGTAATACGATAAATAATATGCTAAAATCATGTTGTCATTAAATAAGTGAGGTGTTTTAAATGAATGTTAAACGAGGTTCAACCACTTTCTTAAAGGTAATTATTTTTCTGGCTGGAATTGCAGTGCTTGCTTTGTGTATCTGGTTGCCTGAGATAGCCGTTAGGGATGCAAGGGTACATCCAGATACGGCTTACTTCCTAATCCCCTTTTTAGTATGTGCATACGGATTCTGTATTGCGTTTTCTGTTGCGTTGTATCAAGCATATAAACTATTAACCTACATCGAAAAGAACAATGCTTTCTCTGAATTATCCCTTAAATCTTTGAAGATTATAAAGAAATGTGCTTTTACAGTCATTTTCCTCATTTTGTTAGGAATAGTAAGCTTAAGGGTGCTTGCTAAAGTTACAGGTAGTGATGATGCAGCGGGTCCTACATCATTATGTCTAATGGGTATTTTAGCAACAAGTATCATCGCAGCCATTGTGGACGCCCTTCAAAAGCCATTAAAAAATGCCCCAGATATAAAGTCAAAAAATGAATGATTAACGGATATGTAAGACTTTTGATTGTCAGCCAGGTGATTTTTGGAGTACAAAAGCGACGAAGATACTCAATAAAAACAGACACAACTAATTTATTTAACTACGGGGACGATAGCTCAATGAACCGCCTTTTCACCAAGGCGGTTTTTTTATGGTCAAATATCAACATTAGAATTTAACGTAGCCTTTATATAAATAAAATTGAAGTTACCATTAGAAATAGGAAATATACTTAAAGCCAAATTAATTATAAAATAAATTCATATTATCCTAAAATTTCTAAAAAAAGAGAAAGTTTACTGCTGCAACATTCGGAATAGATACATGATATCTACTTAGAAAGGGGTATGAAATGTCCAAAGTATCTTTTATTAAAGGAATTGTAACCGTTCCCATTGTTTTTGTTTTACTGGCAGGGTCTTCTGTTACAAAGGCTGCGTCAGATGAGCCGATGCCGGCGACAGATGCAACAATTTCAGCAAATAAGGCTTTTTATGAACAGTTGAATTTTAAAGATAAGGAAGATTTCAAGAATGCACACAAAGGATTCATTGCGCCTTTGAATATGAATCCAATTAAAAATTCAAAAGGTGACGTAGTTTGGGATAGTAATCGATATTCATTCATAAAAGAAGATCAGCCGGCAAGTCTTACTGTAAATCCAAGCTTGTGGCGGCAGGCTCAATTACAAAATATAACAGGCTTATTTAAAGTGGTAGATGGCGTTTATCAAGTTCGGGGCCAGGATTTATCAGTGCTTACCATTGTGGAAGGAAAAACAGGATTAATAGTTTTAGATACACTTTCTACAATTGAAACGGCAAAAGCAGCCATGGAGCTTTATTTTGAATATCGGCCCAAAAATCCAGTAAGTGCAATTGTTATTAGTCACAGTCATGCGGATCACTTTGGTGGTATGAAAGGCATTGCTCAATACGCTGAAAATCCAGCTAAGGTGCCGATTATTGTCCCGGCAGGTTTTAACGATGAAGCGTTAAGTGAAAACATTCTTTTAGGCAATATAATGTCTCGCCGTGCAGGTTATATGTTTGGAAATCTCTTACCCGCAAGTGAAAGGGGATTTGTTACTTCTGGTATTGGCCCAGGATTAAGTAACGGAACTTTTAGCTATTTACCTCCAACAATGGAAGTGAAGGATGATATTCAAACGGTGGAAATAGACGGAATTACATTTAAATTTTTATTGACGCCGGATTCGGAAGCTCCATCTGAAATGCATTATTATATCAATGATTACAAAACTTTAGTGGTAGCGGAAAACACCGGACACACGTTACATAATATTTATACATTAAGGGGAGCTAAAACCAGAGATACCCTAAAATGGGTGAAAGCACTTGATGAAACAGTTGATCTGTTTGGAAACGAAGATATAGATGCTATGGTTACGGCCCATACATGGCCCATATGGGGAAGGGACGATGTTCTGGAGCAGTTGGAAAGTCAGCGTGATTTGTACAAATATATTCATGACCAAACCATACGATTAGCTAATTTAGGACTTACACCCGATGAAATCGCGGAAGAGTTAAAGCTTCCTGAAAAGTTGGATAAAGTCTGGGCCAATCGGGGGTATTACGGAACATTGAAACACAACGTAAAAGCGGTGTACAACTTTTATTTAGGATATTTCAACGGTAATCCATCCGACTTGGATCCATTACCACAAGAGGAATCGGGCGCTAAATATGTACAGTATATGGGTGGGGAAAAGAAGGTCATTAAACAGGCAAAACTTGATTATAAAAGAGGGGAATATCGCTGGGTGGCTCAAGTCTTAAAGCATGTCGTCATGGCCAACCCGAAAAATACAGAAGCAAAAAATTTATTGGCTAAAGCTTATGAGCAATTAGGATACACAGCTGAATCTTCTGTGTGGCGTAATTTCTATCTTACCGGCGCAGACGAGTTAAGGAATGGTGTGTCAGACTCAAAGGGAAGTGGCGGAATGATGAATCTCGATACGCTGCTCAATATGCCAATGGATGATTTCCTGAAATTCTTGTCCATTAAATTAAACGGAATGAAAGCGGAAAATAAAAATATGACTTTCAATTTGACATTTACAGATTCGAAAACCAATTACACGATCGATCTGAATAATTCTGTATTGAACTTCAAAAAAGGGAAAATGGCGTCCAACCCTGATGCAGCATTAACATTAGATAGAATAACTTTCTATCAGATTGCTCTGGGACGTGAAGATTTATCCAAAATGGAAGCAGCCGGTAAAGTTGCCATTTCCGGTGATAAAAAACAGTTTGAAGATTTCCTGACTTTGCTGGATCAATTCCAACCTAAGGTTAATATCGTAACTCCGTGATAATCAAACACTTCATATTCTGAAACAAGGATGGATCGGTTACCCACGAGTCTACTTAGTAGTCTCGTGGGTTTGAATGTATTAATTAATCCTGAAGGCATCCTGTTTCGTTTTTAATTTTTTATAAAACGCTCCTAATAGTTACAGAACAAGTTTTGTAATTCGAAAGGAATTGTAAGCGCTTCCTGTGTGGCTGAGGTTTTGTGAAAATATAAAAAATGGAGTGATGGGGAATGCAGTTATATGCAAGTAAGAAACGAAAAATAATGATTAGCGGCCTTTTATTTGTTGGAATGATTTTAAGTTTTTTTGATCGCGTTGCCATAAATGTCGGGATTATCCCTATTGCAGATGAGTTTCATCTCAATACGTCCCAGACAGGTATTTTAATTAGTATATTTTTTGTTAGCTACTCACTCATGCAACCGCTTGGTGGATGGATGACCGATAAGTATGGCGCCAGGGTCATGGTTACTGTTTCTTTGTTTAGTTGGTCCTTGTTCACTGTAATGACTGGGTTTGCTTGGTCATTCATGTCTTTATTATTCATCCGTTTTCTGTTCGGGTTAGGTGAAGGGCCTTTCTATCCTGCCAGTATGTCCACTATAAGAGATAACTTCCCGGAAGAAGAACGGGGCAGGGCAAATTCGTTTTTCCTGTCTGCCCAAAATATTGGCGGGATATTAGGTACTGCACTTGCAGCTTCCATGGTGGTGGCATTCGGTTGGCGGGGCATGTTTACCATTTCCGGAATTCTAGGGATATTAGCTTCTTTCGGAATTTGGTTCATTCTAAAGCCTCAAGGAAATCAAGAGGTTAAAAAAGACAAACCGAAACAAAAAAAGGTTGCTCTGAAACTGTTATTTAAAATCGAAAATATTTGGAAACTCATAACATTCAAGTTTATATCAAATATTATCAACTATGGTCTGATCACTTGGATGCCTATATATTTGGTTAAAGAAAAAGGGGTGGATTTAATAGCCGCAGGAGGTTTATTGGCAATCCCTTATATTTTTGGTTTCTTGATGTTTAATGTAAGCGGGTGGCTTCTGGATAAGCATATGGCTAACCGGGAGAAGTATCTTGCCGCTGCAGGCGCTTTATTATCGGCAATTTTTCTCTTTCTAATGTCTAACGCCACGTCTATAGCACTTATCATCACTTATCTCACTCTCAACTCCGTAGCACTGTCTTTCTTTGGAACGGTTCTTTATACGATCATCATAAAATACTCACCAAAGGAACTAACGGGCTCTGCCTCCGGACTCGTAACTTTTGCCGGTCAAATTGCAGGTGCGGTTTCTCCTTTAGCCCTCGGTTTGATTATCAGTTTGTTTAATGACTCCTATAATGCCGCTTTCCTGTTTTTGGTGATAATAGCGTTATTGGGAACGATTGTTGCCGTATCTATTAAAAATAATCAGGCAAAACCAGCTAAAGAATACGAAAAAACAACTACAATTATATAAAACTAGCTTCTGCTTTTGAGGCGACAGTTTGAAGTGTCCTGAATCCACTTCTCTAAAATTGAAAGGGCTTTCTGTTCGAGGTATGATATTAGTAATAGGCTAGAAGGAGAATGAATCATGAATATTGAACAATTGGAATATATCATCAAGGTAGCCGAGGTTAACTCGATTTCCACGGCTTCAGAAAGCCTCCATATCTCCCAATCTGGAATCAGTATGGCCATTACGAGTTTGGAGAAGGAATTAGGTATAAAAATCTTCAAGCGGTCAAGGTTAGGAACCATACCTACAGAAGACGGAAAGGAAATCATCCAGAAAGCTCTTGAAGTATTAAACAAATTGGAAGAAATAAGAGACAGTGCTCAAATACATTCAGATACGATGGAAAAAGAGTTACGCCTATCATCAACACAAGGTTTATTTCTAACGGTTTTGCCTAAATCCTTGGCCTTATTTAAGAAGAAGTATCCCGAGGTGAAAATTGTCATTGAAGAAAAAGGGGGACAGGAGATAACCGAAGAAGTACTGAATGGTAAGATAGACTTCGGGCTATTGAATATCCCAAAGGTTAAACCAAAAGAAATTGAGTTGGAATTCCAACCCTTGATGGAAGCTAAAGTGATTGTGATGGTCAGTAAGAACTCCCCTTTAGTGAACCGTAAAAGCATAACCCCAAAAGAGCTAATGGACCAAAATTTGGTCATTTACAATGGACCAAGAATGAAGTCGTTCATTAAAGGTTTTTTTGATCATTACGGTGAGATGAATATATTGTTTTTCACAAATAATACAGAGATCATCAAAAAAACCGTCGCTGAAGGATTAGCGATTGCCTTTTCTTATGATATTGGAGTTAACAGCGACCCCTATTTCCTAAGCGGGGAACTTGTGGCCATTCCTTTGGTGGAGCTGGAAAATAATACAATGGAATTCGGTTACGTTCGCTCTAAGAAGCAGTATTTTTCAAAAGCTGCCAGGGAGTTTATTAAATGTCTCGATTTCTATACTACTCTTAAATATTAGTTTCCTATGATGATAGGGAACTAATATTTTTTTATTTACATCAATATTTTTTATATTTATATCATATATC
>NZ_JBSGVZ010000025.1:0-62472 GCF_053608705.1 Peribacillus sp. NPDC055009 | reverse complement strand
CACCCGTTCCCATTCCGAACACGGCAGTTAAGCTCTTCAGCGCCGATGGTAGTTGGGGGTTTCCCCCTGTGAGAGTAGGACGCCGCCAAGCCATTTATTAAGATCAGCCATCCGGCTGGTCTTTTTTGATGTTCATAATTTAAAAAAAGTTCTTTATTTATGGGACAGCAGGGACTGGCCGTATTTTTGGTAAGCTGAGAATTGGGCAGTATTAAAATTGTGAAACCTTAAGGAGAAGAAAAAATAGCAGGTTTTGCTTTTGTCTTTTTAGGGTATTTATGTAAGATATTTTAACTTTAATGTTCAATGGGGTATGTAACTACATATAATTTGGAGAAAATGGATATTACAGAAAGAAAGTGCGTTTAAGTTGCAAAATGCATTATTCCTTGTATAATAATAGTCAAATATAGTCAAAGTCAGAATGGAGGAGGCTGAGTGAGAAACATATCTGATGTTATCGAAACTTATTTGAAGCAAGTACTTGAAATAAGTCAAAAAGATATCTTGGAGATTAAAAGAAGTGAAATAGCAGATAAATTTCAGTGTGTTCCTTCTCAAATCAATTACGTAATCAATACCAGGTTTACCATCGAGAGAGGTTATGTTGTAGAGAGTAAGCGTGGGGGCGGAGGTTATATACGCATCATGAAGGTGGAATCACAGGATTCCGTACAACTTATCAACCAATTATTATCGCTTATTGGTTCCAGGGTATCTCAATCGATGGCTGAAGGAGTAATTTCACGGCTGATGAACGAAGACGTCATTAATGAAAGAGAAGCAAAGATTATGATGAGCGTCATAGATAGATCGGTGATTTATATCGACCTACCTGACCGCGATGAACTTAGGGCAAGAATTTTAACTGCGATGCTTACGACTTTAAAATATAAATGAAACTGGCAGAGGTGATGAACGTTGATTTGCCAAGAATGTCATCAAAGGCCTGCTACCCTGCACTTCACCAAAATCATCAATGGAAAAAAGACTGAAGTCATGATTTGTGAGATATGTGCTCAGGAAAAAGGCGAAATATTCATGGATGCAGGTGGACCTGGTTTTTCAATAAATAATTTATTAGCAGGATTGTTGAATATCGAGTCGAATATTCAACAGACGAAGGCAAATGCATTTCCTAAAACGGAAGAGAGGCGTTGCCCGCATTGTCATCGATCTTATAAAGAATTTGTCCATATTGGTAAGTTTGGCTGTGCCGAATGTTATAAAACGTTCAATGAACAGTTAAATCCCATTTTAAAGAGGGTTCATAGCGGCAATACAGCACATATAGGGAAAATTCCAAAAAGGATCGGTGGCACCATCTATCTTCGAAAGCAAATTTCAGATTTGAAAGAAGTTTTAAAGGCCCACATTGATCAAGAGGAATTCGAGAAAGCGGCAGAGGTAAGAGATAAGGTACGTTCCCTTGAAAAAAGGTATGAAGCCCAAGAGGGAGGCGAGGAATTATGAGCTTGGAAAAGTTTGTAGAAAACGCTTTGAGTTCCTGGATGAGTGCCGAAGGGCCGGAAATCGATATTGTATTGAGTTCGCGGATTCGGCTGGCCAGGAATTTCAAAGACTTTACCTTCCCAACCTCCTTTTCTAACGAAGAAGCTAAAAAAATCATTGAATTGGTCAAAAAAAGAATTGAAGAGGAAGTGACTCCAGAGATTGGGAAACTGGAACTTTTAGAGATTGACCAATTGCAACCACTGGAAAAGCGCGTTCTCGTTGAAAAACATTTAATCAGTCCTCATTTAGTTGAAGATTCAGCGAAAAGCGCATGTCTCCTTTCGGAAAATGAAGAAATAAGTATCATGATAAATGAAGAGGATCACCTCCGTATTCAATGTTTAATGTCGGGATTGCAGCTGAAGGAAACCTTAAAGATTGCAAATGTTCTTGACGATTGGATTGAAGAATCCATAGACTATGCATATGATGAAGAAAGAGGATACCTAACAAGTTGTCCGACTAATGTGGGAACAGGATTAAGGGCTTCAGTCATGATGCATCTTCCCGGCCTGGTCCTTACACAGCAGATGAATAATATCATACCGGCTATCAACCAATTGGGGTTGGTGGTTCGAGGGATTTATGGAGAGGGCAGTCAAGCGTTAGGGAATATTTTTCAAATCTCAAATCAAATTACTCTTGGAAAGTCGGAAAGGGATATCGTTGAAGATCTAACAAGTGTAGTGCAACAAATCATAGCCCAGGAACGGTCAGCGAGGGATGCATTAGCGAGGACTTCCCACATACAATTAGAAGATAGAATTTTCCGTTCATATGGGATTTTGTCCAATGCTCGAATCATCGAGACCAAGGAAGCAGCTACCTGTATCTCCGATGTTAGGTTAGGGATAGATCTTGGGTATATAAAAAATATTTCCAAAAGCATTCTAAATGAGTTGATGATTTTGACGCAGTCGGGATTTTTACAAAAGTACGCAGGCGGCCCTTTAAGACCCCATGAAAGGGATATTCGAAGAGCAGCACTCATCCGGGAACGCTTGAATTTCACTGAATCTTCCTCCTCATAGAGGTCATAGACCTCTTTAGGGAGTATCAAATTTCATGTAATAGATATGGAGCAAGAATAAGCTTCTGCCATTACTTAGAGAATTGCCAGCAACTTTATTCAAAACGAAAATTCTAAGGAGGAATTCCCTATGATGTTTGGTCGTTTTACTGAAAGAGCCCAGAAAGTATTAGCATTAGCCCAAGAAGAGGCAATCCGTTTAGGTCATAATAATATTGGCACGGAACATATTTTACTGGGTCTTGTCCGAGAAGGCGATGGTATTGCAGCCAAGGCGTTATTTGCTCTTGGATTGGGTCCGGATAAGATTCAGAAAGAAGTGGAAAATTTAATTGGCCGTGGACAGGATACGGCTCAAACGATACATTATACCCCAAGAGCCAAGAAAGTCATTGAACTTTCCATGGATGAGGCAAGAAAATTAGGTCACTCATATGTTGGGACAGAGCATGTTCTTCTAGGTCTTATACGAGAAGGGGAAGGTGTAGCTGCCCGCGTATTGAATAATCTTGGAGTAAGTTTAAATAAAGCCAGACAACAAGTATTACAGCTTTTGGGCAGCAATGAATCAGGTGGTCATCAAGGTTCTGCCGCTTCAAATGCGAGTACACCGACACTGGATGGCCTAGCCCGTGATTTAACGGCGATTGCCAGGGAAGGAAGCCTGGATCCCGTTATCGGAAGAAGTAAGGAAATACAGCGTGTCATTGAGGTATTAAGCCGCCGTACAAAAAATAACCCAGTATTGATCGGTGAACCTGGGGTAGGTAAAACAGCCATTGCTGAAGGGCTTGCCCAACAGATCATCAATAATGAGGTACCTGAAATTTTACGCGATAAACGCGTAATGACACTTGATATGGGTACCGTTGTGGCTGGTACTAAATACCGTGGTGAATTTGAGGACCGGTTGAAGAAAGTTATGGATGAAATACGTCAGGCGGGTAATATCATCCTATTCATCGATGAATTGCATACATTGATTGGTGCAGGTGGTGCAGAAGGTGCCATCGATGCCTCCAATATCCTTAAACCATCATTGGCACGTGGTGAATTACAATGTATCGGTGCAACAACATTGGATGAATACCGTAAGTATATTGAAAAGGATGCTGCGCTTGAACGTCGTTTCCAGCCAATCCAAGTCGATGAGCCGACTATTGAGGAATCCATCCAAATTCTCAAGGGGCTGCGTGACCGTTATGAGGCACATCACCGCGTATCGATTACTGACGAAGCGATTGATGCCGCAGTCAAATTATCCGACCGTTATATTTCCGATCGCTTTTTACCGGATAAAGCGATTGACTTGATTGATGAAGCTGGCTCCAAGGTCAGGCTGCGCTCATACACAACGCCACCTAACTTAAAGGAACTTGAAGTGAAGCTAGACGATGTTCGCAAGGAAAAGGATGCTTCCGTTCAGAGTCAGGAATTTGAAAAAGCAGCTTCGCTTCGCGATACGGAACAACGCTTAAGAGAACAATTGGAAGAAACGAAAAAAACTTGGAAAGAAAAACAAGGGCAGGAGAACAGTGAAGTCACTGTGGATGACATTGCACATGTCGTGTCCAGCTGGACGGGAGTGCCAGTCACTAAACTGGCGCAAACAGAGTCAGACAAACTGCTTAATATGGAGTCGATCCTCCATGATCGTGTAATTGGGCAGGAAGAGGCCGTCATTGCGGTTTCTAAAGCAGTACGACGTGCCAGGGCAGGTTTGAAAGATCCTAAACGTCCAATTGGTTCATTCATCTTCTTGGGACCTACAGGGGTCGGTAAAACCGAGCTTGCACGTGCTTTGGCTGAATCAATTTTTGGTGATGAAGATGCCATGATCCGCATCGATATGTCCGAATATATGGAGAAACATTCAACTTCACGTCTTGTTGGATCCCCTCCAGGATATGTTGGATACGAAGAAGGCGGTCAGTTAACGGAAAAAGTGCGGAGGAAACCATACTCTGTCGTTCTGCTTGATGAAATAGAAAAGGCGCATCCGGATGTCTTCAATATCCTTCTTCAAGTATTGGAAGACGGAAGGCTGACAGATTCCAAGGGTCGTACTGTCGATTTCAGGAATACCATTCTGATCATGACATCGAATGTAGGTGCGTCGGCATTGAAGACCGATAAGTATGTCGGCTTTAACATCCAGGATACTGGCCAGGACTATAAAAATATGAAAGGGAAAGTGATGGAAGAACTCAAACGTGCATTCCGTCCGGAATTCCTGAATCGTATTGATGAAACCATCGTGTTCCACTCATTAGAGAAGGATCATTTGAAACAAATCGTTACATTAATGTCAAATCAGCTTACTACCCGTTTGAAAGAACAGGAGATATACTTGGAGCTGACAGATGCGGCTAGAGAAAAAATTGCAACCGAAGGTTTTGATCCGGAATATGGTGCACGTCCAATCCGCAGGGCACTTCAGAAGCATGTAGAAGATTATCTATCCGAAGAGTTGCTTAAAGGCAACGTGAAAAAAGGGCAAACGGTCGTAATGGATGTCGTGAATAATGAGTTTGCAATCCGGCAAGGCGAGCCTGTTAATGTAAGTGAATAACCTGATCCTAAACTTCGAGGTACACGCAGATTCTTTTGCAGTGTACCTCTGTTTTTTATCTATAGGTAGATATGAGTATAAACGGGACAAGCAGAGTGAATATTTTTTTAAAAAAACTTAGCCTTAAGAAGGTTTAAATAAAACAGAGATATAATATCCTTAATATAGATATTTTTTCCAAAGGAAGAGGAGTAATTTATGGCTGTAAAAAAGAAAACAAAATTTATGTGTCAGTCTTGTGGATATGAATCCGCGAAATGGATGGGGAAATGCCCAGGCTGCGGTGAATGGAACAAAATGGTCGAGGAAACCGAAATCGTTAAGCCTGCTAGAAAGGGCGCGTTTACCCATTCGGAGGTTAGAGGTTCCGGGGAACGGGAGAAGGCAGCACCCATAACGACCATTCAATCAGAAAAAGAACCACGGATTAAGACGGATTTAATGGAATTGAATCGTGCTCTTGGGGGCGGGATCGTACAGGGGTCACTTGTATTGATCGGAGGGGACCCGGGTATCGGCAAGTCCACCCTGCTTTTACAGGTATCATCCCAATTGGCGCATAAACAGAAAAAAGTGCTATATATATCAGGTGAGGAATCAGTCAAGCAGACCAAATTGAGAGCAGACCGGCTTGGGACCATGTCGGAACATCTATTCGTTTATGCTGAAACCGATATGGACTATATCCAACAGGCCATTACAGAGGTAAAACCGGATTTGGTCATTATTGACTCCATTCAAACGGTATATCATTCGGAGGTTACATCTGCCCCGGGAAGCGTTTCACAAGTGAGGGAATGCACAGCTTCACTCATGCGAATAGCCAAAACGAACGGGATCGCAATTTTTATCGTCGGTCACGTTACAAAGGAAGGGGCCATTGCGGGGCCGCGGCTGCTTGAGCACATGGTTGACACCGTTTTATATTTTGAAGGAGAAAGACACCATACATATCGAATTATACGTGCGGTCAAAAACCGCTTTGGTTCGACGAATGAGATGGGTATTTTTGAAATGAAAGAACATGGATTGGAAGAGGTAGCGAATCCATCGGAAATTTTCCTTGAAGAACGTTCGCAAGGAGCCTCGGGTTCCACAGTCGTCGCATCCATGGAGGGCACAAGGCCGGTGCTTGTCGAAATTCAAGCATTGATTTCACCTACGAGTTTTGGAAACCCAAGGCGAATGGCCACGGGAATTGACCACAATCGAGTTTCGCTTTTAATGGCTGTTTTGGAAAAGAGAGTGGGCTTGCTGCTCCAAAACCAGGATGCGTATTTAAAGGTTGCTGGTGGGGTCAAGCTTGATGAACCGGCAATTGACCTCGCTGTTGCAATAAGCATTGCATCAAGCTTCCGAGATAAACCAACAAACCCTGCCGATTGCATCATTGGTGAAGTGGGGCTGACTGGGGAAGTGAGAAGGGTGTCACGGATAGAACAAAGGGTGCAGGAAGCGGCGAAATTAGGGTTTGAGCGGGTTATCATACCGGCTAATAATATAGGGGGATGGACTGCGCCGAAAGGTATTAAGATCGTTGGTGTTTCATCGGTTTCGGAGGCTCTTAAACAATCGTTAGGGGGTTAAGTATGACAGATAAAAAAGGGTATGAGAAAACTAAATTGGAAATTCTGCAAATTGTAGCACCGGGTACCCCGCTTCGTGAGGGTATTGAAAATGTCCTGAGGGCAAATACAGGTGGTTTGATAGTGGTCGGATATAACGAGAAGGTGCGAACGATCGTGGATGGCGGCTTCGAAATCAACTGCAGCTGTACCCCCAGCACATTATATGAGTTGGCGAAGATGGACGGGGCCATCATTTTAAATGAAACGGCCGATAAGATTATTTTCGCAAATGCCCAATTAGTGCCGGACAATAGCACACCTTCCACTGAAACGGGAATGCGGCATAGGACAGCGGAACGTGTGGCAAGGGAGACCAAGTCGTTGGTCATCGCAATCTCACAACGTCGGAATGTCATCACTTTATATCAGGGCAATTTCCGGTATGCCCTTAAAGATATAGGAGTCATACTTGCTAAGGCTAATTTGGCCATCCAGACCCTGGAAAAATACAAGGTGGTCCTGCAGCAGAGCATATCGGTTTTAGGAGCGCTCGAGTTTGAGGAAATCGTGACCTATGCCGACCTTTTGCAGGTATTTCACCGTTATGTAATGGTGCTCAGAATCAAGGCCGAGCTACTAACGTACCTTAATGAGCTTGGTACGGAAGGAAGATTGATCCGTTTGCAAATGAATGAAATCCTGGCAGATATTGAAACGGAAGGAAAATGGCTTATCAAGGATTATACCTCCAGTAATGATGAAAATCCCGAGGAAATCATTTTTAGGCTTCAAGAGTTGGCCATGCAGGAAAAACTGGATGAAAGCATTCTTCTGAAGGTGCTGGGCTATCATGGATACATACATCTTGATGAGTCAGTACATCCCCGTGGTTACCGTATTCTTCATAAAATCCCACGCCTGCCGGGTTTGATCATCGAAAATTTAGTGAAACAGTTCGGAAGCTTTAGTGAAGTCAATAAAGCTACGGTTGAAAACCTTGACGATGTGGAGGGTATAGGCGAAGTCCGCGCCAATAAAATCAAAGAAGGACTCCGCATTTTAAAAAATCAGCTGGTCACAAATAGAAGGATGTAAGGAGCAGCTGGCCTTTTAACATTCACCTGAACCAGCTTGAAATTGGTTGGTGTTTATTTTTGACACTCAAAACTCAGGGTGCTAGGCTAATATTACGAAAAAGAGAAGAAGTCGTATTTGTAAATCCACTAATTCCTTAAGTGAATTTAACGTATATAATGAAAACGAATTTTCGAAGGTTTCATTTTATTTTATTGGTCAATAATGAGTAGAGGGAGGTGAAAGGGATGTTAAAACGCATTATACAAGCATGCTTCTTAATAGTCGGCGGAACACTTGGTATGTTACTAATTCCTGAATTATTAATTGTTTTACATGCAGACGATATTGCTTTATTAAACAATCCTTATGTAAGTGTACTGTTGGGTGCCATTATCTTTTATCTTATAACTTTTTGGGCAGTAGATCATGTGATCTATTTTATGAAGTGGCTGGAGGAACAGCTTGTTAAGATACCGATTACGGATATAATCTTTGGCAGCGTCGGCCTTTTAGTGGGACTGCTTGCGGCGTTCTTGGTTGGCTCCGCCTTCAGTGCCATCAAGGTTCCTATTTTAAATACAGTGGTACCTATCATCCTTACGCTTTTATTTGGTTATCTTGGTTTTCAGGTGGGCTTTAAAAAACGTGATGAGCTATTGAGTTTATTCATGAAAAGCAATAAGAAAAAGAATACTGATGGTGAAGCGAACGAAGAGGATGAAGAGGGGTATAGCAAGCGGCTTAAGATTCTCGATACTAGCGTCATCATTGATGGTAGAATTGCGGATATCTGTCAGACGGGCTTTCTGGAGGGTACCATAGTCATTCCTCAATTCGTTTTAAACGAATTGCAGCACATTGCCGATTCATCTGATGCATTGAAAAGGAATCGGGGAAGACGCGGTTTGGATATCTTGAATCGAATTCAAAAAGACCTGCCGATTAAAGTGGAGATGTACGAGGGTGATTTTGAAGACATTCAGGAAGTGGACAGTAAACTGGTGAAGCTTGCCAAAATATCGGGCGGAATGGTCGTTACCAATGATTTCAATTTAAACAAAGTATGCGAGTTTCAAAACGTGGCGGTCCTTAATATCAATGACCTGGCCAATGCCGTTAAACCTGTTGTACTTCCTGGGGAAGAGATGAATGTTCAAGTCATCAAGGATGGGAAAGAGCAGAACCAGGGCATCGCTTATTTGGATGACGGTACCATGATCGTAGTCGAGGGTGGCCGTGATCATATCGGGAAACGGATCGATGTACTTGTCACAAGTGTATTGCAAACCTCTGCAGGCCGGATGATATTCGCTAAACCGAAACTATTAGAAAAAGCATTATAAAGAAGAGTAGGAGAAACCGTTATGTTTTATGAAGTAGTGATACCTGCAGCTGGACAAGGCAAAAGAATGAAGGCGGGCAAGAATAAACTTTTTATTGAACTATCGGGTATCCCGATCATTGTTTATACACTGCGTGTCTTCGAAGAAGATCCTGACTGTCGGGGGATTATCCTTTCGATAAACCCGGCAGAAAAGGATTATTTCAATCAATTGATAGCAGCGTATGGGCTTAAAAAGGTCAAGAAACTGGTCATGGGTGGCAAGGAGCGCCAACAAAGCGTGTATAATGGACTGCAACATGCAGAAGAAGACATCATCTTGGTCCATGACGGTGCCCGCCCTTTTATCGATCTTGGGCAAATCAGTGAATTGACTGCTGCCGCCTCCCTGCATGGAGGTGCCGTAATTGCAGTGCCCGTTAAGGATACGATTAAAAAAGCGGCAAACAAAGAGGTAGTGGAAACAGTGGAACGATCAAGCTTGTGGGCGGTGCAAACTCCACAAGCTTTTCGTGTATCCATATTAAAAAGTGCATATGAACAGGCAGAAGCTGAAGCGTTTTTAGGGACGGATGATGCAAGTTTGCTAGAGCGGATCAATGAACAGGTAGTTATTATTGAGGGCAATTATGATAATATTAAAATTACGACTCAGGAAGACCTTTATTTTGCAGAAGCGATTTTACATAAACAACAACATGGAAAAAGATGATTGGGGAGAATGATATGTTTAGAATAGGACAAGGATATGACGTTCATCAGCTTGTAGAGGGCAGACCTTTGATTATTGGCGGGATTACGATTCCGTATGAGAAAGGTTTGCTAGGGCATTCTGATGCGGATGTCCTTCTGCATACTGTTGCTGATGCCTGCTTGGGTGCAATTGGTGCAGGGGATATCGGTAAGCATTTTCCGGATACCGATCCTGAATTTAAAGATGCCGATTCGGCAAAACTGCTGCAGTATATTTGGGCAATTGTAAAAAAAGAAGGATATTCCCTGGGCAATGCGGACTGTACAATCATTGCACAAAGCCCGAAAATGGCACCGTATATTGAGGAGATGCGAGGCAGGATTGCTGAACTTTTAGATACGTCGATAGACAGAATTAATGTAAAGGCGACCACTACCGAGAAACTTGGATTTACAGGCAGGAGCGAAGGAATCGCGGCACAGGCTGTAGTCTTATTGGTTAAATCAAACTAAATTCATTTTTAGGGTGGATGCCTTTATCCCAATGTATTTAAATGATAATATATACAATAGAATAGAACGACTGGGAGGTCTATATATATCATGAGCAGTGATATTCGAGTTCGCTATGCACCGAGTCCGACTGGACATTTACATATTGGTAATGCACGGACTGCTTTATTTAATTATTTATATGCACGAAATAAAGGCGGGAAATTCATCATTCGTATTGAAGATACCGATCAAAAGAGAAATATTGAAGGCGGAGAGGATAGTCAGCTTAAATATTTAAAATGGCTTGGTATGGATTGGGATGAAGGTGTTGATGTTGGCGGTGAATACGGGCCATATCGTCAATCCGAAAGGAACGACCTTTATCAGGAATTGTATCAAGAGCTTTTAGATAAGGGTTTGGCATATAAATGCTATTGTACGGAAGAAGAGCTTGAAGCAGAGCGTGAAGGACAGGTCGAACGCAATGAAACGCCAAAATATTCAGGGAAGTGCAAGCATTTAACTGAGGAAGAGCAAGCGGAACTATTGGCTCAAGGAAGAAAACCGAGCATTCGCTTTGCCGTTCCAGCTGGGAAGGTCCTTACTTTCAAAGATATGGTCAAGGATGAGGTTTCGTTTGAAACAGATGGCTTTGGTGATTTTGTTATCGTTAAAAAAGATGGCATTCCAACCTATAACTTTGCAGTGGCCGTCGATGATCATTTGATGAAGATTTCCCATGTCCTTCGCGGTGATGATCATATCTCCAATACTCCAAAACAATTGATGATTTATGAAGCTTTCGGCTGGGAACCGCCGGTATTCGGACATATGACGCTGATTGTAAACGAAAGCAGGAAGAAACTGAGTAAACGTGATGAGTCGATCATTCAATTCATTGAGCAATATGAAGAGCTTGGTTATGTACCTGAAGCGTTATTCAATTTCATTACATTACTAGGGTGGTCTCCGGTCGGGGAGGAAGAGATTTTCACGAAGGAAGAATTCATTAATATTTTCGATGCTGACCGTCTTTCTAAGTCACCTGCACTTTTCGATAAACAAAAGCTTACATGGATGAATAACCAATATGTTAAGCAATTGGACCTCAATCGTGCAGTGGAATTGTCAATGCCTCACTTAATTAAAGCCGGGAAGGTTTCAGAGACACTGACCGCCGAAGAAGAAGAGTGGGTACATGGGCTAGTTTCCCTTTTTCAAGAGCAGATGAGCTATGGAGCGGAAATAGTCGAGCTATCTGAACTGTTTTTCAAGGATGAGGTCGTGTTCGAGGAAGAAGCTAAGGAAGTGCTGGCTGAAGAACAGGTACCGGAAGTCATGAAAGCTTTCCTTCAGGAGATTGAAGGGCTTGAAGAATTTAACGCGGATGAAATCAAGAAGTCGATTAAAGCCGTACAAAAAGGCACAGGTCATAAAGGGAAAAAATTATTCATGCCGATTAGGGCTGCCGTCACGGGTCAAACACATGGTCCTGACTTGCCTAAGGCGATTTCATTACTGGGCAAGGAAAAAATTAAACAGCGTATTCAGAGTATTTTATATTAACAATTTGTCGAAAATGTAATATAGTATTTAATAATCTTACAAAAGAACGCGTAGATGGGGAGAAGTAAGTAAACGAAGCTTTTTAGAGAGAACCATAACCTGCTGAAAGTGGTTCAAGCCTCTCGTTTTCTGAAATGCACCCTTGAGTCCTTTGCTGAACTAACTTATAGTAGGCACAGGCGGAATTTCCTCCGTTACAGGGATTAAAGTT
The DNA here is from genome assembly GCF_053608705.1 of Peribacillus sp. NPDC055009. NCBI lineage: Bacteria > Bacillati > Bacillota > Bacilli > Caryophanales > Bacillaceae > Peribacillus > Peribacillus sp. NPDC055009. The sequence continues at coordinate 50,403 of NZ_JBSGVZ010000025.1, read as the reverse complement.
GGGGATGAAAAAACAGGAAAAAGCTTTATCTGGTTTTTACATTCCAAACAGAGTGGAACCGCGCTTCAAGCGTCTCTGTCTATTTGGACAGAGACGCTTTTTTATATGCTTTAAAAGCTACAAAAGGGGATGTTGGAAAAGGACGGAACATAGGGGGGAATCATTTTGTTAAAGATGTTTAAAGAGGATATCGAAGTGGTTTTTGATCAAGATCCTGCTGCGCGCAGCTATTTGGAAGTCATATTGACGTATGCGGGTTTACATGCAATTTGGAGTCATAGGATGGCTCACGCACTATTCAAGAAGAAATTCTTTTTCCTGGCAAGAAGTATATCTCAAATCAGTCGGTTTTTTACCGGAATTGAAATTCATCCAGGGGCTACGATTGGCCGTCGTTTCTTCATTGACCATGGAATGGGGATCGTCATTGGCGAAACTTGTGAAATTGGCGACAATGTATCTGTCTTTCAAGGTGTAACCCTTGGGGGAACAGGAAAGGAAAAGGGAAAACGTCATCCTACGATAAAGGATAATGTCCTGATTGCTACAGGAGCAAAAGTGCTTGGTTCCATCACTGTTGGGGAAAACTCAAAAATCGGTGCAGGATCGGTTGTTTTAAAGGAAGTGCCACCTAATTCTACAGTGGTGGGCATTCCAGGTAAAGTGGTCATTCAAGATGGTATCAAAATCAACAAAGACCTAAATCATTGTGATCTTCCTGATCCAATCGCTGATCGCTTTAAGGAATTGGATAGTGAACTCAGGGCCTTAAGAGAGAAGCTGGCTGAACAGAAGCAGGAAGAAAGGAGTCTATAATATGGCGATTAAAATATATAACACAGCAACAAGAAAAAAGGAAACCTTCGTCCCGATTGAAGAGGGAAAGGTGAAGATGTATGTATGCGGGCCCACTGTCTATAATTACATTCATATAGGTAATGCAAGACCGGCAATCGTATTTGATACCGTTCGTAGGTATTTGGATTACCGTGGATATGATGTGCAATTCGTTTCGAACTTTACGGATGTGGATGATAAGCTGATTCGCGCGGCAAAAGAATTGGGTGAAGATGTCCCGACCATCTCAGAGCGTTTCATCAAGGCTTATTTTGAAGACGTATCGGCATTGGGCTGCAAAAAAGCGGATGCTCACCCAACCGTAATGGAGAATATGGATGCAATCATTGAATTCATTTCGGCATTAATTGAGAAAGGATTCGCTTATGAATCTGAAGGGGATGTGTATTACCGCACTCGTAAGTTTGAGGGATATGGAAAGCTTTCACATCAGTCCATCGATGAGCTGCGAGTGGGGGCCCGTATTGAAATAGGGGAGAAAAAACAAGATGCCCTTGATTTTGCCCTTTGGAAAACGGCCAAGGATGATGAAATATCTTGGGAGAGCCCATGGGGTAAGGGGCGTCCTGGCTGGCATATCGAATGCTCCGCAATGGTCAAAAAGTATTTGGGCGATACGATCGATATTCATGCAGGGGGTCAAGATCTGGCTTTTCCGCATCATGAAAATGAAATTGCACAATCCGAAGCATTGACGGGTAAGACCTTTGCGAATTATTGGATGCATAATGGGTATATAAATATTGAGAATGAAAAAATGTCTAAGTCCTTAGGCAATTTCGTCCTTGTGCATGACATCATACAGAAGCATGATCCACAAGTGTTACGCTTCTTCATGTTATCTGTACATTACCGTCATCCCATCAATTATAGCGAAGAAGTGCTTGAAAATGTAAAAGCGTCCCTAGAACGCTTAAGGACATCTTATCAAAACTTAAAGCATCGCCTTCAAGTAAGTGATGGATTGACTGAGAATAATGATGTTTGGTTGGAGAAGCTTAATGAATTACATGAACAATTCATTAAGGAAATGGACGATGATTTCAACACAGCTAATGCAATATCCATGCTCTTTGAACTATCCAAACAGGCGAATTATTACTTGATGGAGAAAAACACAGACAAGGAAGTGATTAATGCTTTCCTTGATAAATTCAACATCTTATTTTCTGTCCTCGGTTTATCCCTTGAAGAAGAGGGGCTTTTGGATGAAGAAATTGAAGGGTTGATACAGCAGAGAATTCAAGCGCGGAAAGACCGCAATTTTGGGTTATCTGATGAAATTCGTGATCGCTTGAAAAACATGAATATCATATTAGAGGATACCCCTCAAGGTACAAGATGGAAAAGAGGGTAATTAATGCTTCATTACGATAGTAAGGTAGATGCAAAAATGCTGAACAGTCTTGCTTTAGCATATATAGGTGATGCCGTATACGAAACGTATATACGGCATCACCTCATTCAAAAAGGATCGGTCAAGCCAAATCTACTTCACAAAAAGGCTACATCTTTTGTAGCGGCTAAAGCACAAAATAAAGTCATCCACTTTTTCCTGGAGTCAGGTTGGTTATCGGAAGAGGAATCCGCAGTCGTTAGGCGCGGCCGAAATGCAAAATCCGGTACGGTACCGAAGAATACAGATGTGCAAACGTATCGCTACAGTACAGCCTTCGAGGCACTTATGGGATTTTTGTATTTATCCGGCCGAATAGAAAGAATGGAAGAACTCATCAAAAAATCCATTGAATACATTGAAGAAGAAAAGGGGAGTAACCCATGAGCGAAGAATATATCATTGGCAGAAACCCCGTATTGGAAGCTCTTCGCTCCGAACGGGATATTAATAAAATTTGGATAGCCGAAGGCTCGCAAAAAGGCTCAATGCAGCCACTCATCGGTCTGGCGAAGGAAAAGAAGGTATTCGTGCAAATCGTACCGAAGAAAAAAATTGACCAAATGGCTGAAGGTATCCATCAAGGCGTTATCGCACAAGTGGCTGCATATGAATATGTGGAACTGGATGATTTATTCGCAAAAGCGGCTGAACGGGACGAAGCACCTTTTTTCATGATTCTTGATGAAGTTGAAGATCCGCATAATTTAGGGTCGATCATGAGGACGGCTGATGCTGTCGGTGCCCATGGAATCATCATTCCAAAAAGGAGAGCTGTGGGCTTGACGGCAACAGTGGCAAAAGCCTCGACGGGTGCAATTGAATATATTCCGGTAGCTCGCGTTACAAATTTGGCGAGAGCGGTGGAAGAGTTGAAAGAGCGCGGGGTATGGATAGTCGGTACCGATGCGAAAGGCAGCGATGATTACCGTAACATGGATGGAAAGATGCCTATCGGACTTGTTATCGGCAGCGAAGGAAAAGGCATGGCACGATTAATGAAGGATAAATGTGATTTTCTCATCCGTCTCCCTATGGCAGGTCAAGTAACTTCGTTAAATGCATCGGTAGCAGCCGGTTTATTGATGTATGAGGTTTATAGAAAAAGAAATCCCCTAGGGCAATGATGAAATGAATATTCTGTTGGTGGACGGTTATAACATTATTGGAGCTTGGCCGGAACTGAGAGAATTAAAGGAACGGGATCTTGCTGCTGCAAGGGACCGGTTGATAGAAATGATGGCGGAATATCAAGCATTTACCGGATACCGTGTAATTGTCGTATTTGACGCTCAATATGTTCAGGGAATTGCCCGTATATTCAAAAATCACAAAGTTGACGTAATTTTTACAAAAGAAAATGAAACTGCGGATGAAAGAATTGAAAAGATGGCCATTGAACTGAATAATGTCAAAACACAAATTCAAGTGGCAACCTCGGACTTCACGGAACAGTGGGTGATCTTTGGCCAAGGGGCCCTAAGGAAATCCGCTCGTGAACTGCTTATTGAAATGGAAGAAATTCAAGGCGAAATCAAGAAAGATGTAAGAAAAACAACGACGATAAGACCCGTGGCTAAAATTCCTTTAAGTGAAGAAGTGGCAGAAATTTTCGAAAAATGGCGCCGGGGTAAAATATGAACCATTGACGGGTAAATTTTACCTGCTGTATAATATTTCTATCTGAGTCAGGTCAGGGGGATATAATGTGGGTCTCAAATTCGGAATGAAGCTGAACGAAAAGTATCTGCAGTTTGAGGATGATGAATTGATAGGGTTGGTGCACACTGGTGACAGTGAAGCGCTGGATTATTTGATCCAAAAGTATCGTAATTTTGTAAGAGCTAAGGCAAGGACTTATTTCTTGATTGGTGCCGATAAGGAAGACATCGTGCAAGAAGGTATGATTGGTTTATATAAAGCCGTCCGTGATTTTAAAGGGGATAAGTTATCTTCTTTTAAAGCATTTGCAGAACTATGCATTACAAGGCAGATCATTACAGCTATCAAAACAGCAACACGTCAAAAACATATTCCGCTCAATTCCTATGTTTCCCTGGACAAGCCCATTTACGATGAGGAATCGGATCGAACTCTAATGGATATTATATCGGGTACGAAAGTTTTGGACCCGGAAGAACTGATCATCAACCAAGAAGAGTTTGACGATATCGAATTAAAGATGGCCGAGCTCCTGAGTGATCTTGAGAGAAAAGTGTTAGCTCTTTACCTGGATGGACAAACCTACCAAGAAATTTCGGAAGAGTTGAACCGGCATGTTAAGTCAATCGACAACGCCCTTCAGCGGGTGAAAAGAAAGCTCGAGCGCTATCTGGAAGTAAGGGAAATCAGTTTATAATCCCTCCGCTTTTTCCGCTTAATTTCATCTGTCCCTTCTCCACATGGAAGCTTATTATTCACAAAGATTTTTAATGGTTGGCAAGTAAACCGATATTCTGATTTCCGGTGTCCATAATCGTCGAAACCTGCTTTGATATTGACAATAAAAAACAGCCGTGATAAGGTTTTATGGATATAGTAGATAGGATAGGTGTATCTAATGCGAAAAAAAATAGTTCTTGCCTGCACTGATTGCGGTACAAGGAATTATAGTTATGAGAGCAAACAATCGACAAGCGGCGAACGACTGGAAATCAAGAAATTTTGCAGTACGTGCAACTCACACTCGATTCATAAAGAAACGAAATAACCGTTTTATAAATAGATTGACAGAAGCTTCTAATGCTTGGAGGTACATTCATGAAACGTTTTACCGAATTTTTCAGCGGAGTCGCTCGCGAAATGCAAAAGGTAAGCTGGCCGAAACGCAAGGAGCTTACCAAATATACAATCGTGGTGGTAACGACTGTAGTATTTATGGCTTTATTCTTTACAGTGGTGGATTTGGGCATTTCCGAATTAATTCGCTTAGTTATTGAATAAGAGATTCGAAAATAAGGTATAATAGTGATAGAATAATATGTGTCAGCAGAAAAGCCCGGAAACGGGTTTTTTAATTTGTCTTTTTTAGTAAGTTCAAAATCGAGCACTGCTGTAATATGTTCATCACAATATATTCTAGTTAAGTCGGAATGACGCCGTATGGTTTTTTGGCTAAAACGTTCAAAGATAAAGATTAATAAAGAAAATGATTGATTGCAGGGAGGGAAGGACGTTAAAGTCCTAACACATGGAAAAGAATTGGTATGTAGTTCACACCTATTCAGGTTATGAGAACAAAGTTAAAGCTAACTTGGAAAAACGTGTTGAAACTATGGGGATGGAAGACAAGATCTTTCGCGTAGTAGTTCCAGAAGAAGAAGAAACAGAAGTGAAAGATGGCAAAAAGAAAGTGACCAAAAAGAAAGTATTCCCAGGATATGTATTGGTTGAGATCATCATGACTGATGATTCATGGTATGTTGTCCGGAATACGCCTGGAGTAACAGGTTTCGTAGGTTCATCTGGGGCTGGGTCAAAACCGACTGCATTGCTGCCGGAAGAAATTGAAGTCGTTCTTAAGCGAATGGGCGTAGATGAAAGCAAAATCGAGGTTGATTTTGAAATCGGTGATACGGTTCAAGTTAAGGAAGGGCCATTTGCAACATTTGCAGGACCTATTGAAGAACTTGATAAAGATAAAGGTAAAGTAAGGGTTCTAGTCAATATGTTCGGCCGTGATACACCGGTTGAACTTGATTTTAATCAAGTGGAAAAATTATAAACGGAAAAAAACTTGAAATTGCCTTTTGAAAGTGGTAAAATTTCAAAGGTCAGTATGTTTCAATTTTTAGGCCTCAACGATACAAGCATTCTTTATTAATATATAAAGAATTCAAGATGAGTGGGAGGGTATTACCCTATTACCACATCACGGACTTATAAGGAGGTGTGTCTCGTGGCTAAAAAAGTAATTAAAATGGTTAAATTGCAAATTCCTGCTGGTAAAGCGAATCCGGCACCGCCAGTCGGTCCTGCATTAGGTCAAGCTGGTGTAAACATCATGGGATTCTGTAAGGAGTTCAACGCTCGTACAGCAGATCAAGCTGGTCTAATTATTCCTGTTGAAATCACGGTATTTGAAGACCGTTCATTTACATTCATTACAAAAACTCCACCGGCTGCAGTATTGCTTAAGAAAGTAGCTGGTATCGAGTCTGGTTCTGGTGAACCTAACCGTAATAAAGTTGCTACAGTCAAGCGTGATCAAGTGCGCGAGATTGCTGAAACTAAAATGCCTGACCTAAACGCTGCAAGTGTTGAAGCTGCAATGCGTATGGTTGAAGGTACTGCTCGCAGCATGGGTATTGTCATCGAAGACTAATCCATGTAATTGCTATTTGTTTCTACGGGGTTGCGATTGATACTCGCAACCTTTATTCGTGGGAGGTCATTCCGTTAAAACCACAATTTAGGAGGATTTATATCATGGCTAAAAAAGGTAAAAAGTATCTTGAAGCAGCTAAGCTTGTAGAAGTATCTAAGGCTTATGCTGTAACTGAAGCAATCGAAGTTGCTAAAAAAGCAAACTTCGCAAAATTCGATGCGACTGTTGAAGTTGCTTTCCGTTTAGGCGTAGACCCTAAGAAAGCCGACCAACAAATTCGTGGAGCAGTTGTTCTTCCGAATGGTACTGGTAAAACTCAACGCGTATTAGTATTCGCAAAAGGCGAAAAAGCAAAAGAAGCGGAAGCTGCTGGTGCTGACTACGTTGGCGAATCTGACTACATCAACAAAATCCAACAAGGATGGTTCGAATTCGATGTAATCGTTGCGACTCCAGACATGATGGGTGAAGTTGGTAAACTTGGACGTGTATTAGGACCTAAAGGTTTAATGCCTAACCCTAAAACTGGCACAGTAACTTTCGATGTAACGAAAGCTGTTAATGAAATCAAAGCTGGTAAAGTTGAGTACCGCGTAGATAAAGCTGGTAACATCCACGCTCCAATCGGTAAAGTATCTTTCGAAGATGCTAAACTAGTGGAAAACTTCACTACTATCTATGATACATTATTGAAAGTTAAACCTGCGGCTGCTAAAGGAACTTACATGAAAAACGTTTCTGTAACAACTACAATGGGCCCTGGTGTGAAAGTTGATCCTTCTTCTTTCAAATAAATAATTGACATACCAAAACTATTATTGTTATAATAAGTTTTGTTGTGAATAAATGAATACTATTTGTACCGTAGACAGTAGGTGCTCATTACGAGCTTAATTCCCTGCCGAGGTAATTCGATAATAATAGTCCTGGACTATGACTTTTGAAATTACTGCCTTCATGTCTGCAATAGAGATGAAGGCTTTTTCTTTGAAACGGTATAAATGTTTTCAAGCAAATCTACAGGAGGTGTAAGGATGAACGCAATTATTGAACAAAAGCAAAAAATCGTTGCTGAGATTTCTGATAAGTTAACTTCAAGCCAATCAACAGTAGTTGTTGACTACCGTGGATTGACTGTTGCTGAAGTAACAGAACTTCGTAAGCAACTTCGTGAAGCTGGCGTTGAGTTTAAAGTTTACAAAAACTCTATGACTCGCCGTGCTGCTGAAAGTGCTGAACTTAGCGCTTTAAACGAAGCATTAACAGGTCCAAACGCAATTGCATTCTCAACTGAAGATGTTATTGCGCCAGCAAAAATCCTTAACGATTTTGCGAAAAAACATGAAGCTTTAGAAATCAAAGCTGGAGTTATCGAAGGAAATGTTGCAACTGCTGAAGAAATTAAAGCTCTTGCAGAACTACCTTCACGCGAAGGCCTACTTTCAATGCTACTCAGCGTGCTACAAGCACCTATGCGCGGACTGGCTCTTGCTACAAAAGCTGTTGCAGAGCAAAAAGAAGAACAAGGCGCGTAAGCTGACCGCTTATTTAGCCTGCTGATTCAAAAAAAAACAACCATTTCGAGGAGGAAATAAAAATGACTAAAGATCAAATCATTGAAGCAGTTAAAAATATGACTGTTTTAGAATTAAACGACCTTGTAAAAGCAATCGAAGAAGAATTCGGCGTAACTGCTGCTGCACCTGTAGCTGTAGCTGCTGCTGGTGGCGCTGCTGCTGAAGAAAAAACTGAGTTTGATGTAATCCTTACATCTGCTGGAGATCAAAAAATCAAAGTTATCAAAGCTGTACGTGAAGTTACAGGTCTTGGACTTAAAGAAGCAAAAGAACTTGTTGACAACACTCCAAAAGCAATCAAAGAAGCTGCTTCTAAAGAAGAAGCTGAAGAAATCAAAGCTAAACTTGAAGAAGTTGGAGCTGGCGTTGAAGTTAAGTAATCTTGCATAAACAAAAAGCTCGCTATCACTGGCGGGCTTTTTTTCTTCATTTTTAAAGAAATGACGGAAATTAGCCGTTAATGGTTTGATAACGAGGACTTCATTATTCCGACATTCCGGCATGCAAGCATCCATTCTTCAATTCTCTTCTCTCATTAAATCTTCAATATTCCTTTCTGATAGGGGGAGATGACTCTGACAGAGCATTACTACTCACAAAAACCGGATGTCGTAAGCAATCCGAAATTTTGGGATTTCACATTAAAGGGACGTACATTTCGCTTCAAAAGTGATAATGGTGTTTTTTCGAAAAAGGAAGTTGATTTCGGATCGCGTCTTTTGGTTGAGAGTTTTAACCTTAATGAGGCTGTGGAAGGAAATATTCTCGATGTTGGTTGCGGTTATGGACCAATTGGAATATCGATTGCGGCAGCTTATCCCGATAGAGCGATAGAAATGATTGATATAAATAGCCGGGCAGTTGAATTGTCAAAAGAGAATGCTGCATCTAATGGGATCGCAAACGTGAAGATTTACGAAAGTGATCGTTTTGACAAAGTTGCCTCCAATCAATTCGCAGCGATTCTTACGAACCCTCCCATTCGCGCAGGTAAAAGTGTAGTCCACGAAATTTTAGAAGAAAGCTATCGCAGTTTGGTAGCTGGTGGAGAATTATGGGTTGTCATTCAAAAAAAACAAGGAGCTCCATCCGCAATGGATAAAATGGAGCAATTATTTGGAAATGTTGAAGTGCCCGTTAAGAAAAAGGGATACTATATACTATTATCCAAAAAGGTTTGACTCTAAATTTTCGCTATGTTAGTATTATAAAATGCATATATATAATTCCGTAACTATGCAATTTTTATACCATTGGTGTATAATCAATGGATAATATGGGAAAAATATATAAATAATAGTTCGTTTTATGAGAAATAGTGGTTTTTAAAATAAAAACCATTTTCTTTTTGTCTATGGAAATGATTCCTTTTCCGAGGCAAATGGATCCTTATAACGCTTGATTTAAGGGGTGAATCAGTTGACAGGTCAACTTGTTCAGTATGGACGACACCGCCAACGTAGAAGTTATGCAAGAATCAGTGAGGTTTTGGACCTTCCGAATCTGATTGAAATTCAAACAGCTTCTTATCAATGGTTTCTAGATGTAGGTTTAAAGGAAATGTTCCAGGATATTTCTCCTATTGAGGATTTTACAGGTAATTTATCGTTAGAATTCATCGATTACAGCTTAGCTGAGCCGAAGTATTCTGTGGAAGAAACAAAAGAACGCGATGTTACGTATTCTGCACCACTTCGTGTGAAAGTGCGCCTTGTTAACAAAGAAACAGGGGAAGTGAAGGACCAGGATGTATTTATGGGTGACTTCCCGCTGATGACTGAAACAGGTACATTCGTCATCAATGGTGCTGAACGGGTAATTGTATCCCAATTAGTGCGCTCACCGAGTGTTTACTACAATGGGAAAATGGATAAAAACGGTAAGCTTGGATTCTCTGCGACCGTTATTCCTAACCGTGGCGCATGGCTCGAATATGAAACAGACGCCAAGGATGTTGTGTATGTTCGAATCGACCGCACCAGGAAATTACCGATCACGGTATTGATGCGTGCCCTTGGATTCGGAACAGATCAAGAAATCATCGATTTGATCGGAGACAACGAATACCTTCGCAACACTCTTGAAAAGGATAACACCGAGAGTGTGGAAAAAGCATTACTGGAAATCTATGAGCGTCTACGCCCAGGTGAACCGCCTACTGTCGAAAACGCGAAAAGTCTTTTAGTATCACGCTTTTTTGATCCAAAACGTTATGATTTAGCTAATGTAGGCCGTTATAAAATAAACAAAAAACTGCATATCAAGAACCGTTTATTCGGACAACGTATTGCAGAGACTTTGATTGATCCTGAAACAGGTGAAATCATCGTTGAAAAAGGTACAATGCTTGATCGTCGGACCCTTGATAGGATTCTGCCTCATATCGAAGCTGGAATCGGCTTCAAGACATTCCATCCATCAGGCGGTGTAGTGGAGGAGGAAACTCTTCTTCAACCTATTAAAGTGTTTGCACCAAACGATGCTGAAGGCGAAAAAGTGATCAATATCATCGGTAATGCCTATGTGACCGACCAGGTCAAAAACATTACACCGGCTGATATCATTTCTTCCATAAGTTATTTCTTTAACTTATTGCATGGTGTGGGAATCACGGATGACATTGACCATTTAGGTAACCGTCGTCTGCGTTCCGTTGGTGAATTGCTGCAAAACCAATTTAGAATTGGTTTATCCCGTATGGAGCGAGTTGTTCGTGAAAGAATGTCCATTCAGGATACGAATACAATCACTCCGCAGCAACTAATCAACATTCGCCCGGTCATTGCATCAATTAAAGAGTTCTTTGGAAGCTCGCAGCTTTCCCAATTCATGGATCAAACGAACCCGTTGGCTGAATTGACGCATAAACGTCGTCTATCTGCATTGGGACCTGGTGGTCTGACACGTGAGCGTGCTGGCTTTGAAGTGCGTGACGTTCATTATTCCCACTATGGCCGCATGTGTCCGATTGAAACGCCTGAGGGACCGAATATTGGTTTGATTAACTCGTTATCCAGTTTTGCAAAGGTTAACCCATATGGCTTCATTGAAACACCATACCGTCGTGTGGACCCTGAAACAGGTAAAATTACAAGCCAAATCGATTACTTAACAGCTGATGAGGAAGATAATTATGTAGTTGCCCAAGCGAATGTACGACTGTCAGATGACGGCTCATTCCTTGATAATGATGTTGTTGCACGTTTCCGCGGTGAAAACACCGTTGTTCCGCGTGACCGCGTAGATTACATGGATGTATCTCCTAAACAAGTTGTATCAGCTGCGACTGCATGTATTCCTTTCTTGGAAAACGATGACTCCAACCGTGCCCTTATGGGAGCGAACATGCAACGTCAAGCAGTTCCTTTGCTTCAACCGGAAGCCCCTCGAGTCGGAACGGGTATGGAGTATGTTTCAGCGAAAGACTCCGGTGCTGCTGTAATCTGTAAACACCCTGGTATCGTAGAGCACGTTGAATCACGTGAAGTATGGGTACGTAGGGTAAGTGAAGTAGATGGACAGCAAGTAAAAGGAAATCTTGATAAATATCGTCTATTAAAATTCATCCGTTCCAACCAAGGAACGTGCTATAATCAACGCCCTATCGTCAGTGTTGGCGACAACGTCGTAAAAGGTGAAATTCTTGCTGATGGTCCTTCAATGGAAAAAGGTGAGTTGGCACTTGGACGTAACGTATTGGTTGCCTTCATGACATGGGATGGATATAACTATGAAGATGCCATCATCATGAGTGAACGATTGGTTAAAGATGATGTGTACACTTCCATTCATATTGAAGAATATGAATCTGAATCACGCGATACAAAATTAGGGCCTGAAGAAATCACCCGCGATATCCCTAACGTAGGGGAAGATGCGCTTCGTAATCTTGATGAGCGCGGAATTATCCGTGTTGGTGCTGAAGTGAAAGACGGAGACCTCCTCGTTGGTAAAGTAACGCCTAAAGGTGTAACGGAACTGACTGCCGAGGAACGTCTATTACATGCAATCTTCGGTGAAAAAGCACGTGAAGTAAGGGATACATCACTTCGTGTACCTCACGGCGGCGGAGGAATCGTTCTTGATGTTAAAGTATTCAACAGAGAAGACGGCGATGAACTGCCTCCTGGTGTAAACCAACTCGCGCGTGTATATATCGTTCAAAAACGTAAAATCCATGAAGGCGATAAAATGGCTGGACGACATGGTAATAAAGGGGTAATCTCCAGGATTCTTCCTGAAGAAGATATGCCTTATTTACCGGATGGCACTCCAGTCGACATCATGTTAAACCCATTGGGTGTACCTTCACGTATGAACATCGGTCAGGTGCTGGAGCTTCACTTAGGTATGGCTGCACGCGCACTTGGCATCCATGTGGCATCTCCTGTATTCGATGGCGCTACTGAGGAAGATGTTTGGGGTACGATTGAAGAAGCCGGGATGTCCCGTGATGCAAAAACCGTCCTTTATGATGGCCGTTCAGGTGAAGCATTCGATAACCGTGTATCAGTTGGTGTCATGTATATGATCAAACTGGCACATATGGTCGATGATAAACTTCATGCACGTTCAACTGGTCCTTACTCCCTTGTTACGCAGCAACCACTTGGTGGTAAAGCGCAATTTGGTGGTCAGCGTTTCGGTGAGATGGAAGTATGGGCACTTGAAGCTTATGGTGCTGCTTATACATTACAAGAAATCCTAACCGTTAAATCAGATGATGTCGTGGGTCGTGTGAAAACGTACGAAGCGATTGTCAAAGGTGAAAATGTCCCTGAACCAGGCGTTCCTGAGTCCTTCAAAGTATTGATTAAGGAGCTTCAAAGTTTAGGATTGGATGTTAAAATCCTCAATGCCGAAGATCGTGAAATCGAAATGCGTGATTTGGAAGATGAAGATGAAGCCAACCAAGCAGACAAATTAAGCCTTGATTCAGAAACTAAAGATATGGTTGCTTCCGAAGTAGGGGCACCTGTCAAAGAATAAAATTAAATATAAACATATCTAGTTATATATCACCCGCTCTGACTGGCAGCAAGATGTTCATTTGAAGATCATGCTGCCTTGTTAGAGCCTTATTGATTCAATCAACCATCATCCGGTGTAAGATTGCCTGATATTTGACGGCAATCAAGGGTTAAACCTGGAGATTAAAAGGGAGGTAGGCCCCTTGTTAGACGTTAATAATTTTGAGTATATGAAAATTGGTCTTGCTTCACCAGACAAGATTCGTTCTTGGTCACATGGAGAAGTTAAAAAACCAGAAACAATCAACTATCGTACGCTAAAGCCAGAAAAAGACGGTTTATTCTGTGAGAGAATTTTTGGACCTCAAAAGGACTGGGAATGTCATTGCGGAAAATATAAACGTGTTCGTTATAAAGGCGTAGTCTGTGACCGTTGTGGCGTTGAAGTCACTCGTGCTAAGGTGCGTCGTGAGCGTATGGGTCATATTGAGCTGGCAGCTCCAGTTTCACACATATGGTATTTTAAAGGAATTCCTAGCCGTATGGGACTTGTACTTGACATGTCTCCACGGGCTTTGGAAGAAGTTATTTACTTTGCATCTTACGTCGTAACTGAAACGGGCGATACAACTTTAGAAAAGAAACAGCTTCTTTCTGAAAAAGAATATCGTACATACCGTGAAAAATACGGTAAGAAATTCCAAGCTGCCATGGGTGCGGAAGCTATTAAAAAACTTTTACAAGATATTGATACGGAAAAGGAAGTAGAGTCGTTGAAAGAGGAGCTTAAAACAGCTCAAGGACAACGCAGAACCCGTGCAATCAAACGCTTGGAAGTGCTTGAAGCATTCCGTAACTCCGGAAATGAGCCTTCATGGATGATCCTTGACGTGCTTCCGGTCATTCCACCGGAACTTCGTCCTATGGTTCAACTTGATGGAGGACGTTTTGCCACATCTGATCTAAATGATTTATATCGCCGTGTTATCAACCGTAATAATCGTTTGAAAAGATTACTGGATCTTGGAGCACCAAGCATTATCGTTCAAAATGAGAAGCGTATGCTGCAAGAAGCTGTCGATGCTCTTATCGATAATGGCCGTCGCGGCCGTCCGGTAACTGGACCTGGTAACCGTCCGTTAAAATCTTTATCTCACATGTTAAAAGGTAAACAAGGTCGTTTCCGTCAAAACCTTCTTGGTAAACGTGTTGATTACTCTGGCCGTTCCGTTATCGTAGTAGGACCAAACTTAAAGATGTACCAATGTGGTCTTCCTAAAGAAATGGCGATTGAATTATTCAAACCATTCGTTATGAAGGAGCTTGTTCAAAGAGGCCTAGCGCATAACATCAAATCCGCTAAGCGCAAAATTGAACGTTTATCTCCTGAAATATGGGATGTGCTTGAAGAAGTTATTAGAGAACACCCAGTACTATTGAACCGTGCACCGACTCTTCATAGACTTGGTATCCAGGCGTTTGAACCAACGTTGGTTGAAGGTCGCGCAATTCGTTTGCATCCGCTCGTATGTACAGCTTACAACGCTGACTTTGACGGTGACCAAATGGCGGTCCACGTTCCTCTATCTTCTGAAGCCCAAGCCGAAGCTCGCATGCTTATGCTTGCAGCACAGAACATTTTGAACCCTAAAGATGGTAAACCTGTCGTTACACCTTCTCAAGATATGGTATTAGGTAACTATTACTTAACATTGGAAAGAGAAGGCGCTATCGGCGAAGGTATGATCTTTAAAGATACAAGTGAAGCATTGCTTGCATACCAAAACGGATATGTACACTTACATTCCCGTTGTGCCGTACATGCATCATCACTGAATAATGAAACATTCACTGAAGAACAAAACCGCCAGCTGCTTATTACCACTGTCGGTAAATTGATCTTCAATGAAATTTTACCAAAATCATTCCCGTATATTAACGAGCCGACACGATATAATTTGGAAACCAAAACTCCAGAGAAATATTTTGTGGAAAAAGGCGCTAATATCCCTGAATTGATTAAGGCTCAACCTGCTATCGATCCTTTCAAGAAAAAAATTCTTGGAAATATCATCGCAGAAGTCTTTAAACGCTTTAAAATTACCGAAACATCCAAAATGCTTGACCGGATGAAAGATCTTGGATTCAAATATTCGACAAAAGCCGGTATTACCGTTGGTGTGGCTGATATTGTCGTTTTAAAAGAAAAACAAGAAATCATTACTGAGGCTCAAACCAAAGTGGATAACGTCTTGAAACAGTTCAGACGTGGTCTAATTACAGAGGATGAGCGTTATGATCGCGTCATTTCCATCTGGAGTGCTGCCAAGGATACCATCCAGTCCAAACTTATGGACTCACTGGACCGACGCAACCCGATCTTCATGATGAGTGACTCCGGTGCCCGTGGTAATGCTTCCAACTTTACGCAGCTTGCGGGTATGCGTGGTTTGATGGCCAACCCGGCTGGACGAATCATTGAATTACCGATCAAATCAAGTTTCCGTGAAGGTTTAACAGTGTTGGAGTACTTCATCTCTACACATGGTGCGCGTAAAGGTCTTGCCGATACAGCCCTTAAAACAGCCGATTCCGGTTACCTTACGCGTCGACTTGTTGACGTTGCCCAAGATGTCATCATCCGTGATGACGATTGTGGAACGGACCGCGGCTTGAAAATTTCAGCCTTAAGAGAAGGTACTGAAATAATCGAGCATCTTGAAGAGCGCCTAGTGGGCCGTTATGCAAGAAAAGCGATCAGACATCCAGAAACAAATGAAGTAATCGTGGCTGAAAACGATCTTATTACTGAAGATCTTGCTAATTATATTGAATCACTTGGAATTGAAACAGCATGGATCCGTTCTGCCTTTACATGTAACACCAGCCATGGTGTATGTAAAAAATGTTATGGACGCAACTTGGCTACCGGTCAAGAAGTTGAAGTGGGCGAAGCAGTCGGTATTATTGCCGCTCAATCCATCGGAGAACCTGGTACACAGTTGACGATGCGTACATTCCATACAGGTGGGGTTGCCGGGGACGATATCACTCAAGGTCTTCCTCGTATCCAAGAAATATTTGAAGCGAGAAATCCTAAAGGTCAAGCTGTCATTTCTGAAATTGAAGGAACGATTGTTTCGATCAATGAAATTCGCGATAAACAACAGGAAATCGTCGTTCAGGGTGCTGTTGAATCACGCACGTATACTGCGCCGTACACAGCGCGTCTAAGAGTAACTGTTGATACACCTGTCCGTCGTGGTGAAGAGTTGACAGAGGGTTCCATCGATCCGAAAGAATTGCTGAAGGTTACAGACGTGCTTACTGTTCAGGAATACCTGCTTCATGAAGTTCAAAAAGTATACCGGATGCAAGGTGTTGAAATCGGAGATAAACATATCGAGGTAATGGTTAGACAAATGATGCGTAAAGTCCGTGTGCTTGATGCAGGAGAAACTGAAGTGCTTCCAGGAACATTATTGGATGTTAACCAGTTCACTACTGCAAACACTGATGCATTGCTGACCAATAAATTACCAGCAACAGGCCGCCCTGTATTGCTAGGTATCACAAAAGCATCTCTAGAAACGGATTCCTTCTTGTCCGCCGCGTCATTCCAAGAAACAACTAGGGTCTTGACTGATGCAGCAATAAAAGGAAAACGTGATGAATTGCTTGGACTTAAAGAAAATGTCATCATCGGTAAACTTGTCCCTGCAGGAACGGGAATGCTTAGATACAGAAAAGCAAACCCTGTCGTTGTTGGAGACGAAAATGCTGATGCAGTAACAGTGGATTAAAGGGAAAAGGACCAGCTCAATAATTTAAACTGAAAACCGCGCTCCTGTTTCCTATAGGAGCTGATGGATCAGAAGGTTATTGAGCTGGTCTCTCTTATTACTCATGACCGGCTGAAAGGCACTATGAGAATTTGATATATTCCGTTTAGGCAAATTGATAATCTTAATAGAATTTTGTAAGGAAAACCTTTTGCTTGAATTATTTTTTTGAAAGAAGTTGACAGTATCCGACTAATAATGATACTATAGCAAAGGTGCTCCTATGTTACCCTGTAACTTTGGAGGATATGGACCATGTCTTATGAAAAAGTAATACAGGCAAAGTCAGTGATTATAGGGACGAAGCAAGCAGTTAGAGCTCTTAAAAACAATTTAATTCAAGAAGTTATCATCGCTGATGATGCAGATATATACTTGACTGGGCGTGTCGTTGAG
This sequence comes from Peribacillus sp. NPDC055009, assembly GCF_053608705.1. Taxonomy (NCBI): domain Bacteria; kingdom Bacillati; phylum Bacillota; class Bacilli; order Caryophanales; family Bacillaceae; genus Peribacillus; species Peribacillus sp. NPDC055009. The sequence goes on along the minus strand of NZ_JBSGVZ010000025.1, from coordinate 33,037 downwards.
ACTGCCAAAGAATTGGATGTTCCTATCACATATGTTGATTCGATGAGAATGCTTGGCAAAGCATGTGGTATTGATGTCGGAGCAGCAACTGTTGCCATCAAAAAGTAAAGATGTTTTTGCAAATGTATTTGCAAAGACTTTGTTTTTACCCATTTATGAACCACCTGGATGTGTGGTACTAGAAATGAAAACGTGAAGGGAGGAAAAATGTAATGCCTACTATTAATCAATTAGTGCGTAAAGGACGCGAGTCTAAAGAGGTTAATTCAAAATCTCCAGCACTTAACAAAGGCTACAACAGCTTTAAAAAAGCACAAACTAACGTATCATCTCCGCAAAAACGTGGTGTTTGCACTCGTGTGGGTACTATGACACCGAAAAAACCAAACTCCGCGTTACGTAAATATGCGCGTGTACGTTTAACAAACGGTATCGAGGTAACAGCTTATATCCCAGGTATCGGTCACAACCTACAAGAACACAGCGTGGTTCTTATCCGTGGCGGTCGTGTAAAAGATTTACCAGGGGTACGTTACCATATCGTACGTGGTGCTCTTGATACAGCTGGAGTTAACAATCGTATGCAAGGCCGTTCTAAATACGGTACTAAGCGTCCGAAAGCAGCAAAAAAATAATCTTAAACAAAAATTGAACTTTCTTGAAAGGAGGAAATACAATGCCTCGTAAAGGACCTGTAACGAAAAGAGACGTATTACCAGATCCAATATATAATTCAAAACTTGTGACTCGCTTAATCAACAAATTAATGGTTGATGGACAAAGAGGTAAATCACAAAAAATTCTTTACTCTGCATTTGATTTAATCAAAGAACGTACTGGCAATGAGCCGATCGAAGTTTTCGATCAAGCACTTAAAAACATCATGCCTGTACTAGAAGTAAAAGCACGCCGTGTGGGTGGAGCTAACTACCAAGTACCAGTTGAGGTGCGTCCAGATCGCAAATCGACTCTAGGACTTCGTTGGTTAGTAAACTACTCTCGCCTTCGTGGAGAAAAAACGATGGAAGAGCGTTTAGCTTATGAAATCATGGATGCTGCAAACAATACTGGAGCAGCAGTTAAGAAACGTGAAGATACACACAAAATGGCTGAAGCCAACAAAGCTTTCGCGCATTATCGCTGGTAAGATTAATCACTATAAAATCCTTATAGAAGGAAGGAGAAAGACAAATGGCAAGAGAGTTCTCCTTAGCAAACACTCGTAATATCGGTATCATGGCTCACATCGATGCTGGTAAAACGACAACAACAGAACGTGTTCTATATTACACTGGTAAAATCCATAAAATTGGTGAAACGCACGAAGGTGCATCACAAATGGACTGGATGGAACAGGAACAAGAACGCGGAATCACGATCACTTCCGCTGCAACAACTGCACAGTGGAAAGGTCACCGTGTAAACATCATCGATACACCAGGACACGTAGACTTCACAGTTGAAGTTGAACGTTCTTTGCGCGTACTTGATGGAGCTGTAGCTGTACTTGATGCCCAATCAGGTGTTGAGCCTCAAACTGAAACAGTTTGGCGCCAAGCTACAACTTACGGTGTACCACGTGTCGTATTCGTAAACAAAATGGACAAAATCGGTGCAGATTTCTTGTATTCAGTTGGAACAATCCACGATCGTTTACAAGCTAACGCTCACCCAGTTCAGTTACCAATCGGAGCAGAGGATCAATTCTCTGCAATCATTGACCTTATTGAAATGAAAACTCATTTCTATGGTAATGACCTAGGAACTGACATCACTATCGGTGAAATTCCTGAAGAACACCGGGAATTAGCTGAAGAATACCGTGAAAAGCTAATTGAAGCAGTAGCGGAAGTTAATGAAGACTTAATGGAAAAATACCTTGGCGGCGAAGAAATCAGCATTGCTGAATTAAAAGCAGCTATTCGTACAGCAACCGTTAATGTTGAATTCTTCCCTGTTATTTGCGGATCAGCTTTCAAAAACAAAGGTGTTCAATTAATGCTTGATAACGTTATCGACTTCCTTCCATCTCCATTGGATGTACCAGCTATCAAAGGTACATTACCGGATTCAGAAGAAGAAGTGGAACGTCATTCAGACGATTCTGAACCGTTCTCTGCTTTAGCGTTTAAAGTTATGACTGACCCTTACGTTGGTAAACTTACATTCTTCCGTGTGTACTCAGGTACATTAGAATCAGGATCATATGTAATCAACTCAACTAAAGGAAAACGTGAACGTATTGGACGTATCCTTCAAATGCACGCAAACAGCCGTGAAGAAATCTCAACTGTATATGCAGGAGATATCGCAGCTGCTGTTGGATTGAAAGATACTACAACTGGAGATACTCTATGTGATGACAAGAATCAAGTAATTCTTGAGTCCATGGTATTCCCAGAGCCAGTTATCTCACTATCAGTTGAACCGAAATCAAAAGCAGACCAAGACAAAATGTCTCAAGCTTTACAAAAGCTTCAAGATGAAGATCCAACATTCCGTGCGCATACTGACCAAGAAACTGGTCAAACAATCATCGCTGGTATGGGTGAACTTCACTTGGACATCCTTGTTGACCGTATGCGTCGCGAATTCAAAGTGGAAGCAAACGTTGGTGCTCCTCAAGTAGCATACCGTGAAACTTTCCGTGGTTCAGCTAAAGTTGAAGGTAAATTCGTTCGCCAATCTGGTGGTCGTGGACAATTCGGACACGTATGGATCGAATTCGGTCCAAACGAAGAAGGTAAAGGATTCGAATTTGAAAATGCTATCGTCGGTGGTGTAGTACCACGTGAATATATCCCTGCTGTACAAGCTGGATTAGTTGATTCACTTGACCGTGGTGTACTTGCTGGTTACCCGCTAGTCGACATCAAAGCAAAATTATTTGACGGATCTTACCATGACGTTGACTCCAATGAAATGGCATTTAAAATCGCTGCATCTATGGCACTTAAAAATGCAGCATCTAAATGTAGTCCTGTCATCCTTGAACCAATCATGAAAGTAGAAGTAGTTATTCCAGAAGATTACCTAGGCGACATCATGGGAGATATCACATCTCGTCGTGGTCGTGTAGAAGGTATGGAAGCTCGCGGTAACACGCAAATGGTTAAAGCGATGGTTCCTCTATCTGAAATGTTCGGATATGCTACATCTTTACGTTCTAACACTCAAGGACGCGGAACATTCTCTATGCACTTCGATCATTATGAAGAAGTACCTAAGAGCATTTCTGAAGAAATCATCAAAAAAAATAAAGGTGAATAATTGATTTTCATCTCTTATTAAAGTATAACTATCTTATGTAAGCTGTGATGGAAGAATTAGTCTTCTTTCACAGCCCCTATATACTTAATCTTTTATTTATAATTTTAAGGAGGAATTCCTAATGGGAAAAGCTAAATTTGATCGTTCAAAACCGCACGTTAACGTTGGAACAATTGGTCACGTTGACCATGGTAAAACAACTCTAACTGCTGCAATCACAACTGTACTTGCTAAATCTGGTGGCGCAGAAGCTCGCGCTTATGACCAAATCGATGGTGCTCCAGAAGAAAGAGAACGTGGTATCACAATCTCTACTGCACACGTTGAGTATGAAACAGCTACTCGTCACTATGCACACGTTGACTGCCCAGGACATGCTGACTATGTTAAAAACATGATCACTGGTGCTGCACAAATGGACGGCGGAATCCTAGTAGTATCTGCTGCTGATGGCCCAATGCCACAAACTCGTGAGCACATCCTTCTTTCTCGTCAAGTTGGTGTACCATACCTAGTAGTATTCATGAACAAATGCGACATGGTAGATGACGAAGAACTTCTTGAATTAGTAGAAATGGAAATCCGTGATCTTTTATCTGAATACGAATTCCCTGGCGATGACATTCCAGTTATCAAAGGATCTGCTTTAAAAGCTCTTCAAGGAGAAGCTGCTTGGGAAGAAAAAATCCATGAATTAATGACAGCTGTTGACGAGTACATCCCAGAACCAACTCGTGACACTGACAAACCATTCATGATGCCAGTTGAGGATGTATTCTCAATCACTGGTCGTGGAACAGTTGCTACTGGTCGTGTTGAGCGTGGACAAGTTAAAGTCGGTGACGTTGTTGACATCATCGGTTTCAACGAAGAGTCTAAACCAACAACTGTAACTGGTGTTGAAATGTTCCGTAAACTTCTTGACTATGCTGAAGCTGGTGACAACATCGGTGCACTTCTTCGTGGTGTATCCCGTGAAGATATCCAACGTGGACAAGTTCTTGCTAAACCAAGCACAATCACTCCACACACAAAGTTCAAAGCTGAAGTTTATGTTCTTTCTAAAGAAGAAGGTGGACGTCACACTCCATTCTTTACAAACTACCGTCCTCAGTTCTACTTCCGTACAACTGACGTAACTGGTATTTGTAACCTTCCTGAAGGCGTAGAAATGGTTATGCCTGGAGACAACATCGAAATGACTGTAGAACTTATCGCTCCAATCGCTATCGAAGAAGGTACTAAATTCTCTATCCGTGAGGGTGGACGTACTGTAGGCGCTGGCGTAGTTGCTACAATCCAAGAATAATTGATTCATAAAACAATATTGGAAGGGACGCCTTCCGGGAGAAGCAGATGGGACGCCATCTGCTTCTTTTTTTTCTTATTAATATTGAATCTTTCTTCTATAATACCTGTAAATAATGAAGTGTATTTAATGGGTATCATGAGGATTATTGAATTGAAGAAAATGGATATGAAAGACCTCATAGAATGTACTTGTAAATACTTGTGATAGTATGTATAATAATAAAAGTGTGCTGCACAAGAAATATTCAAGTTTAACTTGCATTCAGCTTGTGTTTTATGTATAATAGACAATGTTGGTCTTTGACTGCGATGATATGGAAGGTTGCTGACACACCCGGCCGCTTTGCCATGGCGAGTGTGTGGGAAATTTCCATTGAGAAGGTCTATTTCAAAATAGGCGAAAAGGAGGGAAAATTATGGCAAAACAAAAAATTCGTATCCGTTTAAAAGCATATGATCACAGAATTCTTGATCAATCTGCTGAGAAAATTGTTGAAACTGCAAAACGTTCTGGTGCGGCTGTATCTGGTCCAATTCCATTACCTACTGAAAGATCGGTATATACGATCCTACGTGCGGTTCATAAATACAAAGATTCTCGTGAACAATTCGAAATGCGTACGCATAAACGTCTAATCGACATCGTTAATCCAACTCCACAAACAGTTGATTCATTGATGCGTTTAGATTTACCATCAGGCGTTGACATTGAAATCAAATTATAATTCATATAAATATGAACAATTACTCTAGGAGGTGTGACTTATGACCAAAGGAATCTTAGGAAGAAAAATCGGTATGACTCAAGTTTTTGCTGAAAACGGTGAACTTATTCCGGTAACAGTTATCGAAGCTGCTAATAACGTGGTTCTTCAAAAGAAAACTGTTGAAACTGATGGCTATGAAGCAGTTCAAGTTGGTTTTGAAAACAAACGTGAAAAGCTTTCTAACAAACCTGAAAAGGGCCATGTTGAAAAAGCAAATACTACTCCTAAGCGCTTCATTCGCGAATTCCGCGGAACGGATCTTACTGAATATGAGATCGGTCAAGAAGTCAATGTAAGTATTTTCGCTGAAGGCGATTTAGTAGATGTATCAGGAATTTCAAAAGGTAAAGGATTCCAAGGCTCTATCAAGCGTCATGGACAATCTCGCGGACCTATGTCTCATGGTTCTCGTTACCACCGTCGCCCAGGTTCAATGGGTCCTGTAGCTCCAAACCGCGTATTCAAAGGTAAACTTTTACCAGGACGTATGGGTGGAGAGCAAATCACTGTTCAAAACTTAGCTATCGTTAAAGTTGATGTTGAACGTAACCTACTATTGATCAAAGGTAATGTACCTGGTGCTAGAAAAGCATTGATCAAAGTTAAAACTGCTGTTAAAGCAAAGTAATTTCTGAGAAAGGAGGAGCAATAGAATGCCAAAAGTTACATTGTTCAACCAAACAGGTTCACAAGTTGGCGACATCGAACTAAATGAATCCATCTTTGGTATCGAACCTAATAATCACGTATTATTTGAAGCAATCATCATGCAACGAGCTTCCTTACGTCAAGGAACTCATAAAGTTAAAAACCGTTCTGAAGTTGCAGGCGGTGGACGTAAACCTTGGAAACAAAAAGGAACTGGACGTGCGCGTCAAGGTTCTATCCGTTCTCCACAATGGCGTGGCGGTGGCGTTGTTTTTGGACCAACTCCAAGATCTTACGCTTACAAGCTACCTAAAAAGGTACGTCGTTTAGCTATTAAATCTGCATTGTCTGCAAAGGCATTGGAAGAGAACATTTTGGTACTTGAAAGCTTGTCTTTCGAAGCTCCAAAAACAAAAGAGTTTGTAGCTGTACTTAAAAACCTTTCTGTTGATACTAAAACGTTGGTAGTTACTGACGGTTTAGATGAGAAAGTTGCTCTTTCTGCACGTAACATCCCTGGTGTTACTGTAGTTGAAGCTGATGGTCTTAATGTTCTTGATGTTGTTTCACACAACAAATTGATCTTGACTAAATCAGCTGTCGAAAAAGTAGAGGAGGTGCTTGCATAATGGATGCACGCGATATCATTAAGCGCCCCGTAATCACTGAACGCTCTTCAGACATAATGGCTGAAAAGAAATATACTTTTGAAGTTGATGTTAGAGCTAATAAAACTCAAGTTAAAGATGCTGTTCAAGAAATTTTCGGCGTTAAAGTTGAGAAAGTAAACATCATGAACTACAAAGGTAAATTCAAACGCATGGGCAAACATGCAGGCTATACTAACAAGCGCCGTAAAGCTATTGTTAAATTAACTGCTGACAGCAAAGAAATCGAGCTATTCGAGGCTTAATTCATTAGAGAAGGAGGGAAATACAAATGGCGATTAAGAAGTATAAACCTACCTCTAACGGTCGACGTAATATGACAACTTCCGATTTTGCTGAGATCACTACAGACAAACCGGAAAAATCATTACTTGCTCCTTTACACAGCAAAGGCGGCCGTAATAACCAAGGTAAGTTAACAGTTCGTCATCAAGGTGGCGGCCACAAGCGTCAATACCGTATCATCGATTTCAAACGGAATAAAGATGGTATACCAGGACGCGTTGCTACTATTGAGTACGATCCAAATCGTTCTGCAAACATTGCATTAATTAATTACGTTGATGGAGAAAAACGTTATATCCTAGCTCCGAAAAACCTAGAAGTAGGTTTGGAAGTTATGTCAGGTCCAGAAGCTGACATCAAAGTGGGTAACGCACTTCCTCTTATTAACATCCCAGTTGGTACAGTAATTCATAACATCGAACTTAAACCAGGAAAAGGTGGACAATTAGTCCGTTCAGCAGGAACATCTGCTCAAGTACTTGGTAAAGAAGGTCGTTATGTACTTGTACGTTTAAACTCAGGTGAGGTTCGTATGATTCTTGCTACTTGCCGTGCTTCAATCGGTCAAGTTGGTAATGAACAACATGAACTTATCAACATTGGTAAAGCTGGCCGTAACCGTTGGTTAGGTAAACGCCCAACAGTTCGTGGATCTGTAATGAACCCGAATGATCACCCACACGGTGGTGGTGAAGGTAAAGCGCCAATCGGACGTAAATCACCAATGTCTCCATGGGGTAAACCTACTCTTGGATTCAAAACTCGTAAGAAGAAAAACAAATCCGATAAATTTATCGTACGTCGTCGTAAAAAATAACGGGATTGAGCTACGGTTCATATATAGAACCGTAGAACAGTCACGAAGGGAGGTACTCGCATGGGTCGTAGCTTAAAAAAAGGGCCTTTTGTTGATGATCATTTATTGGTAAAAGTTGAAAAATTAAATGAAGCTGACAAGAAACAGGTAGTAAAAACTTGGTCTCGTCGCTCAACAATCTTCCCGCAATTCATCGGACACACAATCGCCGTTTATGACGGTCGTAAGCATGTGCCGGTTTATGTAACAGAAGATATGGTAGGTCACAAACTAGGCGAATTCGCGCCTACACGCACTTATAAAGGTCACGCAAGTGATGACAAGAAAACAAGACGTTAATGAGAGGAGGGCATCTCATGCAAGCTAAAGCTGTCGCTAAAACAGTTCGTATTGCTCCTCGTAAAGTGCGTTTAGTCGCAGATTTAATTCGAGGAAAACAAGTAGGTGAAGCAGTAGCGATTCTTCGCTTAACACCAAAATCTGCTTCTCCAGTCGTAGAAAAAATTCTGAAATCTGCTATCGCAAATGCAGAACATAACTACGAAATGGATATTAATAACCTAGTCGTTTCAGAGGCATACGTTAACGAAGGACCAACATTAAAACGTTTCCGTCCTCGCGCTCAAGGTCGTGCGAGTGCAATTAACAAACGTACTAGTCATATTACAATCGTTGTATCAGAAAAGAAGGAGGGGTAATCTGTGGGTCAAAAGGTAAATCCAATCGGTATGCGTATCGGGATAATCCGTGACTGGGAATCCAAATGGTACGCTGATAAAGACTACGCAGTTCTTTTGCATGAAGACATCAAAGTTCGTGAATATATCGCGAAACGTCTAAATGATGCTTCTGTTTCAAAAGTTGAAATCGAGCGTGCAGCTAACCGTATCAATGTATCTGTCCACACTGCTAAACCAGGAATGGTTATCGGTAAAGGCGGTACTGAGGTCGAAGCACTTCGTAAAGCTTTGAACCAGTTGACTGGCAAAAGAGTTCATATCAATATCATCGAAATTAAAAGAGCAGATCTTGATGCAAAATTGGTTGCAGAAAACATCGCTCGTCAATTAGAAAACCGTGTTTCATTCCGTCGCGCTCAAAAGCAAGCTATCCAACGTACTATGCGTTCTGGAGCAAAAGGAATCAAAACACAAGTTTCTGGTCGTCTTGGCGGTGCTGATATTGCTCGTGCTGAACATTACAGCGAAGGAACAGTTCCACTTCACACACTTCGTGCAGACATAGATTATGCTCATGCTGAAGCAGATACTACTTACGGTAAGCTAGGCGTGAAAGTTTGGATCTACCGTGGAGAAGTTCTTCCTACTAAGAAGAAATCTGAGGAAGGAGGAAAATAATATGTTATTGCCAAAACGCGTAAAATACCGTCGTGAACACCGCGGTAAGATGAGAGGGATGGCTAAAGGCGGCACTGAAGTTCATTTCGGAGAATTTGGACTTCAAGCTCAAGAAGCTTCCTGGATCACGAACCGTCAAATCGAAGCAGCTCGTATTGCGATGACTCGTTATATGAAACGTGGAGGGAAAGTTTGGATCAAAATCTTCCCAAGCAAACCTTACACAGCTAAGCCGCTTGAAGTACGGATGGGTTCCGGTAAAGGTGCTCCTGAAGGTTGGGTAGCAGTAGTTAAACCGGGCAAAGTTATGTTTGAAATCTCTGGTGTATCTGAAGAGGTGGCAAGAGAAGCATTGCGCCTTGCAGCACACAAACTTCCAATCAAATGCAAGTTTGTAAAAAGAGAGGAAATTGGTGGTGAAACAAATGAAAGCTAATGAAATCAAAGATCTAACCACTGCTGAAATTGAACAAAAACTAAAATCTCTTAAAGAAGAACTATTTAATCTTCGTTTCCAGTTAGCTACTGGACAACTTGAAAATACAGCTCGCATCCGTGAAGTTCGCAAATCGATTGCTCGTATGAAAACAGTTGTTCGTCAAAGAGAGATCGGTGTCACTAATCGATAATGAATGGAGGTTTGCAGAATGAGCGAACGCAACCAACGCAAAATCTACACTGGACGCGTAGTATCCGACAAAATGGATAAAACAGTTACAGTTGTTGTAGAAACCTATAAAAAGCATTCTTTATACGGTAAACGCGTGAAATACTCTAAAAAGTTTAAAGCTCATGACGAGCTAAACGAAGCTAAAGCAGGCGACGTAGTACGTATCATGGAAACTCGTCCACTTTCAGCTACAAAACGCTTCCGTCTTGTAGAAGTAGTAGAAAAAGCAGTAATCATTTAATATAGTTCGGATTAAGCTAATTCCGAAGGGAGGTACCGTACATGATTCAACAAGAATCTCGTTTAAAAGTCGCTGACAATTCTGGTGCTCGTGAAGTGCTAACAATTAAAGTCCTAGGTGGTTCTGGCCGTAAAACTGCAAACATCGGTGATATCATCGTTTGTACAGTCAAACAGGCAACACCAGGAGGCGTTGTTAAAAAAGGTGAAGTCGTTAAGGCTGTTGTTGTCCGTACAAAACGTGGTATGCGTCGTCCTGACGGTTCTTACATTCGTTTCGATGAAAACGCATGTGTAATTATCCGTGACGATAAGAGCCCACGTGGAACGCGTATTTTTGGACCTGTTGCTCGTGAATTACGTGACAATAGTTTCATGAAAATCGTTTCTCTTGCTCCAGAAGTTCTATAATATGTAAAATTTGTATAAAGCCTTTCAAGGAGGTGCCAAGCTAATGCATGTTAAAAAAGGTGACAAAGTCGTAGTCATCTCTGGTAAGGACAAAGGCAAACAAGGAACAATTCTTTCTGCATATCCGAAACAAAATCGTGTGCTTGTTGAAGGAATTAACATCGTGAAAAAGCATTCCAAGCCATCTCAACTTAATCCACAAGGTGGAATTATAAGCAAAGAAGCTGCTATTCACGTATCCAATGTAATGCCACTTGATCCTAAATCAGGTAAACCGACTCGTGTTGGATATAAGATCGAAAATGGTAAAAAAGTACGCGTAGCTAAAATATCAGGTGAATCTTTAGATAAATAAGTCATAAATGAAGGGAGGTACACTAAGCAATGAGCCGCCTTAAAGAAAAATTCAGAAGTGAAATTACACCGTCATTGATGGGTAAATTCAACTATCAATCAGTAATGCAAGTACCAAACATTGAGAAAATCGTTATTAACATGGGTGTGGGTGACGCAGTTTCTAACTCGAAAGCTTTAGATACAGCTGTTGAAGAACTTACATTGATAACTGGTCAAAAACCAGTTATAACAAAAGCAAAAAAATCAATCGCAGGTTTCCGTTTGCGTGAAGGTATGCCTATCGGAGCGAAAGTTACATTACGTGGAGAGCGTATGTATCAATTCCTTGATAAGCTAGTATCTGTATCTTTACCGCGTGTACGTGATTTCCGCGGCGTTTCAAAGAAATCCTTTGACGGACGTGGGAACTATACATTAGGCGTTAAAGAACAACTTATCTTCCCTGAGATTGATTACGATAAAGTGAGCAAAGTTCGTGGTATGGACATCGTTATCGTAACGACTGCCAACACTGACGAAGAAGCTCGTGAACTACTTACTCAAGTTGGAATGCCGTTCCAAAAGTAATCTCTAAATAAAGGGAGGCGAAATCGTGGCTAAAAAGTCTATGATCGTAAAGCAAAAACGCGAACAGAAGTTTAAAGTACAAGAATATACACGTTGCGAACGTTGCGGACGTCCACATTCAGTACTACGTAAATTTAAACTTTGTCGTATTTGTTTCCGCGAACTTGCATATAAAGGACAAATTCCTGGCGTTAAAAAAGCTAGCTGGTAAAACCCGAGTTTGGGAAGGAGGTAAAATATAATGGTCATGACAGATCCTATTGCAGATATGCTTACTCGCATCCGTAATGCGAATATGGTTCGTCACGAAAAACTGGAAGTTCCTGCTTCAAAGATCAAAAAGGAAATTGCTGAGATCTTAAAAAGTGAAGGCTTCGTACGTGACTTTGAATTAATCGAAGACAACAAACAAGGTATCATCCGTATCTTCTTAAAATACGGTGCAAACAACGAACGTGTTATCACTGGTCTAAAACGTATCAGCAAACCTGGTTTGCGTGTATATGCAAAAACTGGAGAGGTACCACGCGTTCTTAACGGTTTAGGTATCGCAATTGTTTCTACTTCTCACGGAGTTTTAACAGACAAGGAAGCTCGCTCTAAACAAGTTGGCGGAGAAGTTTTAGCATACGTTTGGTAATACATTTTCACAAGAATGGAGGTGCACATTATGTCTCGTATAGGTAAAAAACCTATTGAAATCCCTGCAGGCGTAACAGTTACTGTTACTGGAAGTGAAGTAACTGTTAAAGGTCCTAAAGGTGAATTAACTAGATCGTTCAGTCCTGACCTTTCAATCGTTGTTGAAGAGAACGTGTTAACTGTTACACGTCCGTCTGACGAGAAGACTCACCGTTCTTTACACGGTACTACTCGCGCACTTATCTCTAACATGGTTGAAGGTGTATCAACAGGTTTCGTAAAATCACTTGAACTTATTGGGGTTGGGTACCGTGCACAAAAGCAAGGTAACAAGCTTGTCCTTAACGTAGGATATTCCCACCCTGTAGAAATAGAGCCAGAAGCTGGCGTTGAAGTCGAAGTTCCTTCTAATACAAAAGTAATCGTAAAAGGTGCAAGCAAAGAACGTGTAGGAGCTCTAGCAGCTAATATCCGTGATGTTCGCCCGCCTGAGCCGTATAAAGGTAAAGGTATCCGTTACGAAGGCGAATTCGTTCGTCGTAAAGAAGGTAAAACTGGTAAGTAATGCCGCATAAGTAAACGAAAGGAGTGACGTAAATGATTACGAAGCTTGATAAAAATGCTACTCGTCAGAAAAGACATGCGCGTGTACGTGCTAAGCTTTCTGGAACAGAAGCTCGTCCTCGTTTAAATGTGTTTCGTTCAAACAAACACATTTACGCACAATTAATTGACGATGCAAAAGGCGTAACATTGGCAAGTGCTTCAACTCTTGATAAAGAGATCAATATCGAAGCAGGTAGCAATGCTGAAGCAGCTCAAAAAGTTGGCGAACTTATTGCGAAACGTGCTGTTGAAAAAGGTTTCAAAGCTGTGGTATTTGACCGCGGTGGTTACCTCTTCCATGGTCGTGTAAAAGCATTGGCTGACGCTGCTCGTGAAAACGGCTTAGAATTTTAATGGATAAGGAGGGACATAACAGATGCGTAGCATTGATCCTAATAAATTAGAACTTGAAGAACGCGTAGTTACAGTTAATCGTGTAGCTAAAGTTGTTAAAGGCGGACGTCGTTTCCGTTTCACTGCACTAGTTGTAGTTGGTGATAAAAATGGTCATGTTGGATTTGGTACTGGTAAAGCTCAAGAAGTTCCGGATGCTATCCGTAAAGCTATTGAGGATGCTAAGAAAAATCTAATTACTGTACCGATGGTTGGTACTACTATTCCTCACCTTGTGAACGGTCGCTATGGCGCAGGTCACATTCTATTGAAACCAGCTTCTGAAGGTACAGGAGTAATTGCTGGTGGTCCTGTTCGTGCGGTACTTGAATTAGGCGGAGTTAGCGATATCTTGTCTAAATCACTAGGTACTAATACACCTATTAATATGGTTCGCGCAACAATTGAAGGATTGAAGCAATTGAAACGTGCTGAAGACGTAGCTAAGTTACGTGGAAAATCAGTACAAGAACTGTTAGGATAAGGAGGGAAATCGAATTATGGCTAATAAATTAGAAATCACCCTCACTCGCAGCTTGATTGGTCGTCCTGAAGATCAACGTGTTACAGTTAACACTTTGGGTTTACGCAAAATGCATCAAACGGTTGTTCAAGAAGATAACCCTGCGATTCGCGGTATGATTACCAAAGTTGCTCATCTTGTTACTGTAAAAGAACAATAAAATAATTTTTAACTTAACAAGGAGGTGCCAACATGAAACTTCATGAGTTAAAAGCTGCAGAAGGTTCTCGTAAAGAACGTAAACGTAAAGGTCGCGGTATTGGATCTGGTAACGGTAAAACAGCAGGTAAAGGACACAAAGGACAAAACGCTCGCTCCGGCGGCGGTGTGCGTCTTGGATTTGAAGGGGGTCAAACTCCTCTATTCAGACGTTTACCTAAACGTGGATTTACCAACATCAACCGTAAAGACTATGCTATCGTGAATCTTGATACGTTAAATCTTTTCGAAGACGGTACTGAAGTAACACCAGCTCTTTTACTTGAGACTGGGGTTGTAAGTAAAGAAAAAGCAGGAATCAAAATTCTTGCCAAAGGAAGCATTGAGAAAAAGCTTACTGTTAAAGCTCACAAATTCTCGTCTACTGCTAAAGAAGCTATCGAAGCTGCTGGCGGTAATACAGAGGTGATCTAATGTTTCGCACGATCTCCAATTTTATGCGCGTGGGTGAAATAAGGAATAAGATTATTTTTACCCTTCTAATGTTAATCGTCTATCGCATCGGTACATTTATACCTGTACCGCATGTGAATGCCGATTTTCTCGCTGAACAGGACCAGCTGAGCGTCATAGGTCTTTTAAATACCTTTGGCGGCGGAGCACTGCAAAACTTTTCGATTTTAGCGATGGGTATCATGCCTTACATCACGGCATCCATCATCGTTCAGCTGTTACAGATGGATGTTGTTCCTAAGTTCACTGAATGGTCTAAACAAGGGGAAGCAGGGCGCCGTAAATTAGCACAATTCACTCGTTACTTCACTATTATCCTAGGATTTATCCAAGCAGTTGGTATGTCTTATGGGTTCAATAATATGTCAGGTGGACAGTTGATTGAAAATCCTGGAATTGCAACATACTTGCTTATTGCGACTGTCTTAACGGCAGGAACAGCTTTTCTTCTGTGGTTAGGGGAGCTGATCACTGCTAAGGGTGTGGGTAATGGGATCTCCATCATTATCTTTGCTGGTATCGTAGCTAGTTTGCCAACTACGGCAAATCAGATTTACGCCCAACAATTTGAAAATGCCGGTGATCAATTATTCTTACGAATCATAACGATTATCCTCATTGTTTTAGCAGTATTAGCAATCGTGGTTGCTGTTATCTTCATTCAGCAGGCATTACGTAAAATTCCTATTCAGTATGCGAAACGTGCTGCGGTAGGTCGTACACAAATGGGTGGCCAGTCTACTCATTTACCATTGAAAGTAAATGCTGCGGGGGTTATTCCGGTAATCTTTGCAATGGCATTTATCATTACTCCCACTACAATCGCTTCTTTCTTTGGAAAGAACAGCGTGACTAGTTGGATATCAACAAATCTTGATTACACCAAGCCAATTGGTATGATCATATATGTTGCTCTTATCATTGCTTTTGCGTATTTTTATGCATTCATTCAGGTTAACCCTGAACAAATGGCTGAGAATTTGAAAAAGCAAGGTGGCTATGTGCCGGGGATTCGTCCAGGTAAGAGTACACAAGAATATTTAACACGTGTTTTATACCGTCTGACGTTTGTAGGCTCTATATTTTTAGCCATCATTGCCGTTTTACCGGTATTTTTCATTAAGCTTGCTGATCTTCCTCAATCTGCACAGATTGGTGGAACCAGTTTGCTGATCGTAGTGGGGGTTGCCCTTGATACGATGAAGCAGCTGGAATCACAACTTGTGAAGAGACACTATAAAGGCTTTATAAAGTAATGAGTTTTGGGAACGGCTTGTTCCCTTTACCCATTATAGAGTTTGAGGGGGAAGAAAATTGAATCTAGTGTTAATGGGTCTGCCGGGTGCTGGTAAGGGCACTCAAGCTGAACAAATCGTAGAAAAATATAATATCCCTCATATCTCTACTGGAGATATGTTCCGAACAGCTATCAAAGATGGAACAGAATTAGGTCTAAAGGCGAAATCATTCATGGACAAAGGCGAATTGGTACCTGATGAAGTTACCATTGGCATCGTACGCGAACGGTTAAGCAAGGAAGACTGTCTCAAAGGATTTTTGCTTGATGGATTTCCACGTACTGTGGCACAGGCAGAAGCACTTGAGGGCATTCTTACTGATTTAGATCGCAAAATGAATTTTGTCATTAATATCGATGTTGATAAAAGCATCTTAATGGAAAGATTGACAGGACGTCGTATTTGCAAATCTTGTGGTTCGACATACCATCTTGTATTCAATCCTCCTGCTAAAGATGATGTATGCGACCGTTGCGGCGGAGAATTATATCAACGTGCCGACGATAATGCAGAAACGGTTCAAAATCGCTTAGATGTGAATTTGAAACAAACCAAGCCACTTCTTGATTTCTACGGAGATAAAGGATACTTGGTGAACATTAACGGACAGCAAGATATTAATAAGGTATTTGAAGATATCGATGTGTTGCTTGGTGCTTTACAAAATTAATCATTCGTATTGATTTATGAAATTCATACCATTTTTCTAACTTACTAGTTAAACTTGGTGCATTCCTATAATACAAAGGGTATAATGGATTTCGCGAGAGCATTCGCACATTTATTAATCAGGTTCTTGTACTTGGTATTCCCTGAATTGGGCGATTACTTTTTAAGTGATCTTCATGGACATATCCGGTCGGCAAAATTGATGAAGAAATGCAGTGACTCTATTGGGATTCCTAAAGAGTCGTGATATAGAGGGTTGAAAGAAGCTATGTCAGGCGTGCGCCTTTCAAACATCTCCCATGCTATTCAAACCTATGTCGAGACTAATTGCTTCTCTATTTCGAGAGTATGTCGGTCACGGAATCGGTCAAGACTTACATGAGGACCCATAAAATCCTCATTTCGGTCCAACTGATAAAGGTCCTCAGTTAAAGCCTGGTTCTACAAAATGGTGAATACTTGATGCAGAATTGTAAGACTTATGAGGATGATTGGACTGTAGTAATGTTGACGGAAAGATGTGTACCTTTAATAGGTTCACGCATAGAGAAGGGAGAATCACTTTAATGGCGAAAGATGATGTAATTGAAGTAGAAGGCACAGTACAAGAGACTTTGCCAAATGCAATGTTTAAGGTAGAATTAGAAAATGGTCATACTGTTTTAGCTCATGTATCCGGTAAAATTCGTATGCACTTTATTCGCATTTTGCCTGGAGATAAAGTTACGGTTGAGCTTTCCCCGTATGATCTAACTCGCGGCAGAATCACATACCGGTTCAAATAATCCGGTTTCGCTCCGATCTGTATAAGGAGGTTAGATAGCAATGAAAGTCAGACCATCAGTCAAACCAATCTGCGAAAAGTGTAAAGTTATCCGCAGAAAAGGTAAAGTTATGGTTATTTGCGAAAACCCTAAACATAAACAAAAACAAGGCTAAATAGAAGGAGGTGCACTCAAGCATGGCACGTATTGCTGGAGTAGATATTCCCCGTGACAAACGTATTGTTATCTCATTAACATATATATATGGTATTGGAAAACAAACAGCGATCAAGATTCTTGCAGAAGCAGGCGTTTCTGAAGAAACTCGCGTTCGTGACTTAACGGAAGACGAATTGAACAAAATTCGTGATATCATTGACAAGCTTAAAGTAGAAGGCGACCTTCGTCGTGAAATCTCCCTAAACATCAAACGTTTAATGGAAATCGGTTCTTACCGTGGTTTAC
Organism: Peribacillus sp. NPDC055009; assembly: GCF_053608705.1. Taxonomy (NCBI): domain Bacteria; kingdom Bacillati; phylum Bacillota; class Bacilli; order Caryophanales; family Bacillaceae; genus Peribacillus; species Peribacillus sp. NPDC055009. Next base: position 15,636 of record NZ_JBSGVZ010000025.1, on the reverse strand, counting down.
GTCACCGTCGTGGTCTTCCTGTCCGCGGTCAAAATACAAAAAACAATGCTCGTACGCGTAAAGGACCTCGTCGTACTGTAGCTAACAAGAAAAAATAATTAGTAAAGGAGGTTACTTTTCATGGCACGTAAAACTAATACACGTAAACGTCGTGTGAAAAAGAATATAGAAACTGGTATTGCACATATTCGTTCAACATTCAATAACACTATCGTTACGATCACTGACTCTCATGGTAATGCTATTTCTTGGTCAAGTGCTGGAGCTCTAGGATTCCGTGGATCTCGTAAATCCACTCCGTTCGCTGCACAAATGGCTGCTGAAACAGCTGCTAAAACATCAATTGAACATGGTATGAAAACTCTTGAAGTTACAGTTAAAGGACCTGGTGCTGGACGTGAGGCTGCTATTCGTGCACTTCAAGCTGCTGGCCTAGAAGTAACTGCAATTAAAGATGTAACTCCAGTTCCACATAACGGATGCCGTCCACCAAAACGTCGCCGTGTTTAATTTTTCTGTATAGATTTTGTATTCCTGTCAATAATGGGATATAATACTGAGTTTGCGTTCTTACAGAGGATTAATTTTCAGTTGTTGCGCACAGCGGGAACGTATACATGGGGAATTTCGGTTTAAGTGAATTCGTTTACTTGCCGGGGTTTTGACGTTTTGAAGGAGGGTTTATTGATGATCGAAATAGAAAAACCAAAAATCGAAACGGTTGAAATCAACGACGATACCAAATACGGTAAATTCGTCGTAGAGCCACTAGAGCGTGGGTATGGTACTACATTGGGTAACTCCTTACGTCGTATCCTTTTATCCTCACTCCCAGGTGCTGCTGTCACAGCTATACAAATTGATGGAGTGCTACATGAGTTCTCAACAATTGAAGGCGTCGTGGAAGATGTAACATCTATCATTCTTAATGTGAAAAAACTAGCTCTTAAGATTTACTCTGATGAAGAGAAGACGCTGGAAATTGACGTTCAAGGTGACGGAGTCATCACGGCTGCTGATATCACTCATGATAGTGATGTAGAAATTCTTAATCCGGATTTATATATTGCTACAATTGGTAAAAACGGTCATATGCGTATGCGTTTATCTGCACGTCGCGGCCGCGGCTACACTCCTGCTGTTCAAAACAAGAGAGAAGACCAGCCAATTGGTGTAATTCCAATCGATGCTCTTTACACTCCAGTTTCACGCGTATCTTTCCAAGTTGAAAATACACGTGTTGGACAGTTGTCTAACTTTGACAAGTTAACGTTCGATGTTTGGACTGATGGCAGTACTGGTCCGCAAGAAGCGGTAGCACTTGGAGCTAAGATTTTAACAGAGCATTTAAATATCTTTGTTGGTTTAACCGATGAAGCTCAAAATGCTGAAATCATGGTTGATAAAGAATAAGATCAAAAAGAAAAAGTTCTTGAGATGACGATCGAAGAATTAGACCTTTCTGTTCGTTCTTACAACTGCTTGAAACGTGCTGGAATCAATACCGTTCAAGAGCTAGCTCATAAAACGGAAGAAGATATGATGAAAGTACGTAATCTAGGACGTAAATCACTTGAACAAGTGAAAGCGAAACTAGAAGAATTAGGCTTAGGTCTTCGTAAAGACGACTGATAACATGGCGGAATCAATCCATTATGTTGTGAGCCTTGTTATAGACACACAATATAGAACTTCAACAAAGGAGGGAATCTCTAATGGGTTACAGAAAGTTAGGACGCACTAGCGCACAACGTAAAGCATTACTTCGTGATTTAGCTACGGATCTTATTATCCATGAGCGCATTGAAACTACTGAAGCACGTGCAAAGGAATTACGTTCTGTAGTAGATAAAATGATCACTCTTGGTAAACGTGGTGACTTGCATGCACGCCGTCAAGCTGCATCTTTCATCCGTAACGAAATCGCTGACGCTGAGAATGGCACAGATGCCCTTCAAAAACTATTCAGTGACGTGGCTCCACGTTATGAAGAACGTCAAGGTGGATACACTCGTATCATGAAAGTTGGTCCACGCCGCGGTGACGGTGCACCAGTCGTGGTTATTGAATTAGTTTAATAACAACGATGAAAAAGGGCGGGACAAATGAATATACTCACTTGTTCTATGCCCTTTTTCTTTTTTTTAAATAGAAATTCTGTACTTTAGAAATTCGCATTGAGTGTTACGATGGCTGGCGGAACCTGTATCATGCAGGGAGCCTTCACGTCTAGCTCAAGCATCCCTTCCCGCTTTTGATAAGCGATTATAAGATAACCTGTTTTTCGTAACAGGCCCGCTATTAGCTGCTCTTAATTTACCGAAAATTCTTTCGGTGGAAGGGGTGCAGCGTTTTTTTATATTTTCAGAAGGAAAATTACTATATTTATATTGAGTGAGCAGAGTTTAGTTTAGACGAGTGCAGTCGAGAATGAGGAGGGCCACATGGTGAAGAAGCTGGTTTCTTTAAATAATATTGTTTTTAAATATGAGGGTCAGTCTCGAAACGCCTTGGATGATGTTTCTTTTGATATTCATCAGGGGGAGTGGCTTGCGATTGTCGGACATAATGGCTCTGGCAAGTCGACATTAGCGAAGTTACTGAATGGTCTTCAGTTCGCTAACTCAGGTACCATTACGATTAATGATCAACTATTGACAGAAGAATCCGTTTGGGATGTACGCCAGAAAATTGGCATGGTTTTTCAAAACCCAGATAATCAATTTGTAGGCACTACAGTTCAGGATGATGTGGCTTTTGGTTTAGAAAACGCCGGTGTTTCTCAGCAGGTTATGGTGGAGCGTGTTCATGGTGCGTTAAATAAGGTTAAAATGAATTCCTTTCTTAATCAAGAGCCGCACCATCTATCCGGCGGTCAAAAGCAAAGAGTGGCAATAGCAGGTGTAATAGCCCTGCAGCCAGACATAATCATCTTAGATGAAGCAACCTCCATGCTTGACCCAAGAGGCCGTGAAGAAGTGCTTGAAACAGTTAGGGAATTAAAGCAGGAAAACGATATTACTGTCATATCAATAACCCATGATCTTGAGGAAGCTGCGAAAGCTGATCGAATGATAGTCATGAACCAAGGTCGGCTATATCGTGAAGGATCGCCTCAGGATATTTTTGAATTAGAGGAAGAATTGATTGCTCTTGGTCTGGATATTCCCTTTTCAGTGAAACTAACCAAGGAGTTACAAAAAAATGGTGTTCGTGTAGTTGATGGGCATTTGACAGAGGAAGAGTTGGTGAAGGATTTATGCGAATTACACTCGATGATGTAGAATACCGCTATCAGGTGAATACTCCTTTTGAACATCTAGCCCTGCATGATGTCAATATTTCAATGGAGCCGGGAACCTATACCGCAATCATCGGGCATACAGGGTCCGGGAAATCCACGCTACTGCAGCATTTAAATGCTCTTTTAAAACCGACGAAGGGTCGGGTTTTCATTGGGGATCGGACGATTGAAGCCGGAAGAAAAGAAAAGGCTTTGCGGCCAATAAGACAAAAGGTCGGAATTGTTTTTCAGTTTCCGGAACATCAGTTATTTGATGAAACGGTTGAAAAGGATATATGTTTCGGTCCTATGAACTTTGGCGTTTCTGAAATTGATGCGAAGAAACTGGCCAGGAAAGCCATCGCGCAAGTCGGTTTGAATGAGGAAGTTCTTGAAAAATCTCCATTCGACTTATCCGGCGGACAAATGCGACGGGTGGCCATCGCTGGGGTCCTTGCCATGGAGCCGGAAGTATTGGTGCTTGACGAGCCTACAGCGGGTCTGGATCCGCGAGGACGCAAAGAAATCATGGATATGTTTTATGATCTGCATAAAGCAAGAGGCATTTCAACGATTCTGGTGACTCATAGCATGGAGGATGCAGCCAAGTACGCGGATGACATCATTATCATGCATAAGGGTACGGTGTTCAAAAAAGGAACCCCCCAGGAAATTTTCTCAGAGCCGGAACAATTAATGGAGCTTGGCCTGGATGTTCCCGATACGGTCCGTTTTCAACTAAAGCTCCAGAAGGAACTTGGTGTTCGATTTGATCACCCATGTCTTAATATCGGTGATTTAGCGATAGAAATAGATAAAGCCATGAAACGGGGGAACCGCTGATGCTGGATAAAATGATTATCGGGCGTTATGTCCCTGCAAATTCACTGATTCACAAGATGGATCCAAGGGCTAAATTGCTCCTCGTGTTCCTGTTTGTTTGTGTCGTCTTTTTGGCGAATAATGTCGTTTCTTACGGTTTGCTTGCTGTATTCACCATCCTATTGATCATTCTTTCCAAAATACCGCTTCGTTATCTTTACAATGGGTTAAAACCAATCTTTTTCTTGATCGTATTTACATTCCTTCTCCATATATTTTTTACGAAAGAAGGGGATTTGCTTTTTGAATACGGTTGGTTTGAAATCTATGAAGGCGGTCTGATTCAAGGTTTTTTCATATCAGTAAGATTTACTTTATTAATCCTTGTTACGTCACTTTTAACTTTGACGACATCCCCGATATCCATTACAGATGGGATGGAAGAGCTGTTGGGGCCCTTGAAAAAGTGGAAGATGCCTGTACATGAACTGGCATTGATGATGTCCATTGCCCTTCGTTTCATTCCAACGCTAATGGAGGAAACGGAAAAAATCATGAAGGCTCAAACTGCAAGGGGCGTTGACTTTTCATCTGGCCCGATAAAGGACAGGGTTAAATCGATTGTACCGCTGCTTGTTCCTTTATTTGTTAGTTCGTTCAAACGGGCTGAGGAATTGGCAACTGCCATGGAATCAAGAGGATACCGTGGCGGGGAAGGCCGCACGAAATATCGCCAATTGAACTGGAAGATGAGTGATAGTCTTTTGATGGTCTCAATCGGTGTTCTTACGGTCATGTTATTTTTATTACGTTCATAATAAGGAAGAGAACTATGCCAAAATATAAATGTGTGATCGCTTATGACGGCACGGATTTTGCTGGTTATCAGGTGCAGCCTGAGAAGCGCACCATACAAAGTGAATTCGAGGCAGTCTTGGCCCAAATGCATAAAGGCACAATTATAAAAGTGACTGCTTCTGGCAGGACAGATTCAGGGGTCCATGCAAAGGGGCAGGTACTTCACTTTGAATCGCCCCTTACATTCCCTACGGAAAATTGGGTAAAGGCGTTCAGCGCCCTTCTTCCGACCGATATCATCGTTCTGGAAGTCGACATCGTGCCTGACGATTTTCATGCAAGGTTCCATACGACTGGGAAAGAGTACCGTTATATCATAGCCCGCTCTAAACTGCGGGATCCGTTCCAGCGAAATTACGCTTATCATTATCCCTACCCATTAGATGGGGAGGCGATGAGGGAAGCAATCTCCTACTTGATCGGGACACATGACTTTACAAGTTTTTGTTCGGCTAAAACGGAAGTGGTCGATAAAGTTCGAACGATACAAGTGATGGATTTTGAAGAGAGCGATGGTTACATGGTTTTCCGCTTCGTTGGCGAAGGTTTTTTGTATAACATGGTGCGTATCTTGGTTGGGACGCTCCTGGATGTCGGCAGCGGCAAGATGTCACCCCATGATATGAGTGGGATTTTGGCCAAAAAGGACCGCAGTTTTGCAGGGAAAACAGCACCAGCCCAAGGCTTATATTTATGGAAAGTTTTTTACAAATAAAATTATTTTCGAAGTGATACCAGTTTTTTTACAACTGGGAAACGAGATGAACTCAGTAATGGAGCGGTTTGACGCTACACTGACCTTTTTATGGAGTTGCAGAGAGTGTTTTATAGACAACTTATCCTAGTGTAACATTCCCTTGACAATGAATCTGGGAGAAGTTAATATAATATGGTATGTATTTTAATCCCACGATAAGCCCCGGAAGTTTATTGTGATTGAAAATAAATATAAAAAATTAAAAAGTTTTTTAGGAGGTTAACCATGCGTACGACATTTATGGCGAAAGCTAATGAAGTAGAACGTAAATGGTATGTGATTGACGCTGAAGGCAAAACTTTGGGTCGCCTTTCTACTGAAGTAGCATCCATCTTACGTGGTAAACATAAACCAACTTTTACACCGAACATTGACACTGGTGATCATGTAATTCTAATCAATGTTGAAAAAATCCACTTGACTGGTAAAAAATTGACTGACAAAATTTATTACCGTCACACTATGCATCCAGGCGGTCTTAAAACTAGAACTGCTCTTGAAATGCGTACAAACTACCCTGAGAGAATGCTTGAACTTGCTATCAAAGGTATGCTTCCAAAGAATTCTCTTGGTCGTCAAATCTACAAAAAATTACACGTATACGCTGGAGCTGAGCACCCACACGCTGCTCAACAACCAGAAGTATACGAATTACGCGGATAATTACTAAGGAGGTTACTATCTTGGCACAAGTTCAATATTATGGTACTGGTCGCCGTAAGAGCTCAGTAGCTCGTGTACGTTTAGTACCAGGCGAAGGTCGCATCGTTATTAACGGTCGTGACATCAATGAATATATTCCTTTCGCAGCATTACGTGAAGTTGTAAACCAACCACTAGTTGCAACAGAAACTACTGGAAATTACGACGTTCTAGTAAACGTTAGCGGTGGTGGATACACTGGTCAAGCTGGAGCAATCCGTCACGGTATCGCTCGTGCATTGCTTCAAGTTGATCCAGAATACCGTCCATCTCTTAAAACTGCTGGTTTACTAACTCGTGACCCACGTATGAAAGAGCGTAAAAAATACGGTCTTAAAGGCGCACGTCGTGCACCTCAGTTCTCAAAACGTTAATTCTATTACCGTTTCAAAGACTCTCAACCATTTCGGTTGGGAGTCTTTTTTTATGCCCGGAAAAGTGTGTCACTGGAAATATTAAAAAGCATATCTGGGATCTCCCGGATATGCTTTATTTTCAATACTCCATTTAATAATTTTAGTTATGAGATTCACCTTGGCTTTTTTTGATTACGGCCTTTCCCGGCATGAAGCATGCAAAAATTAATGCCACAAAAGATAAGATTAACATGAAAACATAGGCATCACTTGAGCCAAAGATGGAAGCTAATGCCTTTAGTTGAATAGCTGAAATATTTTCATTTTTCATTGATAGCTCAGAGGCATGCGAAGTTGCCTGCATTGTATACACTGTGATGACAACTGCCGTTCCAATAGCACCTGACAATTGGCGAATGGTATTATTTACAGCTGAACCATGGGAACCCAATTCTCTTGGTAAAGCATTCAACCCTGCTGTATTTAATGGCATGGTAATAAAGCTCAAGCCAATTCGTAATATAATGGTACGAACCATTAAATAGCTATAGGTTGTGGATTCGTTTATATCTATGACTCCCCACATCGAAACAATGATAAATACCAAACCTGTAATAAAGAGCGGTTTAGCACCATATTTATCATACATTTTACCTGTGACAGGGGATAAGAAGGCATTAATCACAGCTCCAGGTAATAACAGTAAACCTGCTTCAAATGCTGTAAAACCTCTTCCGTTTTGCAAGTAAATGGGTAAAAGAATTAAATCAGCATACATGATCATCGTAATTAGTACATTGATGAAAGATGTGAGAGTGAAAATTTTATAATTGAATACAGATAAATTTAATAATGGATCGCTGGATTTCATTTGTCGTGTACAGAATAGAGTCGACACGATCATTCCGACGAGTATTGCAGTAATGACAACGGGATCATCCCATCCCTTGCTTCCTGCGCTACTAAATCCAAATAATACACAGCCAAAACCAATCGTCGATAAAGTGACACTTATGATATCCAATTTTGCTTTTGTTGTCTCGGCAACATTCATTAAATATTTGAACGCTAGAACTATGACGATTAATATAAATGGCATTAACCCAATAAATAGCCATCTCCATGAAACATATTCAATGATAAAACCAGATAATGTAGGGGCTATGGCTGGAGCGAAAATCATCGCAAAGCCAATTGTCCCCATAATGCTTCCGCGCTTTTCGCTAGGATATAAATATAAAATAACTGTCATCATTAGAGGCATAATAATCCCGGCACCAATTGCCTGAATCATTCTTCCCGTTAACAGCACACCAAAATTCCCTGCACATGCACAAAGTAAAGATCCGATGAGCAAAAAGAACATCGAGCTAATAAATAGCTGCCTTGTTGTAAACCGTTTCATTAAAAAGGCAGTAATCGGCACTAACACACCATTCACTAGCATAAATCCTGTTGATAGCCATTGTACAGTTGCGGCCGTTACATGAAATACATCCATTAAACCACTCAATGCAACATTTAATAGTGTCTGATTTAATGTTGATAAAAAACACCCAGCGATCAATACAATTAATAAAACTTTTTTATTTCCTTCCGTTATGTCCACTTCTGTCGACAACCCCTTCATTTTTGACTTGCATTCTCAACACCGTGTCGATAAAATCGATGGTAACAAAAAAATATGTTGCTTACCATGAACAGTTTTTTTGAAAATGTTCACTAATCGACATAGAAATATATGCTGTTGAGAAAGTCAGGGAAAAATCTATAAAGGAGTTAAAAATGTCTATACCAAAAAAAGAAGATCCTCGTACAATTCGGTCAAGGGAAATGTTTAAGGACGCTGTCATTGCTCTCTTACGCGAGGACCCCATAATTTCAAATTTAACGGTTAAGAAAATCGCAGACAAAGCAGGATTAAATCGGACAACATTTTACCTGCATTATCAGGATATTCAAGATTTACTAACGCAAATCACCGATGAGATTTTAAATGAGCTTTCCGATAAAATTTTTGCTTTAATACATGCAAAAGATTTATCAGAAAAACAACAGCTAACACAATTGCTTGATTATTTATATATTCATCGGGATTATTTACTTATTTTATTTAAAACGAATCAGTTTGAGGACCAGTTGTTTTCATTGTTAAAGCAATTAGTAGAAATTAGAAGGAAGAATACCAAAAAGGATCTACCTGCTGAATATGTTGACATTGACATTAAAACAGCCTCATTGGTAGGCATTATAATATGGTGGTTAAGAAAGGGGCTTCATTTTAGTTCAGATTATATTGCCAATCAAATATATTTAATGTACAAGGTGCAATGATGTTGGGGGTGTTCTTTGTCCGGAAAAAGATTTGTCCCATTTTCAGCATCAGATCCAAGTAAAAGGCCGCGGCGGCGTTGGTGACGGGTGTGTTCCATTTGTTTACACTTGAGTTTATTTATGTAATACAGAATTTTTTGTAAAATCCATATTTATTAAGTTCCTGTTTAGGAGTATGATAATACTTAAAAAAGAAAGAGGACTTCATATGAATTCAACATACTCACCAATTGAAACAACTAAAACAAAAGCCTTGGTCATCAATGCGCTATTCATTGCATTAACTCTTGTAGCGACAATGTTCATCAACATCAAGCTTCCAATAATGGGTAACGGCGGCCTGATCCATCTTGGTAACGTTCCCCTTTTTATAGCAGCCTTGGTATATGGCAAAAAAACAGGAGCGATAGCAGGCGCCTTCGGTATGGCCTTCTTCGACCTTTTCTCTGGTTGGGCAGCGTGGGCACCGTTTACATTCGTCATCGTAGGTACAATGGGCTTTCTAGCCGGCCTTATATCCGAAAAGGTACCGGGCAAAAGAGAATGGGTATACACTATGGCCGTTGCCGTTGCATTGGTTATAAAAATCGTCGGCTACTATTTTGTCGAGGTTATTCTTTATGGTAACTGGATACAGCCATTTGGCTCCATCCCCGGAAACGTGATGCAGGTCGTAATAGCCGGTATAATTGTAGTGCCGCTTGCTGGTAGATTAAAGAAAAGAGCTGGACAGATATAAAGTAAAACATGGGAAACCATTTCAAAACATTGTGTAGGCGCCACCGATTGAATTTAGGACAGTTTAAAAGTTATATCAAAGGACATCCGTTTACCATGGATGTCCTTTTATCTTAATAGATCTCAAATAGTATTGATCAAGGTTCAAAGAGATACACGCAGTGAGCGACCCAAGTCGGCAAGGTCAGCCTCGGGTAGCGGCCTGAGTGGCGAGTTATGGGTGATAGTTCCGAGTTTTCTGCCATTAAACATCATCCGAAATGTTCAGTTTGCCCTTTGACCATGGAAGATAGCATTTTGCATATCGATACGCATTATTAAATTACTTGCCAAACCTATCCTTATTATTTTTTGCCAATGGAATAAATGAATGGTTCAAAATAGAAGGCTAAAACTAAATTATGTCTTGGGAAATAATTTTGGGAAATGGGGAATTGCCCCGGAGGTGAATTATGGCTGTGATATTAGGTTTACAGGAGATGCAAAGGGAAAGGCAATTGAAGTTCGAACGCAGGCTGCTCAGGGAACTTTCTATCGAGGATATGAAGGGAAGGATTCAGCGTTACTTCGGACAGGACTTGATGGATGTTTTGGAGGAGGGCTACTTTGATGTTGCCATCGAGGCTTATTTATTAGGAGCCAACTATAGTAAGTTTGGCTATTATGGTGAGTCGGAAGAAGATGTTAGGTCCAGGTGCTGGAAGGAAGAGAAATTTTTGGTAGATACTCTTTTTAACTTCATTTTGTATTGGCGGGAAGTTACGGCGAATAATGCTTTTGATGAGGGTTTGTTTTATTGCTGTGAAGGATTTGTAGGGGATTGGTGGCTGGACGGCTTTAAGACTGGTGAAAAACGATATAAAATGAAACTGCATTAGGAAGGCAAATTCCCATTCCTTGTTCTATTTCCATGGTTTGTCCCATACTTTTTAGTAGAGAGATCATGGAAGGGGAACGGTCATGCGCAGAAAGCTGAAATATACAGGAATCGCTATGGGATTGTTTGTCCTTTTTTTAATTGTAACTTTTAAATTTGTTGAAGATGATTCTTGGGACTCCTGGAACCTTCCGTTGGCAGGTAAGGTCATCATTCTGGATGCAGGTCACGGAGGAATGGACGGCGGGGCAAATGTACAAGAGATTATGGAAAAGGAAATTGCCCTTTCCGTTTCATTAAAGGTCAGGGACTATTTGCAGGAACAGGGTGCCCTTGTCATCATGACCCGTGAGAAAGATGAGGATTTGGCACAGGGAAATACAAAGGGGATCCGCCAGCGAAAACAGGAGGACTTACGGAATCGGGTTGAAATGATCAATGATTCGGAAGCGGACTTATTCTTAAGCATTCATTTGAACTCTTTTCCATCAGCGTCATCGAAAGGTGCCCAGACCTTTTATACAAGCAGGTTTGAAGAAAATGAACAGGTGGCAAAATTCATTCAGACTGAAATCATCAGGAACCTGGAAAATACAAAGCGTGATGCAAAAACGATTAATCATGTGTATTTGATGAATTATGCTAAGAAGCCGGGAGCGCTTGTGGAAATTGGCTTTCTTTCCAATACCGAGGAAAGGGAACGCCTTGTCAGTGATAAGTATCAAGAAAAGGTTGCCAGCTCGATTTATATGGGGATTTTACGGTACTTTACAGAGGGAAAACTATCAGAAGAAAAGTGATGTCTGGGTCTTGTAAGGTACAAGGCCTCTTTATTATGGGAAAATAATCAGGTTTTTCATGCGGGGCAGATAATAATCTTTCTTTCCGTAATATGTTATACTGAAAAATGGGAAAATAAAATTCAAAGGGGTGCTCGACTTGCTAACAGAAGAGAAAGTACTGAATTTATTAAAGGATCTTAAAGACCCTTTTCTACATAAAAACCTTGAAGAGACAAATGGAATTATAGAAATCAAAATAAAACCTGAAAAGAATCATGTAAGCGTTAAACTTGCGATTGCGAAAACGGGGACCGCCGAGCAAATGCAAATGCAATCGGAAGTTGTGGACTTACTGAAAACGAACGGAGCGGAATCGGTAGGCATCCGTTTCGCGGAGCTTTCTGAAGAGGAGTTAGCCAAGCACCGTGAAAGCATTCCTCAGGATGAAGCGGACCAAGGCTTGCTTGGCCCTAACAGCAAGACACAATTCATCGCGATCGCCAGCGGTAAAGGCGGAGTGGGAAAATCTACGATTTCAGTGAATTTCGCCACTTCACTTGCTCGTTTAGGTAAAAAGGTCGGACTGGTTGATGCCGATATTTATGGATTCAGCGTACCTGATATGATGGGGATAACAAAAAGACCGGTTGTTCGCGGGGAAAAAATCATTCCTGTAGAACGGTTTGGCGTTCAAGTTATCTCAATGGGCTTTTTTGTAGAGGATAACGCGCCGATCATATGGAGAGGGCCAATGCTGGGGAAAATGCTCAACAGTTTCTTTAATGAAGTGGAATGGGGAGATTTGGACTATTTGGTCCTTGACTTACCGCCGGGTACAGGCGATGTTGCTTTGGACGTTCATACGATGCTCCCATCATGTAAAGAAATCATCGTTACGACACCGCATCCGACTGCAGCCTTCGTTGCTGCAAGAGCTGGTGCCATGGCCATCAAGACAGAACACGAAGTCATTGGTGTCATAGAGAACATGTCATTCTTCGAAAGTAAAACGACGGGTGAAAAAGAATATGTCTTCGGAAAAGGCGGCGGAGAGAAGCTTGCAGAAGAGCTTCGTACAGAAGTTTTAGGTCAACTTCCCCTGCAACAGCCGGATTGGAACGAAGAGGACTTTGCTCCATCCATTTACGCAGCGGACCATAGGCTCGGCAGGATTTACGAAGATATTGCTAAGAAAGTCATTGAAAAACTACAATGAAAATAAGGCTGATTCCGATTGGAATCAGCCTTATTTCATTCTTTTTACTTTTTCTCCTTCTCAGCCGCTTTAGTGGCTGCTTTATCCAATTTCTCTTGCATTTTAGCCTGGACGAGAGGACTCTCCATGGTTTCGATGATCAGCTCTTTGTAGACCGACCGCATCTCCTTGGTTTTTAATAACTTATTCATTTCTTTTTCCATATCCGGTTCTTTCATTATTTCCATGAGCATTCCACGATACTGAGGATCGGCAGTTAAGTCCTTCAATACCTTTTTATGTTCGTCTTCTAATGCTTTAGCATACGCGGAAGCGAATTCGGGATCATTAAATGTCTTTTTCCAAAATTCCTTCCCTTTATCTGAAGTGACCATATCTTCAATGGATTTCTTAATGTCATCCGAATCCATAATAAGTTCAGCTTTCGTTTTATCGTCAGTAATGATATCCTGGATGGCTTTTTTTCCATCATCTGTTTTCAAGATATCTACGACCATCTTCTTTGTCTCTTCATACTCCATTTTTTCTGCGCCTGCTCCATTTTGAGCACAACCGGAACAAACGAGTAAGAATGACGTGAAAAGCAAAGCAACTCCCACTCTCATACGCAGGGCCCCTTTCATCCTTCTTACTGTTAATATGGTTCCAATCGGCGATATTATTCCTTGGTGGAATAAGTGGATTTTTCCAAATTTGGTTGGTACAATTAAGGAAATGAAATAGAAATGTATGGAGGAAAACAATGAACAGCCGTAATTTAGTTAAATTGTTTTTAACAACATTGCTTATAGGTGGTGTAACGGGCGGAGTTGTAGGTTTCTTGGCCCGGTGGAATGAGTTTAAGCCTTATTTCTCTTCTTTTGATGTCAGTGCCATCCTATCAACTTTTATTTGGTTATTCGGTGTTGGATTAATTTTCAGTGTCATAAGCCAAGCTGGCTTTTTTGCCTATTTAACGATACATCGTTTTGGTCTCGGAATATTTAAAAGCGCTTCCTTATGGAATGCCGTTCAACTTGTACTCATTCTTTTTGTTGTTTTCGATCTTGTTTACCTGCGATACCTTAGCTTTGGTTCAGGCGAGGGGATCAGTTCCTACATCGTGTTAGCATTGGTTGTATTGGCCTCGGGGCTTGTTACAGCTTATTTCAAAATGAAACAAACGAATAAACAGTCATTCATCCCGGCTTTGTTTTTCATGGTCGTGTTCACGGTGTTGGAGTGGATACCTGTCCTAAGTGCCAATGATGAAAGCTGGCTTTACTTCATGCTGTTTCCATTGCTGGTCTGCAATGCTTATCAATTATTGGTCCTGAGCAAATTGATTGAAATTTCACAAAAGGAATTGGCCAGTAAAAGAGGGCGTAAGCAAACTCCGGCAAATGGAAAGATGAAAGCCGGTGAACTTGGTGAAGGCAGATAACCTATATGTATGCCGGGCCATACTTGAGGAAGTCAAAACATAAAAACTGCGTACTAAAGGTTCAAGGAGACCATTAGTACGCAGTTTTTTCAGTCAGCGAATTTCCTCACTGCTTGCTGATGAATTGGAAATCATCTCTGAAACGTTAACGAAGTTTAAATTTTTTGTTCGAAGTTCACTTATTAACTCCGGTAAAGCCTTATTCGTTTGTTTTGCTGAGTCTGAAGCATGTAATAAGATGATATCACCCTTTTGGGCCTTGGTGATGTTCTGTACGATCCGGTCCACACCCGGATTGGTCCAATCCTTTGAATCGATGCTCCAATGGACAACGGTGTATCCGAATTTCTCGCTGATCTTTAAGAGGCGTTTATCAAAGTGTCCGGTGGGAGCGCGTAAAAGTTCTATATTCTTTATATTAAGTTTTTTAAATGCTTCCTGGGCTTTAGAAATATCCCGGATGATTTCCTGATCTTCCATTTCGGAATAATCCTTATAATCGTAACCAAGGATGCCGATTTCATATCCTTCTTTCACAATTTCCGCTACTATGTCCGGATGACGTTCAGCCCAGGATCCCGAGAGGAAAAATGTGGCGGATTTAATCTCTTCCCTTTTTAATGTTTCTATTATCGGAGCGGCTTTCTCATCACCCCAGCCGATATTGAACGTGATCGCAACATTCTTTTCCCCTTTATAAACAGCTTTCGGCCCATCATCTGTTGAAAAAACGGGAGCATGAAGAATGTTTTGTACAAAAAGGAACCAAGCGGTAAAAAGTGCCGTAAGTAATATTAACGAATAATATTTGATCTTCTTGGCTTGAAGCACCATGAAAAATTTCATTAATCCATCCCCTTGTCCAAAGTACTCTTGTCTTCAAATTTATGCGCGAGGATTATTGTTATGCAAAAAAGTCAGTTGAAAATTCATAAAAATGCTGGCAATGGGGAATGCTGTCTGATGGAGGTGTGAACCATGCTCGGTTTATTGATTAATGACAAGGAAAAGATGGAATTGGAGTACCTTTTAAAAAGAGAGATGGATGAAATACTATTCGATCTGCAGGATGACAGAATCGATCACTTGGTCAAAAGGGCTATAAACGAGAAATATAACATCCTTTTCAGACTGTTTAAAAGGGTGAGCACCGAGGAGGAATGCCTAATCTATATGAGGGGGAAAAAGAATTTGTCCAAGTGGAATCAGTCATGAGATTCAAAAGTGAATTATATTCAAAAAATCTATTGACTATTGATTTATACGCTGGTATATTATAAAAGTTGCTGCAACGTAAAAGCTTTTGAAAAAGAATGAAAAAACTTTTTTAAAAAAGTTATTGACGAAGTAGTAATAAGATGTTAAGATATTAAAGTCGCTAAGAGATACGGCGAACAAATTGCTCTTTGAAAACTGAACAAAACAAAGCGCCAACGTTAAATTTTAAGTGAGCACACACTATCAAAAAAGCAAATGAGCAAGTCAAAC
>NZ_JBSGVZ010000024.1:0-65855 GCF_053608705.1 Peribacillus sp. NPDC055009 | reverse complement strand
GCTATAAATAGAATAATTGTTGCAATCACTTAAAAAAACAGGTGTAAGCGTTTTCGACTCCATGAAAGGAGTAAAGTATCCAGAATATAGTACAAATCTAGAATGAAGAAAGTTTAAGGGAAGGCGATGAAAGTAGCTATTATTCCGATTAAAAGACCTACAGTTTAACTCTTTTAATCAGGCTTTATAATAAGTATTTTCTTAAAGGGGTAGAGCAAGTTCTTTCTTTCTGAACAAACGTTTGGTGGTGCGCTGGGTTCAATCACAATAGGGGGTATTGGTGTTTCCCTTGGGTGGAGATGGATGTTTTTCAGCATTAGTATTATAGGGATTTTGATAGCATGTGCATTTTGGGTCTATCTAAAATA
Organism: Peribacillus sp. NPDC055009; assembly: GCF_053608705.1. NCBI lineage: Bacteria > Bacillati > Bacillota > Bacilli > Caryophanales > Bacillaceae > Peribacillus > Peribacillus sp. NPDC055009. The sequence continues at coordinate 65,487 of NZ_JBSGVZ010000024.1, read as the reverse complement.
TCCGGAAAAAAATATGCAAATAAATAAAGAGCTTTTTAACTAAAATAAAAAATAGGAGGGATTGTAATGCAGTCTATTACAAAGAATGAAATGAAGATTTTTCCGCCGTTTAAAGAAGATATTGTTACGAAGGATAATTGGTTTACTTCACAAAAAAATTTGCAACGCTATTGTCATAGTGGTGAACTGAGCCCCAGTCGTATTATATGGAGAGGAAACCAAAAGCCTACCCAATTATCATATGCAAAAGACCAATTAGATCTAGAAAAAATAAACGATAAGAATGGTGAAAGTGTTTTAGCCTATCTTGAGAGAACTGACACAGATGCTTTTTTAGTGATGCATAAAGGAAAAGTTGTGTATGAGAAGTATTTTAATGGATATAGATCTTATGAGACTCATGCACTGAACTCTGCTACAAAATCTTTTGTAGGCTTGATAGTTAGTGTTCTTGCTGATGAAGGATTATTAGATATTAATAAAAAGTCTTCCTTCTATATTCCTGAGTTAGAAGGAACAGGACTTGGTGATGGAACAGTTCAGCAATTGCTTGATATGCAAGTTCCTGTGAAATATCTGAAAGCCGACACGCCATTTGGAATAGGTCGGGGGACACCCATTTTTATTGCAACAGGTTCAATGCCAAAACCAGAAAACTACAATGGACCAGAAAATCTTTATGATTTTATGTTGTCGAGCAAAAAAGATAAAATACCTGGTACTGCATTTTATTATGAAAACGGACAAACAGAAACATTGGGATGGATTGTCAAACGCTTGACAGGGAAAAACATAGCAGAATTAATCCAAGAAATAATATGGTCTAAACTTGGGGCAGAAGAAAACGCATTAATGCAACTGGATCTAATTGGTACAGATATGGCCAGCGGCGGTATGCGGGCTACGTTGCGTGATTTGGCACGATTTGGTGAAATGATGTTTAACGATGGTTACTATAATGGCCAACAAATTATTCCGGAACATATTATAAGGGAAATTAAAAAAGGTGGTAACCGAAAATATCTTGCGGAAAGTAATCACAGTCATCTATCAGGATTCTCTTATCATAATAAATGGTGGGTTAGCCATGATCAATTCGGTGGATATTCAGCCCGTGGGAAGTTTGATCAGCGAATATGCATTGCACCAAAAGCTGATACAGTGATTGTAAAATTATCTTCTTATCTGTCTCCTAGTTCAAAGGAGACAAATGCTTGTCAAGCGATAATAGAACATTTAGTAAAGGAAAAAAATCAATAGAAGTCGGGCGTGGTGACTTTCATGATTAACGCATGTTATCCGCTAAATTCTGTTGTAATCCCATCACCATTAAGCTAAGAAGAAGAATCATACTTGGTTTAAAGGTATATACGAAGATGAAAAATATCATCGATTGTTTTTTGTAAATAGAAATGTTAGGCAGTATTTACAAAGTACAATGCGTGTAAAAAGAATTATAAAAAGGGAAAAATCTCAAAGAGTATGTCTTGAATTTTTAAATAAACAGTTAAAAAAATAAAATATCCTTAATCAACTAACGGGTGCGTTAGCTGTAGAACGGAGCTGTCTTTAAGGCAGCTTTTTCTTATGGAACTTACGGGGCAGGATAGTTGAATACGGATAAAATTTTAGATATTTCCTCAAACTAAAGTGAATACACTTTAAGGGTGAAATAGAATGATTAAAAAAGAATTGCAGGAATGTTCTCAAGAAAATATTAGCAATATAAAGAATACATTTCATCATACATCTGACCTTATTGTTAGAAAAATAAAAACAGGCTTCAAAGGTTCTTTTGAAATCAATATTATCTATTTGGATGGAATTATTGATACAGACCGCATACAGGAATATGTTGTCAAACCATTATTAGAGCCGTTCAAGACTGTAAAGTTTAATGAATCACTTATTGATCAAATTATCGAGAGAATGATTGAAACAGCTGATGTGAAAAACTCGACTCAGTACAAAGAGTTAATAGAAGCTATCGTACAAGGAAATACCATTATATTGATTAATGGCTATAGAAAAGGAATTATCATACCATCAGCCAATTGGAAGGAAAGAAGCCTTGAAGAATCACTAGGAGAACGGTCACCAATGGGACCAGCTATTGGGCTAACAGAACAAATGAAAACAAATATTAATTTGTTAAGAAATACAATAAAAACTCCCGATTTCTGTGTAGAAGCAATGGAATTTGGGACAATCTCCAAAACAGCAGTTTCAATATTATTTATAGAAGGTATTGTTGATAAAGGAATTTTAATAGAAGTACGAAAGAGGCTAAAAAGTCTAAAAATAAAGTATGTACTAAATTCAAAAGTTGTGGAAGATGTATTGGAAGGAAAACCAAGATCAATTTTCAATTTAGCAAGAACTTCAGGACGAATTGATGGAGTTGTATCCTCATTATATGAAGGAAAAGTAATAATAATAGTAGATGGTTTCCCTACTGCTATCATTACACCCACACTTTTTATGGATTTATTACAGGCACCAGATGAATATCACTTAAAAATGGGGCGGTTTTCAAATCGAATAATAAGAATGATTTGCTTTTTCTTAGCTGTATACTTACCTGGTGTTTATATTGCGATAGCAAATTTTCATAAAGAAGATTTAACTAGCAAAATTTCAAAGGCACTTATATCTAAAAATGAGTTATTACCAACCTTTTGGGAAATTGCACTTCTTTTATTTATCATAAGAATATTATTAGATGCTTCATATCGTATTCCAAAAACTTCAGTGATTTTGCTTTCCTTAATCGGAACAATTGTAGTAGGCGAAACAGCTGTTACGGCAAAACTAATTCATCCACTTAGTCTCATAATAGTAGGTATAACAACTATTTCTAGTTTTCTACTCGCTAATAGAGGAATGCTTGCTGCTGAAAGCACTTTGAGACTGCTTTTTTTGATTACTGCTAATTTTTTTGGATTTAACGGATTAATCATCGCTGCAACAATTCAAATAATTTATATGGTAAGCCTTAAATCTTTAGGTGTTCCCTATCTTTCGCCTTTGATTCCGTTTAGGATACAGGAATTGAAAGATTCAATCTATAGAGGAGATTTACAGACACTAATTAATAGCAAACATACTTATCCTGAGGATGATGATTAATTTTTTGTTATTATGATCACAATTTGCAAAGAACACAAAAATATTAACTGTACAAGTCAACATATCTTGATCTTGGCTTTTTTGTTCCAATTTCGAAAATAAATGCAGGTGCGAAAACATATGTTGGTTGGTCCCTTGTTGAACTAACGGGTGCTTAGTAGAAGATCAGAGCTGTCTTTAAGGCAGCTTTTTTTCTTATGCAACTATCGGGGGCAGGTTAGTTCCATAAGCGTTGTGTACTCGAACTACGAAGGCTTAGTTTATTTATTTTTACCCAACTTCTCGTTACCCCGTTTAAAGTTACCCGTAATTTTAGCTAACAATAACTGTAGTTCTGTTATATTATTTTCAACTTCATTGATTCTTTCTATAAGACGCAGAGCCTCCCTATCCTTTAAAAATTTAATTTGTTTACCTTTGTAATTGATTACTACTGTTTCTTTTTTCGTTATTCGATAAGTAAATGGTTCTTCACTTAATCTGTTTCGTTTGTCTATATCGCTCACTACACCGTCTCCCTACTTATTTTAGTTCAAAGATTATATTCAAAAATGGCAGTTGATTCTCCTGTTTTCTTTAAATGTTTTTATTCACAGTCTGTGTCAACTCTGCGATAAGTCTTATAGAACTAACGGGTGCGTTAGCTGAAGATCGGAGCTGTCTTTAAGGCAGCTTTTCCTTATGGAACTTTCCATAAGGAGTGCTATTATAAGACCTATCGTAAAATGCCAAAAACGATGTGCATTGGTGGACGGAATTATATCCTCTGACGTATTTATATTACCTCTTACTTAAATGCCTTACAGAGCCATTTAAGTAGTGAATCATTTCCACTTTTTAGTTTTTTCTTTCAAGAAATAATGCTATTATTTGTAAAATACATATAATAAGGCGGGATCTTATGGATAAAAAAACTCAACTAGCTTTGATTTTTCTCTTAATACCTCTGGCAATATCAATTTATTTTTGGTTTTCGGATTCAGCCTTATTACGAGGCGGATATGACTTAGCTATAGATGGTTTTGTAGTAGCCAGAGCCTTAATGATTATTTACACATTACATTTATTGGGGAAATTAGGGGAATTTATCATTAAGAACAAAAAAGATTAGCTATGAGCTAACCTTTTTTGTTTTATAGATTGATGGATTAAATACTTCAATAAGGGAGGTTGTTGAAGCAACCTTTTTCTTAATTAACTAACGGGTGCGTTAGCTGAAGATTGGAGCTGTCTTTAAGGCAGCTCTTTTCTTATGGAACTAAAGGGGCAGGTAAGTTCTAGAAGCGTAGCTTATTCGAACCTTGATTATTGACTACTTTTGTAATAACACCTAAAATTTAGTTAATTATATAATTTGGCGGTGTGAATTTGTTAACTACTATAAATATTCCAGGATTAATTCTATCTTCTCTTTTCGCAATATTAGTTTTGTTTTTACTAAGAAAACTAGTGCAATCTATTAGACGGTAAAACCGTCTTTTTTATGTCACAAAACCCAACAAGTAGGTGATTATATGAAAACTTGGATGAAAATACTTATTGGTTTAGTATCAATTCTTATAATCGCTATGATAATTGGGATTTTAAGCTTGTATTCAATTTAACGTTAGCTGAAATCGGAGCTGCCTTAGGGCAGCTTTTTCTTAATCTAAAGGGGCAGGTTAGTGAAAGAAGGTTATGGTAAACTTAACTTATGAAAAATACAAAAAAGGTATTACGAAATAAGGTTCGCGAATATTCCAATAGTAGAGGGTTTACGAAGTGTTGTTCGTTAACAAGATGTTATATGACATACCGAAAACCTAATTTCACATTTTCCTATACTGTGACTTTTCTTTGTTATCATGAACTGTGACAAGGTGTTTTTTTTTGGAAGGAATTTGTAACTTTTTAATAGAATAATTATGAAGATGATCAGATAATAAATTTTTACACATAAGGAGATAAAACTATGGAAAAAAACAAATTACTAAGAATGGACAATGTCGGCATCGTTGTAGAATCCCTTGATGACGCAATCTCTTTCTTCGAGGAGATTGGCTTGAAGCTCGAAGGGCGAGCCACTGTCGAAGGTGAATGGGCTGGTCGCGTAACCGGATTGGGTTCTCAGTGCGTAGAGATTGCTATGATGGTTACCCCAGATGGCCACAGCCGACTTGAACTTTCGCGATTTCTCACCCCACCTACTATATCAGATCACCGGACTGCTCCTGTAAATGCCCTCGGTTATCTACGCGTCATGTTCACCGTTGAAGACATTGACGAAATGGTATCCAGACTCACTAAGTATGGTGCTCAGCTCGTTGGCGAAGTGGTTCAGTACGAGGACTCGTATCGGCTCTGCTACATTCGTGGAACCGAAGGACTTCTAATCGGTTTGGCGGAACAACTCGGTAACAAATAAGTAAGTGACGTTTTATAAAAAGCCTTTACTGAAATATACATTACTGAAGTAAAAATTGAAACAGAAAAGCAGTGTGAAAGTAACTCGAAGAAGTCGGGTACGTCATATAACACAGCATTCACGCTGCGGGACTCTCCGAGCCCCTTGGTCGCCAGGAGAAGAAGCAGGGAAGCAGATTCAGACGACAACCCTGCGAGCCTAAGAACTTCGTTCTAAGGCTCGCAGGGTTCGGAATGCGAAAACGTTATATGCCAATCCGTCTCGATTTGAAGAAAATTCTTATTCAATAAAAGGGCGCTTTAACGGAGCAACGAAAAAAGCCGAATTTCTCAAATATAAATGTTGAGAAATTCGGCTTTTTAATATGGTAATTTCCTTATCGTTGTAAATCCGCATTTTCCTGACGCTACCCCTTATACAACTAACGGGTGCGTTATTTGAGCAGGACAAAGAAAAAATGTAGAGCGTTATAATAAGAAAATGAAAGGAGGGAAATAAATGGCATCACCAAAAGACGAACATTTAGCATTAAGTTCTGGTATTGGTTTGGCTGGATTGGCTATCAATTATTTATATGAAGCTGGACGAAACGCTTTTGAAACTTTCAGAGAAGAATTAATTGACGTTATTGTCAAACCAAATAAAACAACGGCAGTTCATGGGTATTTGGCATACTTCCAAGATATTTCTGAAGAAATTTCTAAAATAAAAGGCAATGTTCACGAAAAAGAATATCTTTTTAACTTTATCTCTCGAACACTGGATCAGGTAAACTTGAAACCAGACCTTCCGATACCAGACTTTGATAACTGTTCCGACGAATGGCATGAAAATGATTGTAGTTGCAATGAAATAGTTGAAATGTGGGAGAAGTTTGTTGACGAAAATAATGGTGAGTTTGACGAATTGATTATTCATTCAGCGTTTCAAGTTATTTTCCTAGATAGAAAGTTTTTACATGATTTTCATTTGGAGCTTGCTGATTTTATTGAGGACTACATTGACGATATAAAAACATCTCACCCAGACTATGTGACGGAAAAGAACCGTATTAAGAGACAAAGATTCCCCAAATGGCTGACGGACGCTGTCTTTCACAGGGACAAAGGAACTTGCTCAAAGCCAGAATGTCGTTGTGATCTTACAAAGTTAATTAGACCTCAAAACACAATTCATATTGACCATATTGTTCCCTTGAAGCTTTTCGGCAGCAATGATGCTTCAAATTTTCAGTTACTTTGTGAAAAGTGCAATACATCCAAAGGAGCTAGGTCAACAGCAACCAGTTCTGTCAACGTTCCTTTCTGGAATATGGATTAATGCAAATTGCGAAAATCTGAACAAATTGAGTAAACGATATGTGGTAACGTAAACTTCTGGGTTATGTAGAACATACCTTTCGGATGAATTTAGTTAAAACAGCTCTAGCAACTGAGTGGTTCGAACTAGAATTTATTCGCAATCCTAAGGCAATTCATTCATTGCTCGCTCCAAGAGTGGAAACAGCATTTGCAAACCACAATATTATTTTTGGTGACAATCCGTTAATGCGCTGGTATACGAATAATGTCTATGTTCACATTAAAAAGGATGGAAACAAGGAGTATCTGAAAAAGGATGAATTCAGAAGGAAAACAGATGGCTTCCAGGCATTTATTCATGCCTTGTTCAAAGCGGATGATGTATTGGAAGAAGAGATGGACTTTTTCTTGGATGATATAGATTTTTAAGAGTAGACACAAACTGTGTGTTTTATCTAATAAAACAGATAAGTATAAATAAAAAGGATTGGAATAATCCAACCCCTTTGCGCTACAGGTTATGCACCTTGTGTAAGAATAACGACGATGTTATATAAGATTGGGAATACGAATAAAATAATGTTAAAAACTAGTCCAACTAACGGAAGTTTATTACGATTCATTTTATATCCTACAAAACCAATGATCGCTCCTATTGGGCATACTAAAAACGGAAATACGAGCGGCATCCCTTGAATTTTCAAGGATACGATATCAAATAAAAAGTTAATAATTAATATAGTTAAAACTGTTGGAATTAGAATAGATATAAGCCCTAAGGTTTTTTGCACTACACTTGCCCCTTTATGAATTAAATTATAAAAATCGGTATCTACCGAATTTTAACAATAATTATAGTTTGTGTAAATATTATACTATGCAACAGTCCGATTAAATTGCGAGATAAGGAGGTGAGATTTTGGGATTTCTAGATCTGATAAAAAGCAGAAATAAGGAACTGGAATTCATGATTGATTTTGATTTAATCGAAGAAACTTCCAAAAAAATTTACATGAAGCAATTGGCAATACAGACCTGTATCAATATGATTGGCCGCACCATCAGCCAATCAGAATTTTATGTGAAGAAGGACAAAAAGATTGTGAAGGACGAAATGTATTACCGATTAAATGTCAGACCGAATCCGAACATGTCAGCCAGCCGATTTTGGCAGATTTTGGTCCATAAGCTGATCTATGACAATGAGTGTTTGGTTATCCAGTCGGATACCGAAGATTTATTGATTGCGGACTCTTTCACACGAGTTAAATATGCGCTGGTCAATGATTCATTCAAAGATGTTTGCTACGTATTCCCTCTTTTGTTGAATATATATCATAACCGTCTATCCATCGGGTAGGCGTTTTTTATGTTCCTTGTAAACTAGGCATTCAGAAATACATGATCTACAACAAATAAAGTGATTGTAATGTCTTGTACCTATTTTAGAGAGAACAAACAATTAGGAATCCTTGCCTTTTAGTTGAATATAAATAGTATGAAAACTAAGGGGGAGAAAAGGTGGATATATTTGATGAACATGCGAAAGTGCTAAAAAAGTTGTTTGACAATAAAAAAGTCCAAAAAGAAATTATAGAGAAAATGGCAAACGGCATAAATTCAGAGTTGGAGAATCAGTTGCAAACTTTAAAAAAGGAATACTGCGTTTTGAGCAAATTAGAAAGAACATATGATAATCGCTATGAATTTAATTAAAATAGAGCACTCATACATTTAAGTGCTTATTATTTGCAGGAAAACTTCTCCTTTTGTCGTATTGGTTAAACGAAGGGGATGACAAAATGAATGATGATTATGAGAAAATCGGTATTTTATTGTCCAATATGACGAATGAATTAGTGTCGAATAGAGTAAGGGTTAAAGCTATAGTAGAATTACTGATTGAAAAAGGTCAGATAACCTACGAAGAGTATGAAAAAAGCTTTGAAAAAGTTTTTGAAAGAGATGCAAAGTCATTTAGAGATGATTTAATAAAAAACGTCAAGAGTAGTGAATAAAAGGAGGGGGCATCCATTAATTTGGGTGCTTTTTTTATTGGGGTGAGAACAATGAACCGTGATGAGAAGAAGAAACCTGTTAAGAAGCCAGAGACGTTTAGTCGCAGGGATCTGGAAGAGCTGATGAACATGAAAGCCCCAACATATACAAAAGGTCATGGTGGAGCGATTGATTTTGTTTCTGAATTTTTAGCATCTAAAGGAGATAATTGCTTAATGATTTCGACGAATGTTATTCTATTTATATAGTTCTGTGCTTAGATATTTAAGACAGAATCATTTATAGTTAATACGATATTTTCTCCTTTTTCTTCCTGAGATCAACAACCTAACCACTACAATCAATAACTTAGAGGACTTTGATATTCAATAATCTTGTTTTAGAGACCATACCAGCACTTTCTAAAGTTTGTTTAGACGGAATATTATAATACCAGCACCCACAAATCGGATTTAGATTATTGTCATAACACCATTCCTTCAAGTGATGTATTATCGTTCTACCTATTCCTTGTTTTCTGAACTGTTCATTTGTAAAAATGCCGATACTTGCATATCTGTCGAGTAACTTACTTCGTTCTACAATCCCTATTCCAAGTAGTATATTTCCTTTAGTGAAGGTAAATATTTCTCTATTTTTAATACGTTCCTCCACTTTATCAATGAAGTCCTGACATACCTGGGTTATTTTTATAGCATCATTAGGAACGGCAGCTCTGAAATCCCCACCTTTATATAATTTTTCTTTTGGAATTTCCACTTTGTTATCTTGAAAAAAGTAAGCTTGTTTTTCGATTTTATAATCATGATCTAATACCAAACTTAAAAAAAGTTCGTCGCATGTTGGAACAAGTACAGATTGGATTGAATGATTGCTCAGAACATTTTTAAAAATCTCTTGGGCTTCATTAAAATATGATAAGTCTAAATAAAATTGTGTAAGGCAGTGATTACTGTGAACGGAATAATAACCTGCAACTTCAGAATTGTAACTGATAGTATAAAATGCGGAATTAAAAATTTGATCCTCTAAGAAGGAATCAATAGGAGAACTTAATGCAATTACATATTCCCGGAGTAAGTTTCTAACGTCACTTTGTTCACATTCTTTAAAATAAAAACTCATGTTTACCCTTCCTCTCCAAATCATCTAAAAGTATATGTGAAAAATTCTCCTTAAGTTTGTGGAATCCTTCTTGAGATAAACTGACCCATTAGTTCCAAAAGAAAAAGCTGCCTTTAAAGTCAGCTTCGATCTTCAGCTAACGCACCCGTTAGTTCATTAAGAAAATCGATTCTTATTAAAGAATCGCGCCCTATAATCGAATAACTTTTTATATTCTTTTAACTATGCTTTTATAGAACCAAACATTTATATAATCAAAAAACAAAAATAAAATCTTAACTCCCATAGTTTTAATAATCTGCGATAACCCATTGAATTTTATATCATTAAACGATATATTATATTTAATGATATATCGTTTAATGATATAAAAAGGAGGAAGATCATGGGGAGAAATGTCTCATTAGAAATAGGTGAACTGACGGACACAGCTTACTATATTTTATTGTCTTTAGTTGATGCGAAGCATGGTTACCTCATTATGCAAACTATTGAAGAAATGACTGATCAGCGATTTTCAATTGGACCTGCCTCTATGTATACAACAATCAAGAAACTGTTAGCTGCTGAATTAATTCAACTGTTTGATGATCATGATCAGAAAAGAAAAACCTATATTGCAACAGAAAAGGGCATTGAACTTTTGAAAAAAGAAGTAAAGCGAAGACGGGAAATGGTATTACATGCAGAAGAAGTATTTAAACGAAGAGGGGAGCAGTTATCATGAATAAGGTTAAATATATTCCTAGTGGTGGTTTAGCTTTTTTTGAAGAAAAAGAGATGAAAAAGCTTGCCGAATATGCAAAAGAGGGATGGGATTTAGAAAATTTTGCAGGGCTAGGGTACAAGCTAAGAAAAGGGGAACGTAAGAACATTGAGTATTCACTGGATTATCAAAAAGAAGTAGATGATGAATATTTAGCCTTCTTTGAAGTTGCTGGATGGTCACATGTATGTTCTGTAGGTAATGAAATTCATATATTTAGTGCCCCTACAGGAACCAAGCCAATCTATACAGACAGACCCACTACTGTTGAAAAATATGAACGAGAAAAGAATCAAATGGGGAAAGCTTCTCTTCCATTCTTCATTTCTACCGTTATATTTTGGTTGCTTAGTGTCTTTAGTAATTGGGGATGGGTATCTGAAAGTATTGGGAACTTTTTTCGAGTATTAGGGATAATTTTCCTTATCATTCTTATCTTCCCCGGCCTACCATACCTTTCTTATCAATTTAAATTATTGAAATTACGAAAGGAGTAAATATCAAAAAAGTTCGAAAACAAAAAAAATTTTCACGAACGGGTAGCTTAGTAAAACAAATAAAAAGGCGATTTCTTAAGAAACTGTAAATCGCTTTTTTAATGTTCGAGACTTCCTTATCGTTGTAAATCCGCATTTTCCTGACGTTGCCCCTTATAGAACTAATCTGCGCCTTTAGTGCCACAAGAAAAAGCTGCCTTAAAGACAGCTCCAATCTTAAGCTAACGCACCCTTTAGTTCATTAAGACTTTTTGTAGAGTTTACACAAACTGTCAGTTAAGCAAAATTGAATAAATCAATTGGAGGACTCTAAACGGATTCCTCTTTTTTTATTTAATATTATAATCAGTAGGGGGGTATTCTTCCAAATCTTAGTTTGTTAAAATTGAGTTGTTTTTATTACAGGTTATTAGGGGAAGCTGATTTAGTTGTGAATTTTTAAAAGTGATATTAGCAGCAGTGATTTTATCTTTCATTATCTCTATTATTGGATCAATAATGGCCTATAATCCATATTTAGATAGAGATCCAGATGTATATTATCCTTCAATAGGTGAAAGTACTATTTACGGTGTGATTTATGTAACTCCTGTGTTGATTATACTCAGTGTAAGTTCTTTTGTAGTCTATTCATCGTTACGTAAGAATAGGCGTTTATCAAAATGGGTTAAGGTGATTGTTAGTTTAGGGGTTGCAATTGGATTAGGAATAATCATTACTTTAGCGATAAGTGAAGAAAGAAAGACAAATGATATATATCTAATACCTGAAGGATATGAAGGTGATGTTTTTGTATTTTACAATGTTAAAGGAGCTCCTGAAATCGAGAAAGAAGATGGCTATGAGGTGCATAAGATCAATGAAAAGGGCTATTATGCGACCAGGACTAAGGACTTGGACTACGGTACAATAACGGACAAATACTTCTATGTTGATGATAAAGGACATAGAACACCTATAGATAATAAGTGTGTAAGTACATTTGGAACAGGTGGAACTACTCTTGAGGATAATATAGATATTATTTATACAGGATTTAAGCTAAAAAAGGATAACTGCAGTGAGGAATTTTCGATGGAAGCTCAGAATGAAGATGGAAACGTACAGATGATTAATGATATTTTAAAGAAGTATTATAATATGGAACCACAATTATTTTAAAATTGTAGACTTCACAATTGGGAACAAACTATGCTTGATGAACTAACCTGCCCCGTTAGTTTAAGTACAAACCTTCACAACCCTTCTGACCTCAAACCCCTTACACCTCTGGTGTCAGGGGTTTTTTTTTGTGGGCAAATCTAAATTAATTAAATGAAATGAAATAGATTTACCCACCATTTACCCACAAACTTTAGCAAAAAAATTTAATCGATTATCCCTTTGGTATATTCCTCAAACTTATCCATGTTTTTCTTTTCGAGTGTGAACATATTTCATATCTGCTCCAGCTTCTAGCTGGAGCACTGCATGTGTATGACGGAGGGAATGGATGGGGGAAGTGATGGCAACTCAGCCCTTTTTAAGATGCGACTGAATGCGTTAAATAAGTAGACTTTGGCATGTAGCTGCGATTATCCCTGCAAAGAACTAGGTTTAAATCGTGATATAGTTCTGACAGGGCCAATTTATTTTGGTTCAGGAATTCTATGGTAAATTAAATATTGTACTTACACTAACTACGCAGATTAGTTTAATAAGAGCTTGAAATCTCATATTAATATAAGGTGTTTTTGGTAAAAATAAACAAAACGGATGAAAAAAAAGTTAATTTTAATCATATTCATTGTGGGCTAAAAGGTATATAAACTGCTTTCAAGGGGATAAACCGGGGCATTTGGTTACTGTATGATAGTTGAACTCTTACTCTTCCTAATTTAATTATAGCATATAAGAAATGGTAAATATAGACTATTTATTCTTAATTGCTACTGCTAAAATACAATAGACCTTTATTGAGATTTGTGGGAGGGGTATAGAATGGGTTCATTGGTTCTCGGTTTTCAGGAGATGGAAAAAACACAGCTATTGCTCGTTGGCGGAAAAGGATTAAATTTAGGGGAATTATCAAAAATTGAAGGAATACAAGTACCAGAAGGATTTTGTGTTACAACCGTGGGATATCAAAAAGCCATCGAACAAAACGAAACGTACCAAGCTTTGTTGGATCGACTGACAATTCTAAAAGTAGAAGATCGTGAACAAATTGGTGAAATCAGCAGGAAGATTCGACAAATCATTAAGGATGTAGAAATTCCTTCCGATGTTGTGAAAGCCGTTATTCACTTTCTCTCCCAGTTTGGTGATGAACATGCATATGCAGTCCGGTCCAGTGCGACTGCGGAAGATTTACCACATGCCTCTTTTGCTGGTCAACATGACACTTATTTAAATATCATCGGCGTCGATGCCATCTTGCAGCATATCAGGAAATGTTGGGCTTCCCTATTTACGGATCGTGCGGTAATTTACCGTATGCAAAATGGATTTGACCACAGTGAAGTTTACTTATCCGTTATCGTTCAAAGGATGGTTTTTCCACAGGCTTCAGGGATTTTATTTACAGCTGATCCGATAACTTCTAACCGAAAGCTGCTATCAATCGATGCCAGTTTTGGACTTGGAGAAGCACTCGTTTCTGGCTTGGTTTCTGCCGATTGTTATAAAGTGCAGGAAGAGGAAATCGTCGATAAGATGATAGCAACCAAGAAATTGGCTATCCATGGACTAAAAGAAGGCGGAACAGTGAAACAACAGATCGATCCGGATCAGCAAAAGACCCAAACACTTACTGATCAACAGATTTTACAACTGGCACGCATCGGAAGACAAATCGAAGCTTGTTTTGGTCGCCCACAAGATATCGAATGGTGTCTGGTTGATGATGCATTTTATATAGTCCAGAGTCGGCCAATCACTACTTTATACCCGATCCCTGAAGCGAATGATCAAGTAAATCACATTTATGTATCTGTCGGTCATCAACAAATGATGACCGACCCCATGAAACCATTGGGATTGTCTTTTTTCCTGTTAACCACTCCTGCACCTATGCGTAAAGCTGGCGGGAGGCTGTTTGTTGATGTCACACATATGCTGGCTTCACCTGACAGCAGAAAAATGTTTTTAGATGCCATGGGACAACATGATCCGCTCATGAAAGACGCACTCATTACCATAATAGAGCGAGGAGATTTCATAAAATCTTTACCAAATGATAAGCAAGAACAGAGTTCCGGTAAAAGCAATAAAAGTGTGATGTCTGCGGATTCTAGGGCACAAATCGAAAACGAGCCGACAATCGTTTCTGATTTGATTAAGAGCAGTCAAACATCGATAGAAGAGTTAAAACAAAACATCCAAACGAAATCAGGATCAGATTTATTTGATTTTATCCTGGAAGATATCCAGATATTAAAGAAGATTTTATTTGACCCAGAAAGTTCAGCTGTGTTTATGGCTGCTATGGATGCTTCATCATGGATCAATGAAAAAATGAACGAGTGGTTAGGTGAAAAAAACGCAGCAGATACGCTTTCTCAATCTGTACCAAACAATATTACCTCGGAAATGGGTCTGGCGCTATTGGAGGTCGCAGATGTGATTCGTCCTTATCCGGAAGTCATTGATTATTTACAACATGTAAAAGATGATAACTTTTTGGATGAACTGGTTAAGTTCGAAGGTGGACAAAAAACGCAAGAAGCTATCTATGATTATCTCGGCAAATACGGCATGCGAGGTGCCGGGGAAATCGATATTACTAGAACTCGTTGGAGTGAAAAACCAATTACACTTGTTCCGTTGATTCTTAGCAATATCAAAAACTTTGAGCCTAATGCTAGTAAACGGAAATTTGAGCAAGGGCGACAGGCAGCTTTGAAAAAAGAACAAGAGTTATTAGATCGATTGAAGCAATTACCGGATGGTGATCAAAAAGCCAAGGAAACAAAACGAATGATCGACCTAATCCGGAATTTCATCGGTTATCGTGAATATCCCAAATACGGCATGGTTAGTCGCTATTTCGTTTATAAGCAGGCTTTACTGAAAGAAGCCGACCAACTCGTACAAATAGGCGTCATTCATGAAAAAGAAGATATATACTATCTCACTTTTGAAGAACTTGGCGAAGTAGTACGCACAAACAAACTGGATTACCAGATCATCAGCAAACGTAAAGACGAGTACAAATTATTTGAAAAACTAACTCCCCCACGTGTAATCACGTCTGATGGTGAAATCATTGTAGGTGAGTACAAACGAGAAAATCTCCCAGCCGAAGCTATTGTAGGTCTGCCTGTTTCCTCCGGTGTTATTGAGGGAAGAGCACGTGTCATCTTAAACATGGAAGAAGCTAATCTAGAGGATGGAGATATATTAGTCACTTCCTTTACTGACCCTAGCTGGACACCATTGTTTGTTTCCGTAAAAGGCTTAGTCACCGAAGTTGGTGGACTGATGACCCATGGAGCAGTTATCGCACGTGAATATGGCTTACCAGCAGTTGTTGGGGTGGAACATGCGACTGAACTGATAAAAGATGGGCAACGAATTCGAGTGCATGGGACAGAGGGGTATATCGAAATATTGTAATTGCTGAATACCTTACAGTATAAAGGATGTTATATTGAAATTATTATCGAATAATCATTTTTGTGTTCTCTAAGACCATTAAAAATCCCTGCTTTTTGATCAGGGATTTTTTTCTATGTTAAATGATTGTAATTGATTTTAAACACTACAATGGAGTAACACTTCATATGAGATGCTAGTGTGTTACTTTTTAGTTGAAAAACAGTTTGAATTTCTATAATGATTCAAACTACAATTATGTCACTTTAACTTGATAAGATTGCATGATACGGTTCCTTTGTCAGGCAACTCTACAGTTGCCTATGATTGACAAGCAACCGTAGAGTTGCTTATAATCGATATATGAATTGGGACAAAGACGCTATATTCAAAGCACTAGGCGATTCGACTCGTCGACTTATATTAGACGAACTATCCGAACGCAATGAGTTGACGTTGTATGAACTTACGGTACGTCTCATTATGAAGCATGACCTTTCCATTTCGAGACAGGCGATAGCTAAACATCTTTCTGCTTTGGAAGATGCAGGGCTCGTAAAATCTAAACGAAAGGGAAAATATCGTGTACTTATGTTCAACAACGAACCACTTAAGAACTTGTTGAAAGGATGGATAGAGTAATCTTTTGGAACAGGACTTCTGACGAATATGGGTTGTTTTGCTTGCAGCCAGATTGTCAGCAGATCACCATACGTTGCAAATATCTAAGGAGGCAAAACATTATGAAAATAATTGTTACCAGTATATTCGTACAAGACCAAGACAAGGCACTGGAATTTTATTCAGAAAAGCTGGGATTTGAAAAAAAACATGACGTTCCCATGGGGAAATTCAGGTGGATTACGCTTGTTTCTCCCGATGATCATGACGGTACCGAGCTTTTACTTGAACCGAATGAGCATCCTGCCGCAAAGGAGTATCAAAATAAGATATTTTCCGAAGGAATCCCAGCAACAATGTTTGGCGTTTCAGATATTCGTAAAGAGTACGAACGATTATTGGAAAACGGTGTGAAGTTTACTATGGAGCCGACAAAAATGGGCGAAGTCACAATAGCTGTCTTCGACGATACATGCGGCAACCTCATTCAAATAATGCAGCAGTAATTCATGACGAAATAGAAGTAATTGTTATATGAGAGTAAAGCTTTTCTTGTATAAAATTAAAGGTACGATTGTGGAACGAGAAGTAGAAGGGTGGTACAAATATGTACCACCCTTTCTATCTATCATATTGGTCAAAAGGTAACACAAAAGATACTCGATGGATGTACGGGAATAGTCCAGCTTATTATGATTTAGTGAAACAATAAGGGCTTGAAGGAATTGTCCAGATGAAGGTTTAATTAAAAGGACGTTGAAGTAGTAATCAAACATAATGAAAAGTTATAGAGAAGGGGAACAAAAACTAATGAAATACGAATGGAGAAAACAAGAGAAGAATTTATATATCCCAAAACAAAAATCTGAACTTGTAACAATTCCAGAACAGAAATTCTTTTCGATAAAGGGAAAAGGAAATCCAAATGAGCACGAATTCGCTGAAAAGATAGGTGTTCTTTATTCATTGGCTTATGCGGTAAGAATGATGCCGAAGCAAGGATACACTCCTGATGGATATTTTGAATATACCGTATATCCATTGGAAGGAATATGGGATTTAACAGAAGAGGGAAGAAAAAAAGATACTTTAATTAAAGATGAATTATTATATACGATCATGATTAGACAACCAGATTTTGTAACAAAAGAAGTAGTGGAGAGAGCATTTGAACATGTAGGAAAAAAGAAACCACATCCATTTCTAAATGATGTAAAGTTCGGTACATTTCATGATGGATTATCTGTCCAAATGCTTCATGTAGGTCCATATGATGATGAACCTCAAAATTTTAAATTAATGAATGAATTCATAAAAAATAATAATCTTGAAAGAACTTCATTACAACACAGAGAAATATATCTTTCAGATTTTAGAAAAGTCGAACCTGCAAAATTAAAAACTGTTTTGAGATATAAGGTTAAGCCAATAGACTAGGATAAACTCTTCAGTTTGTAGACAAAAGTGTTCTATCAAAAGTTAAAAAAGTTGATTGGAACAGGTGTGTGTGACTCCTGCGGATTTGCCTATGATCAACATAAAAATCCGAAATCCAGTTAATAATATTTTCCAATAAATCCCGTAAATTGATTTTAGTTGTAAAATAATAAGAATAAGAAATAAATTGTACTCATGGGACACAACAAGTCCGGGTTGACCCAATTGGAGACGGGGAATAGCTTAATATCAGAGCTGTCTTTAAGACAGTCTTTTCCTTATTCAGCCGGGGCAATTTTGTGGAAGAAGGATTCACGCGTGCTTACGAACAACTAATAGAAAAAAGCATGTAAAGGTGAAACTTAAGAACTATAATAGTGATCTTACATATAGTTAAGAGTGAAATTTCATAAAGTGGCAAAAGGTAAAAGAAGCACCTCCATTTTTCGTGGCGCATGGTGACCAGGACAGGTTAGTGTCCGTGGAAAATTCCCGACGCTTCACGGAGCATCTGCGTGATTCCTCATCCAATCCGGTTGTTTATGTCGAACTTCCTGGTGCGGGGCACAATTTTGATTTGTATCACTCCATACGGACCAAAGCAGTCGTGAATGGCATTGAAGCCTTTGTGGATTGGGTTCAAGCCAATAACAAACGTATATGATAGCAAATACTTAAACTATAGGATGCATTAGCTTAAAAAAATTATAGAATTTCAACACACCACTTAATGAGAAGGAAAAGAGTGTTAATCCTTATTTGATCAACACTCCCGTTAGGGCAGTAGCATTCACTTTGTTTTTTTAGGTTTGATTTCATTAATAATGAAAACTGTTGCTCATTAGTGTTTGGGATTTTTTCCAGTTGCTAAACAATTAACTTTTGTCTTAGTAATGGATGATTTTGACTTATCTTTGCTTTCGCTTCAAATGTTCATGTTTAATATTAACGCTAAATGAGTCCCGTAAGCCATCCATAATGTTTAAGAAAAAAGGTTCGCAATATTATGTTCCCTCATAATGTCGAAGGCAAGTGTTGAGTTGTGCAGGAATATACATTTTTTATTTGATTATATAGAAATCTCAATTGAACATGCAGTTAGGTTTTCCCCGATACAGCTCTGTTTTTTGATACAGGAGCATTTTTGCCTAATATAACAGAAAAGACAACAATCACTGCTATTATAAGAGTGAAAATTGTGATGGATTCATTTAGAAATACTGTTGCAAATAGAATCATCAAAAATGGTTGTAAGTATTGAATCTGGCTAACTCTTGCTATCCCGCCCATAGCCATTCCACTATACCAAGCAACATATGCTAGAAATTGACTAACGACTGCGAGATAAATGAAACTGATCCAAGCTTGTAAAGGGGCATGAAGCATTTCATTCGTGAGGTTTAGCCCAACTGGAATAACGAAAAATGGAGCACCGATCATAATTGCCCAAGCAATCACTTGCCAGCTGCCTATTTCTTTTGCTAATTCACCCCCTTCTGCATAACTAAGTCCCAGTATGATCACTGCTGCCAGTAAAGCTAAATCGGCAAATTGCAATTGGCCGAATCCAAGATGAAGTGCATACATAACTACCGCTAAAGAGCTGATTATACTTGAAATCCAGAATTTGAGAGATGGGTTTTCACCTGCCCTAAATATAGCAAATCCGGCTGTTGCTAACGGCAACAGAGCTAATTCCACAGCTCCATGAGAAACAGGCAAGGTTTCCATTGCCCAAGAAGTGAGGAGAGGAAATCCTAAAACTGCACCAAAAGCAACTATAAGTAGACGTTTGAATTGGCGAAGAGATGGTAGCTTTTCTTTTCGAACAATTAGTACCACGGCTACTAAAATAGCGGCAACAACCGTTCTTCCTAAACCAACGATCGTAGTCCCGAAATATTCTACTGCAATACTTGTAGAAGGGAGCGTTAAACTAAAACAAATGACCCCCACTAATCCCAAAAATAATCCGAATTTTTCTCTTTTTTCTCCCCGCATCTGTTCCAACCCCAATCTTTATACTTTGTACCACATACCATTTTTTATTTAACTTAAAAACAGTTTTGATATAATTAACATACTATGAGTATGCTTAATAAAAATAAACCATTTTTTTACCTATCTGTCCTGGTACAGATGAAGGGGGATCAATATATGAACTCAAAATATATAAAGATAATGGAAGACATTAAGTTTCGCCTTGAAGATGGTTCGCTAATTGCAGGCAGTAAGCTTCCTTCGATTCGTCAGTTATCTGAGTATTTTTCATGTAGCAAAAATACGGTTATTAAAGCATACGTAGAACTTGAAAAGGAGCATTTAATTTATTCTGTTCCTAAAAGCGGCTACTATGTTGTGAATGAATATCAAAAAGAGTCGGTAGAAAATGAGGTGATTGATTTTTTGTCTGCCGGTCCAGATAAAAATGTTATGCCTTATGTGGAATTTCAACATTGTATGAATCAAGCAATCGACCATTATAAAGAAGAGCTTTTTACATACTCTGATCAACAAGGGCTTTACTCACTGCGAGTACAGTTGGTGAAATATTTGCAAAACTTACAGGTGTTCACTCAACCGGAGAGATTAGTGGTTGTTTCTGGCTCGCAGCAAGCCCTTAATTTATTAGTTTCTATGCCATTCCCGAATGGAAAAAACAATATTCTAATTGAACAGCCGACTTATTTCGGATTCATTGAGTCGATCAATCTGCATCAAGCTACTACTTTTGGTATTGAATTATCAATGGAAGGGATTGATCTTGATCGGCTGGAATACATTTTTCGAAATAATGATATAAAATTTTTTTATATTATCCCGAGATTTCACAATCCACTTGGACATAGTTACACGAATAGCGAAAAGAAAAAAATCGTTGAGTTAGCTGAAAAATACGATGTATATATAGTGGAGGATGATATTTTAGGAGACCTTGATCCAAATCCAAAATCTGATCCTTTATTTTCTTTTGATCCTTCTGGGAGAGTGATCTATATTAAAAGCCTATCGAAAATCTTTCTCCCAGGATTAAGGATTGGTACTGTCGTTCTTCCTGCATTAATGATTAACAATTTTTTGCGATATAAATTCAGTTCTGATTTTAATAGTTCAGCACTTTCTCAAGGTGCGCTAGAAATCTATTTGAAAAGCGGTATGTTTTATAGTCATCTCAAAAAAGTAAAAGAGGTATACCGTACTAAAATGCAAATCCTTCAAGAAGCATGTGAATTATTGCTGCCGGCTAATACATCTTTTTCTAAACCGAATTCCGGATTCTATCTTTCCATCAGTTTGCCCGAGAATGTGAAAGCAAAACAGGTGGTTCATATGCTAAACGAGCAGCATATATATGTTGATGATGCCTCCAGAATGTTTTTAGCAGAATATAAAAAGGAAAATCTCGTTCGATTATGCATCTCTCAAGTGAACGAGAATCAAATTAAACTAGGGGTAGAACGATTGGCTCACTGTATTGCTTTAATTGATAGTAGAAAAAACCATATTACTCCAAATAACTTTTTACTCATTTAGAAAGTGTCGGGTTTTTCCCGTCACAACCTATATATAACCACAATAGTTATTTAAAATAATGTATATTTCCTTAAATGTTTTTACTTGTCCCTCCCTTAGTTCCTTAATATAAAGCTGTAAAATAAGAGCTTGTTTATAAGGGTAGGTTCTGGTATGATTGTTTGATGAATTTTTTAAAGGGTTTAGAGAGGGTGAGTCAATTGACTAAAAACCTTAGACAATTGAAAAACGTTTCGGTGTTCCAAACGCTTCTAACTTAGAAAAATAATTTAGAAGCGAGGAATAATTATATGAAAAATCAAAGAATCTTTAATAAATCATTTCTTTTTTTATTTATAAGCAACTTTTTAGTTTTTATTGGGTTTGAAATGTTGCTTCCTATTTTGCCCGCCTATTTGTTAAGCATGGATGCATCTTCCATTCAGGTTGGTCTAGTAACATCATTATTTACGATAGGTGCTGTTTTCATCAGGCCTTTTGTAGGTTACTATTTAATTGATAACCAGAGGAAAAGTCTAGCCATTTGTGCAAGTGCAGCTTTAATGATCATTACGATACTATATCCGTTTCTTAATATTATATGGCTTATTCTATTGTTACGACTTTTCCATGGTGCAGCGTGGGGGGTATCAACTACAGCTAATAGTACAATAGTAGTGGGTTTGATTCCTAAGACACGCTTAGGAGAAGGAATAGGGTATTTTTCTATATCCACGACAGTCGGGGCTATCGTTGCACCGAGTATAGGTATCCTAATCTATGACTCTTTTTCCTTCAATATTTTGATATGGTCATCAGTAATACTGAGCTTATTGGCAGTAATTGCGCTTCAATTTGTATATTCACCTACTATTGTAAAGCGTGAGAAGAAGCCATTTCATTTTTTGGATATGATTTTTGAAAAAGACGTTTGGTTCCCAGCATTACTTACAGTTATTACAACACTTGGTTTTGGGGCTATTATTACATTTTTGGTTCTTTTTGGTGAACAAAGGGAAGTAGATCATATTTTTCTATTCTTCCTTCTCAATGCAACTGTCTCAACTTTACTACGTCCGTTTACCGGAAAATGGTATGACAAAAAAGGACCTTGGTCTATTATCATTATGTCAGCTGTGTTAGGATTTTTTTCACTTGTTATCCTGTCGTATACGACAAATGATTCTCAACTTATCATTGCGGCGATTTTATTTGGGGCAGGTTATGGAACTGTTATGCCATGTTTACAAACATGGACTGTTCAAAAGGTAAGTGAAGAAAAACGAGGAGCAGCCAACGCAACCTTTTTTTCCAGTTTTGACGTTGGTGTTGGAGTTAGCGCATTTGTATTAGGTATTTTAGCTAAATGGATCAGTTTAGAGATGATCTTCAGGTTTGTTAGTCTAAGTTTTATTGTTGTTGCTGTTTTAGTCTATAAGGATTATATAAATGAAAAGATAAGGCATAAGAAATCGATCTAAAACAAGTCCACCTCTATTTTAATAGAGGTGGACTTGTTTATTTGGCTGATTCTACAGTAATTTTCTTGCCAGTAGAAGTGCTTTGATTTACGAATCTCACGCTCCAAAACTCATATCAAATTTCCCAGGTTCGAAGTTTGAGTTATAATAGTAAAAAACACCCGACTATACTAGGATGGATGTTAGTAAGCTTCTTGATTAATACATAAAAAGGATTGGTGAATAAAAATGGCAATTGTTGATGTAACGGTTATTCCTGTCGGTACACAAACTCCAAGTGTTAGCAGCTATGTGGCAGATATTCAAAGAGTATTAAAGCAATATGAAGAGAAGGGAGAAATCCGTTTTCAACTGACACCCATGAATACAATCATTGAAGGCGATCTGCCTAAATTATTTGAAGTGATCCAAGCGATGCACGAAGTACCTTTTGAAAAAGGTCTTGCTAGAGTCTGTACGAATATCCGAATCGATGACCGTCGTGATAAAGAACGCAGGATGGAAGACAAAGTAAAGCGAATTAAGGGCATGCTTGAGGAATAACAGGTTTTATAAGCAATAGAGACAGATATACCTCGATTTTCGTCTTTCGTAGATATATTATAGTTTTCGGAGATATATCCTGATTTTCGTAGATATATTATAGTTTTCGGAGATATATCCTGATTTTCGTAGATATATTGCTGTTTTCGGAAATATATACCGATTTTCGTCGATGATTTTCAATTAATGTCAATGTATTATTAGCTTTAAAGCCTTGGTATTACTGATTTCTCAGTTACCAAGGCTTTTCTTATTTATTATTTAATGAAAGGGAGCCAACTGGCTGATCCATTTCATAGATTTCCATATTCTATCTTGCATAATCCATGTTTTTGAATAACCATTTCACTTTTTTCTTGTCATTAGCATGCTACGGGTATCCTCTTTACAGGCGTCCATCTGCAAAACTGCATGAG
Source organism: Peribacillus sp. NPDC055009 (assembly GCF_053608705.1). Classification (NCBI taxonomy): domain Bacteria; kingdom Bacillati; phylum Bacillota; class Bacilli; order Caryophanales; family Bacillaceae; genus Peribacillus; species Peribacillus sp. NPDC055009. The sequence continues at coordinate 41,660 of NZ_JBSGVZ010000024.1, read as the reverse complement.
TTGAGGTAGTGAGTGTAGATAATTTATAAACGTTCGCCATAAAGTTCTCTTTCTTCAATTGGATGAAAAAGAGTGAATCCTTTTGAACAAAATACAAACCTTCTATCTATCTCGAATCCAGCCTTATTCAAAATTTCAACAGTTCCATGCGAACCTGTGCCAGCATACCCGCAGCTACAACCTGATAGGTGTAGCTCATTTCCTTTTTTGTCAATAAGGATGAGATCGCTATCAAGCAAATTATTATCTTTATTAATTTCTTTAACAATTTTTGCTATTTTAAAACGGTCAAAATGATCTTTAACTGCTTCGAATAACTCTATACTTTTATTCGTAACACCGCGGTTTTCACCGTAATCTTTTATGATGAATACTTCCCGCTCATATGACTTCTTATATAGTTTGTATTTTTGGTAAGTGACGTCATTAATTTTACCTATAAGTGGACTGTTACTATCCAGTTTTTGATTAAACATTGCACCCCTCCTAAATAGTTAGTTTATTAAGTTTATTAGGAGAAAAAAAGATTAGTACTAAGAAGCTGTTAATAGGCAAAATTTTTTCATTTCTGATTATCTTTTAATTGATAGGATGAATCGTGATATCGAATGGAACAGTTAGGGGGAAGTGGAGAAATTAAAAAAACACCTAAAGTGTGTTTTTTAATAATATATCTTTATAAAATAAAGGATAAACATAATGTTCATGACAAACCCGATTATAGCAGTAATACTGACATCGATAATATTAGTTTTCCTTGAATGATAAGGGGCAAACAAGACGGTATAAATAGAACCAATGATAGTTAAAATTAAGCAAAAAAAAAGACTAAATCTTTTCCTCTTCTCTTCAAGCGTTGATCACAACTGAAAGGGGGAGATGAATGGCGGTTGGCATAAACAAAGTAATCTTTTGACAATTAACATGTCAATTCGTAGGCTATATCGTAAACGCCTATCCATAGGGTAGGCAGTTTTTTATGTTATTAGGCAAATGCATTTAATAAGTGTGTGCCTAAACACCTTCTGTATGTTTTATAAATCATCGAAAGGCACTCATTGTCTGGGTGCTTTTTCACTGTATATAAAATATGTAATTTAATTATTGGGGACAAGCACAAGCGTAATTTAATAATTTCTATAATATAAAGCAAAGCATGAGATGGAGGTGATTACATGGGAAAAGAAAAAGAGGAAGAAAATAATAGTAAGAAAGACAATAAGTCTAAAGAAGAAAAATGCTGTTTTAAATTGGAATATAGTTTTAAACTAGAGAAATGCAGTAGCAAAGAGGATAAAAAATGTTGTAAGAGCAAAGATAAAAATAGTAGCAAGAAAAAAGAAGATAAAAATGGCAGCAAGAAAAAAGAGGATAAAGAATGATGTTGTGATTGCAGTAAAAACAAGAAACAATTGCTAACACCATTAAGGGTTAAACCGATTTCCTTGGAGCATCCATTCATTGGGTGCTCTTTACTTTGGGAAATAATGTGACTCGAATGTATCATACAAGGGTATGAGAGTTCCCTATATGTATTCAGCTAAAAACATAATTTCGGAAAAATTTAAGTGAATCTATATGTTACCTCTTGAAACACATTTAGTTCCAGTTGGCGGAAATCAGTTTTATTAAATAGGAAAGACATGATGCCGAAGAATATGACAACCCCTCTTTGTCATACCCTTTAAAAAAAGATAAGGGTGTGACAATGCTGAGTATGAAGAAAAACGACCAAATCGTTATTTATATAATAAAAGGCTCAACAATTAAAAGGTTTTTAATCCTAGATCTAATTATTGGATCAGGAATTTTTTATGTGGTCAAATTCATTTCTTCAAGCATATTAATAGCGAGTGCGAGCAGTTTTGTTGGAACGGAAGGAATAAAAAAGGCACCGAAAGTTCTGAAAAATGCAATTGGATTAATATCCTAAAGGATTATGCATTCCACAAAATGGAGCGTTGTTTAACAAGAAGAGAATACATATTATAAACGTCTGATATGTATTCTCCATTTTATAAAGATACAACTTTGGCGTTCTCTACGTATTTTTCCATACAGTTGCATACTTCTTTTGATATTTTGCATTCTCTTCTTTTTCAATTAAATTCAGTGCCAATTTGCTTTATTTCTTCATCTTTTATTTCATTAAATAAGTTCCTAAGTCCTTGAATAATATCAAAACGAATTAACGTGTAGTTCTTTTCATGAACGCTATTTAAATACCAATCAACAAGACTTCTTAGTACCATTTCATTTTGCTCAGTGCCAGCTAGCCCTATTTTCCATATAGATTGTAGGCTATGTCTTGCAGTGACGAATTTTTTATCTTTTGTCACTTCCCAAATCAATGGGAAATCATTTAGCATTCTCTTCTCAGGATCACTTTTCGCCAAACTGCAAAGAAATTGTGCCGCCCTTGATCTTCGGTGGTTATCAGAATGAGTTAAATCCTTCTTCAATTGGTCCCATACATCATAAGCCCAGTCCACCTCTTCTTTGGTAGAAGCAAGGATATGATTGTAGGCTTCGTATTGTAAGTCCTTATCTTGAGAAAGTAAATTTTCAAAAGAAGTTTGTATAGTATTATCCATTAGAAATACTCCTTCTTAAAATATGATAGGCAGCCTCTCATCACTGTAGTTCTGTCCCGAACACAATAACTTTCTGGAGAAGCGGCCATTTTTAGCCGGCATAAAGCTCTTCTTTATTTGAAGTTAAAATTAATAACCTAATTAGGCTATACCGAACGTATACATCTATAATGATTCATATTAATTAGAGGGGGGAATTATGGCAAATCCACATAAAGTGAAACCCTATTTATTGACACGTAGTTTGCAGCCGGAAAATCAGGAGTCACCAATTCATTTCATCAATAATGATAGCATGGAAAACCAATTATTTTATAGAAGGAACCACTTTTCTTATCCGACTCTTTCCTATTCAAACTATTGGCTCCCTATAAATGGGTTAGTATCCGCTCCTTTACTGCTATCCATGCAAGACATTCTTCAATACCCATCCAAAACGGTGGAAGTTGTCCTTGAATGCTCGGGTGACAAGCGTAATCTCTTCGAACCTAAAATATTTGGAGAACAATGGGGAAAGGGAGCTATTAGCCAAGGTAGGTGGAAAGGTGTACCATTACGGACATTACTTGAATTATCTGGCATGGGGGAAGGGGCAAAAGAAGTTGTTGTGGAGGGTTATGATAATGGAAATAGGAAAGATCTAGATGAGATTTTTACCTATACAAGGAGTTTGCCTATCGAGAAAGCACTGCATCCAGATACCATTATTGCATATGAATATAATGACCAGCCAATTCCTTTTAAACATGGTTATCCACTGAGGTTAATAGTTCCCCAGTGGTATGCAATGGCATCCGTTAAGTGGATAAAGCAGATAAGTGTTATTGCTTCTACATTCAATGGGCCGTTTCAAACAATTGATTATGTGTATTATCCAAATCAAGACAATGTTCAAGGTGCATTTCCAGTTACTACAATAAATATCAATTCGACTATCCAAAAACCGCTGGATATGGAAATTATTAATACTGGTAAGCATTTAATAAAAGGAATTGCATGGACAGGAAAAGGAGTAATTACAAAGATTGAAATTAGTCTTGATGGTGGCTATACATGGAGAAACGCCGATATTTTACCTCGTCAAAATATTGGTTATGGATGGGTTAGTTGGTCATTTGAATGGACTATATTAGAAAAAGGTGAATATACGATTAAATCCAGAGCAACAGATTCATTTGGTCAAATTCAACCGGATTTTCCTTTTTGGAATAAAAAAGGTTATGGGCATAATGCCATTGATCAAATTAAAGTTAAGGTAGAATGACTATCAATTTATATTTAGGGAAGAAACAGGAGAAAAATTATTGAAGAAGAATATAAGTGATCCATTCTATATGAAAAAATCAGCTGTGATTATCTTTGAAATTGGTTAAATCAATTTACCAGGAACGTGAGACTAAGAGACGCTCGCTTCCGTAGCAAGAAACTCCTTCAGTGGTAAAAGGCGTTAATGATAATGAGAAAAGCCGTTCCTGGATTTGGCCAAATAACGGTTTTGTTTTACAGGGAAACACCCTACCAAAAGAGTTTTGGAGGGTTATTTGGCATGGTCAATTAAGTACTGAATAAGGGAATTGACAGCCTATTTAGCTGGTTAGTTGAGAAGTTGAGATGTGCGTGAAAAGCAGTATAGAATTCTCATGTCTCCAAATATTAAATTAAAGGAGGGCTGCGATATCGACATTTTGTAATTCATTTTAAATGTGAAATTATTTTGGGACCAAAAAGCATTGTTGAAAATATAGCAATAGTTATTTTAATAGGAGTGACCCAATGAAGTTAACAAGAATATTTTTTATAGCAGTTTTTCTTTTTACTTATTTACACTTTCAAACTTACTCCTATGCAACAGAAATTAATATTTCTGAAAAAAGTAGAGTTTTGTTTAAAGTTAAAGATACTAAAAGGATTAGTTATAATGTTTATTTTTTTGCTCCTAAAGAAACTAAAACAGACTATTACCTTTGCAGCACAGGCGATGAAGTATTTGTTGGTAATTATAGTTTTCTAATTCAAAAACAAGGTGAAAAAGATATAAAAACGACGTCCGTTATATTAAAGGATTATCCTTATAACCAAACCCAAAGAACGGTTTTTCCTATAATATCCAAATCTTATCCTGATATCGTGATGGTTTCAAATCAATTGGACTGTAACACAAAGGTAGGCTATCTGTATTATGTAGATAATGAAAAAATAGTATCGGTAAAGAGTGCTTTGTCTTATACTTTACCACCAAGGTTTAATGAGAAAAATAAGTTAGAAACAATGAATTATTACAATATGGAAGATTTACCTTGGGTATTAAATACTTATGAATTGGATTTAAAGAGTAATTCATTGAAAATGATAGATAAAAAATCCTTGTCTTTTGAGGAAGGTCAGAAGTTGAAAAATAAATGGCAATGAATTCTTTGAACTACTGCCTGAAACGCCCAAAAAGGCGTTTTTTTAATGTGAGGGCTTATATAGATAAAAGTGATTGAATTAAAAAATCATACTCTTGTATATAACCGTTGATTTTTGGTCCAGTTTAGGAAATTTAGAGTTCTCATCATAGTAGAAAAAGTCGCAGACTTGCTGAAGAACCATTATGACAACAAAAGCGCCGGAGCTAGATTCATGCTCCGGCTTTATTTCATGAATGATATTGTGATGAACTGATCTGCCTAGGGGAGTAGATCGTTCATGGTTTGTTATCAAAGGTACAAAAATGGTAAAGAAACCTTAGCTATTATTTTGGCAGCCAGCTGCTCATATACGCATCATCTTCTATAGCGTGTGCTTCTTTTACGATATACAGCGGACGGAATGTATCGACCATGACTGCCAATTCACGCGTTTCTTTTTTACCGATACTCGCTTCAATTTTGCCAGGATGTGGCCCATGTGGTAAACCGCTTGGATGAAGGGTAATCGATCCTGTTTCAATGCCGCGGCGGCTCATAAAGTCACCATCCACATAATATAGGACTTCATCACTTTCCACATTGCTGTGGACATATGGAGCAGGGATGGCTTCCGGATGATAGTCATACATACGTGGTACAAATGAACATACGACATAATTATGTGCTTCAAACGTCTGATGTACTGGCGGTGGCTGATGAACGCGTCCGGTTATTGGTTCAAAATCATGAATGCTGAACGCATAAGGGAAGAGATAACCATCCCATCCAACCGCATCAAGCGGATGAAAATCATACGTATAGGATGTGATCATGCCTTGTGCCCGCACTCTGATTTCATATTCTCCTTTTTCATCTTTAGGCTCCAGTTTTTCTGGTGTCCGGAAATCACGTTCGCAATAAGGTGAGTGCTCAAGAAGTTGTCCAAACTCATTGCGATAGCGCTTTGGCGGTACGATTGATGAATTAGATTCAAGGATGAAAAAGCGAGCTTCTTCTGTTTCCAAGACGACGCGGTACGTGGTGCCAATCGGAATGATGAGGTAGTCACCTGGCCCAAAGCTTAATTCACCGAAAATACTTTCGATTTTGCCTTTTCCTTCATGGACAAACAACATTTCATCACCTTCACCGTTTCGATAAAAGTAATTCATTTGCTGGTTAGGGCGTGCAACGCCAAGTGCTACATCTTCGTTTGCCATGAAAATTTTGCGAGATTCAAGAAAATCGCCGCCAACTTCCGTATTCCATGTCCTGAAATGACGATGTTTTAATGCATCTTTTTCTTCATATTCATAACGGACATCGCGGATTTTTTGAGCTTTTTTTACTTGTGTTGGCTGATTGATATGATAAATGAGTGACTGAATACTAGAGAAACCTTTCGTACCCATCAATTGTTCATAATACAGGCTTCCGTCCTCCTGACGAAACTGAGTATGACGTTTATGAGGAATGCGACCCATTTTAACATAATGTGTCATTGCCAAAACTCCTTCCATGTAACTATCTTTTATATTTAGTAGATTAGTTGCTACATCTTCACTTTATGGGTACCTAAAATCTTTGCCTCCGAAAGGGCTGGCAAAACTTGACCGCTTACTTCACCAAATCCAATTCGATACCCATCTCCTTGACACCAGCCACTGATGGTCAACTTGTCCCCATCCTCAATCCAGCTTCGTTCGCCCCCGCCTTTAAGTTGAAGCGGTTCTGTGCCGCGCCATGAAAGTTCAAGGAGGCTGCCTCGTTCTTCACGGCTTGGACCGCTGATAGTTCCAGATCCATGCATGTCACCGGGACGCATATTACAGCCTGTAATGGTGTGGTGAGCCACTTGCTGAGCGATTGACCAATACATATAGCTAAAGTTGGTATTCGTAATCCTAGTTGCTTGTTCTGTATTTTCTGGTGTCAAATGAACTTCAAGGTTAATATTAAATGCCCCATCTTTCTTTTGCTGCAAGTAGGGAAACGGCTCTGGATCCTGTTGCGGTCCAGCAGTACGAAAAGGTTCCAGTGCTTCTAGCGGCACAACCCAAGGCGAAATGGATGTAGCAAAGTTTTTAGAAAGAAATGGACCAAGAGGCTGGTACTCCCATGCTTGTATATCACGTGCACTCCAGTCATTTACCAGAACGAGCCCGAAAACATGATCTTCAGCCTGATTAACTGGAATTGGTTCCCCAAGAGTATTGCTGGGTCCAATAAACCAGCCCATCTCTAGTTCGAAATCAAGCTGTATCGAAGGTCCAAATACTGGATAATCTGCATCCTTTGGTTTGCGCTGTCCCGAAGGACGCCGCACCTGGGTACCACTTGGAACGATCGAACTTGCCCTTCCATGATATCCAATCGGCAAATGTGTCCAGTTTGACATGAGGGCATTGTCTTTTCCTCTAAAAATTGTCCCCACATTGGTTGCATGCTCTCTGGAGGCATAGAAATCTGTATAGTCTCCAATATCTGCTGGCAGAAGCATCTCTATATCTGCCAATGGGTGAAACGCTTTAAAACGAAGCTCTTCATTATCTCGTAGTACAGACGTTTTCGAATCCAAAAGGTATTGAAGTTTGTTACGTACAGCAGTCCAAACCGGACGGCCAAGTGACATAAATTGATTAAGTGAGGAAGAGGAAAAGACATTTTTTCCTTCTGCACCTGTCCCACTTAGCAAGCCAACCTCATCGATTACAGATAAATCAAGAACATAATCACCGATGGCTGTACCGGCACGGGGGCTTTGCCCGTTTTTTTGGAAAATGCCGTATGGCAAGTTTTGAATTGGAAAATGTGATTCTGGTGTTGTCTCAATAAAGGAATGTTTCATCTTACTGCCTCCCCATGAAAAATAGTAAGCTCCCCTAGTTCCTCCCGAGGCTCATTAAAGCTGCAGCTTCCATAGGAAGCTGCAAAGAAACTGCGTGCTTTGATGATTTCGGCCGAACTGACTTTCAAATCGCGCCAGGAAAGCGAGTCTGTTGTAAATGAAAAATTAGTTGGGTCTTCATCATGCAAAATGGCTTGAATGGTTGCTGTATTAACCGAACGGCTATATGCCATAATAGAAGCGGTAAATACGTTAACAAAACCATGCATGCGTGTTTTAACTTCCGTTCGGTACTGGCGTATCGGATGGTGCAGACCAGCTGTGAATTTAAGTGGCAGTTCTCGTTTCTGGCATTCGTGAATAACGAATGCTGCTTGATTGACTGTAGGAAACAAATTAGCCGTGATTCCACCCATGCGCATTTTGATACCTATACGTTTTAGGGATTTTTGGTTAATCGAATGGATAGTATCCAATGTGTTTAGAAATTGATCATTCGTTCCTTTCATTTCGCAATAAATGGGATAACTCCCAGTTTGTTTTTCAAGATTCTCCAAGAATGAATAATTAACCTGTGTTGGAAGCGGAAATTCTATTGCTTGTATGGTTCCAGCTGTTTTATATGTTTCTAAAAAATGACGAATAGCTTCCATTTCGGTTTCGATTTCTTCGAATTTCGTAAAAATAACAGATAACCGAAGTGGATATTTGTCATTAAATAGAGCTTTATATGGTTTAAGTTCACTCAATCTTGAAGCAGGAATAACAAACGGGCCGAGCATCCAGCTGTCCGAATCATGGATGTATGCATGAAAATTTGAAATAGCTTCTGGAAGCGGAAGTGCAGCCGGTGGAAATAGACCTGCATAATCAATGAGTTCTGTCATAAAATGACTGACCGCTTCTTCTCTCCACTTTACATTTACTTTTGTTAACAACAACCTCAACACCTCCTATTAAAGGAGGCCATACCGCGAGAGACAACGGTATGACCGTTCCAAATCAAATATTTCCGCGAAGTTCTTGTTCGCGTTCAATCGATTCAAACAATGCTTTAAAGTTTCCGTCGCCGAATCCAAGTGCACCTTTACGCTGTATGATTTCGATAAACAGTGTTGGACGATCAACAAGTGGTTTAGTAAAGATTTGAAGCAAGTATCCTTCATCATCACGATCGACCAGAATATTAAGTTCTTGAAGTCGTTTCACATCTTCATCAATATCTCCTACACGATTGGCAAGTTCTTTATAATAAGTCTCAGGGGTGTTTAAAAATTCCACACCATTTTCTTTGAGGGCAGCCACCGTGCCGATGATATCGTTTGTCAAAAGGGCTAGATGCTGAACGCCCGGTCCATTATAGTAATCTAGGTATTCTTGAATTTGAGACTTTCGCTTTCCTTCCGCAGGCTCATTAATTGGGAACTTAATGCGTCCTGTTCCATTCATCATAACTTTTGACATTAGAGCAGAGTATTCTGTCGAAATGTCTTCATCATCAAAATGCTTCAGAACAGTAAAACCGAATGCACTTTCATAATAGTTTGTCCATTCTTCCATAACTTCCACATTACCAACGAGGTGGTCAACACCAATTAATCCGGTTGGTTGAGATTCAAGGGTGTTCTCGCGAGCTTCAAACCCTGGCATAAATACGCCTTTATAATCGACTGATTCTACAAGCGTATGAATTGTATCCCCATATGTACCTAATATCGCTTTTTTTACCTTGCCGTTTTCATCTTCTTCCACCCATGGTTCCCGAAGAGCGATGCCACCTCGTTCGATCGCACCCGCATATGTTTTTTCTAGATCCTTTACTAGGAGGGCGATATCTTTTACACCCTCGCCATGAAGTTTTATAAACTCGGCAACGTCTGTATTGTCTGATAGGGTACCTGTTAAAATCAATCGGATAGCGCCCTGTTCCATTACGTAAGATACACGGTCACGGGAACCTGTTTCTAATCCTTTATATGCTACAAGTTTGAAACCGAAAGATTTCGCATAGTAATAAGCAGCCTGCTTTGCGTTTCCTGTATAGATTTCTACGTAATGAACACTCTTTACCGGGAACAATTCTTCTTTTTTAGTTTTAGGTGACGCTACCATTTTTTCAGCCATTTTAACCTCTCCTTTATCATTTTTAACTTTAAGAAACAGAATTTTCAAAATTTAGATTCTGTAATGTTTCACATCTTAATCTATAAAAATTCATCGCGCAAATATGTGTTTTAACGCGTTTAGTATTTATGGCATAAGTCTTTTAAACCGTTAAAGCGAATATGCGTTTGAGTGTACTCTTGCAAACTTTTGATTAATCCAATTAAAATGTTGGCAACAAAAACCGAAGGGGAGTTAGCCATGAAAATTAACGTAAAGTTCTGTCCATGTAATTTCGAAGACGAGTTGGAAACTATGAAGGGAAAATTAATTGAGCGAACCGATTTGGAGGTTATTGAAGAAAGGTGCTTGTTATACTGCGGCCAATGTTTGATGGAGCCATTCGCACTTATAAATGGTGAAAACATTGTCGCAGACGATCCGGATGAACTTTATAAAAAAATAGATCAATATGTGGCTAACATTAAACTAGGGGAAATCGTGTAAAACCGAAAGAAAATATATTTGATAGATGTTTTGATCGAGAATTATATATTTAGAGTTGTTACTGTCCGGAAACTTGAGACCTTCAGAAGGAATCTATATATGATAAAATATAAGTAAGCCCTACTCCAAAATGCATGATAGTAGGGCCTTATTTTTATTCTGAAGGGAATTTCATTATGACTGCATTAATTGGTAAAAAGTTTGAAAATGGTGTATTTATTATGGCTGATAAAAGAATAACCTATAGAGGAACCGAAAACTTCAGTGATGATGAAAAAAAAGTAATAGCATTAAATCAAAATGTGATTTTTGCATTTGCGGGTGTTAAAAATATCATCGATATATGCATGGAGGAACTAAAAATGTTTTCTCTTGGAACAAATTCAATTGAAGAAATCGAGGCACAATCTCAAAAATTATTTAGAAATTCATTGGAGATGTTCCAAAAATTATATCCTGAACAGGATTATGCAACTGTTTATTTATTGGCGGGGTTCACAGCTGATGGTATACCTCGTGTCACTTACTTCTCATCAGATGATGCTTTTCAAAAAAGCCATCCTCTCGATTTTTTTTATAAAACATTTCCGAATACAGAAATGATGTATCTTCGGAATTATTTAATAAATGAAGTGGATGCCACCAGAACAGATCTAAATTATTTTATCATTCAATTTTCTTCTGCCATCCGACAGATAAACAATGAAAAGGTTAGTAAGACTGCGTATTCTATATTCTTAACCAAAAATGGCTTATTTGAGATAGACATTGATGAAGATGGAATCATTAAGATTGTACAAATGAATCTTGATAGTTAAAACAAAGGTGATAATGCTGACAGCAGATTCATTTATTTTTGATTAAAGAAAGCTATTTAACTTTAACGCGGTGAAAGCTAGCCGTTTTACAGAATGTATGCTTTAATGTATAAGCTTGCAGTGGTGGGAAACTTATAATAACATTTAGAAAAATTGTGGAAATTAGTGACTAAATGATTTTAATTCACTAATTGCACAGTGAAGGGGAGGTGCAACTTAAAAAAATCGAGTCTTCAGTTATGAAGCTGCAGAAAAAAATATCCACTATAGTCAAAAACAACAAATTGATTTATGATGAGGTAGACATATATTTTTTTGTATACATTATCTGAAAATTATGACTATGGGTGTGATAAAAAATGAAGTTAAAAACAATACAGTCGCAAACTCTTCAAAATCAAGTATATGAATATTTACATGAACAAATTGTAAGCGGCAACATACCACCTGGTCAACGAATCGTGGAAGGAAAGGTTTCTCAGGAAACAGGTGTCAGTAGAAGTCCAATCCGAGAAGCGATCCGCAGGTTAAACAGTGAAGGATTAGTATCCGTCAGTCCAAGAGGCGGAGTAAGAGTATACCGCGCAACCTTTTCAGATTTTAAATATCTTTATGAATGCAGGTTAAGCCTGGAACCTACAGCTGCTTTTTATGCCGCTTCACGTATGAATGAAAAACAGCGTAAACAATTGTCAGATTCAGTTGATAAAATGAATCTCATGGTTGATAAGAATGAGATTGAAAAATTAAAGGTCCTTAGCAGCCAATTTCACTACCTGATTGTGGAGGCTAGTGGTAATCCTTATTTGATGAAAATGATGAATCAGTTAAATTCCTTAATTTCTTTTTATCGAAATGCCGTATTGAATATCCCAAAGAGAATAGAAGAGGGTGCCGGTGAACATAAAGCGATATGGAATGCTATTAAAATTGAGGATGGGAAAGCTGCAGAGGAGTTAATGAAGGCACATATTCAACGTGATTATCAATTTTATGTTTCCATGTACTCGGGTGTTAAGGATGACGAATATTAATAAAAGGAGAGTGAAAAAAATGATTTTTCCAGAAAAACTTAAAATTCGTGATGTTACATTGAGAGATGGCCTGCAAAATGAACCCGTTTTTGTCGAAACCGATCAAAAGATAAATAAAATTAAAAATTTAATTGAAGCAGGATTTGACCGCTTGGAAGTCACTTCCTTTGTTCATCCAAAGTGGGTTCCTGCTATGAAAGATGCGGATGAATTAGGACAGAATCTGCCAATGGCTCGTGGAGTAGAATATGAAGCTTTGGTCCCAAATAAAAGAGGATTAGACAGGTTCCTAAATTCAAAGATTCACAATGCGCTTTTTTTCCTCTCTGCGAGCACACAGCATAACCAGGCAAATTTAAATAAGAGTTCTAATGAATCTTTAATTGAAATAAAAGATTTAATTGAAGAAACGACTAAGGAGGGGAGAAAAACAATTGGTGCAATTTCAACGGCATTTGTTTGTCCGTTTGCCGGGATCGTACCATACTCAGAGGTGGAAAGGATTGCAGAGTACCTCGTTAATAATGGGGTTTGCGAATTAGGCCTGGGTGATACAATCGGCAAAGCAACGCCGAGACAGGTATATGAATACTGTAGCCGTTTGGTAGAGAAGTTTCCGGATATTCCTATTGGGCTTCATCTGCATGATACCTATGGATACGGATTGGCAAATGTTATGGCTGGGATACAGGCTGGTGTTCAATTAATTGATGTAGCCCAAGCTGGACTAGGAGGATGTCCATATGCTCCTGGATCTCCTGGGAACATTCAGGCAAGTCGTGTAGTAAAATTTTTAGAAAAACAGAATATCAAAACAGGTTTGGATTTGGAACATTTAACGACATTAGATACCGAATTTCCCCAACTGTTAGGAGACAGTAAAGGATTAACAAAAACAGTATAAAGTAAAATTCAAAATTAGGAAAAACCACACAGTTGATTGTATACGTTATTGTAATATTCAGAAAATTAAAAAAGGTAATTCAGAAACAGGTAGGATATGTTAATAATTGAAGGGCGGGAATACAATGAGAAAACCTTTAGAGGGTATTAAAGTTTTAGAATTAGGTAACTTTGTAGCAGCTCCGTTTGCCGGGAAGATTTTTGGTGAATTTGGTGCTGAAGTGATCAAGGTTGAGGATCCCAATAAAGGGGATTCTTTACGAAATTGGCGAGTGATGCATAACGGAACGTCCCTGTGGTGGTACGTGCATGCAAGAAATAAAAAATCCATAACTCTTAACCTTCGTGAAGAAGAGGGACAGGAGATGGTTCGGGAGTTAGCAAAAGATGCGGATGTAATTATTGAAAATTTCCGGCCAGGAACGTTGGAGAAATGGGGAATTGGCTATGAAGATATTAAGAAAATTAATCCAAGCATCATTATGACAAGGATTTCTGGTTATGGCCAAACAGGCCCTTACCGAAACAAAGTAGGATTTGGCAGCGTTGCGGAATCGATGGGTGGCCTTCGGTACCTGACAGGATTTCCTGATCGTCCCCCAGTTCGAGTTGGTTTAGCAGTTGGTGATTCTATAGCAGGTTTATATGCAGTGAATGGTACGTTAATGGCATTAAGAGCGAGAGATAACGATCCATTAAAAAGAGGACAATATGTGGATGTCGCTCTAACTGAAGCGGTATTTTCTTTGCTGGAAGGCGTGCTGCCAGAATACGATTTAAAAGGAATAATAAAAGAAAGAACAGGTGCTACCTTGGAAGGAATTGCTCCTTCAAATACCTATATATGTGCAGATGGTAAATATATCGTCATTGCGGCAAATAGCGATAGTATTTTCAAAAGATTTGCGCATGCGATAGGACGGCCAGAATTTGCGGAAAATCCGACTTATTTAACCAATAATGGCAGAGCTGAAAATGCAGAATATCTAGATCAAGTCATTGAAGAGTGGACTAGGAAACACTCACAAAAAGAAGTGCAAAAAATATTAGATGAGGCTGGTGTGCCGGTTGGGCCTATTTATAATATTGAAGATATTGTAAGGGATGAACATTATCAAGCACGTGATATGCTTCAGACGGTCACTTTGCCGGATGGGGAGCAGGTACTAGTTCCAGGAATTGTACCAAAACTATCTGAAACTCCAGGCAGCATTGAATGGATTGGTCCTGAACTAGGACAACATAACGAAGAAGTCCTTGGGGGAAAAAAATTGAATCAGCAAAAATAGTTTTCTTTATTCTTGCTAGCTAAACCTTAAAACATGTCATGCCTGGCTGTCGGCTTACACAGGTAAACAGGGAATGAAAATCTTTAAGATAAAAGGGGGTTATAATGCTTCTTTTCTGACCTGAGAAAAAAAGAGAGGGTTACAGTAAATTTCCAGGCATATTTGAAAGCGGTACCAATAACGAACCTTGGGGAGGAACTAAGTTTATGTTATCTATTTTAGGATTTGCTATGATTTGTACCTTCTTATTTTTGATTATGTCAAAACGTATATCTCCGTTTATTGGCCTAACGATTGTACCTATCATATTTGGTTTAATCGGAGGATTTGGACCAGAATTAGGGACATTGATAATGGAAGGTATTCAAAATGTAGCGCCTACCGCAATTCTTTTGTTATTTGCCATTTTGTATTTTGGTGTCATGGTAGATACAGGGTTATTCGATCCATTAACCTCAAAGATTATAAAGTTAGCTAACGGAGATCCACTAAAGATTATCGTAGGAACTGCTGTGTTAGCGGGAATAATAGGATTTGATGGTGATGGATCCACGACGATGATGATTGTTGTAACGGCTTTTCTTCCTCTATATAAAAAAATGGGGATTAGTCCTATCATATTGGCCTCCATTACAATCATGCAAATTGGTATCACAACACTTGTTCCGTGGGGGGGACCTGCTGGCCGCGTAGCGAGTGTGTTAAACCTTAATCCAACGGAATTATATCTTCAAATGTTGCCTGGAATGCTTGTAAGTTTGCTATATGTTATTACCGTTGCTTATTTTATCGGTTTGAAAGAAAGAGCTAGATATAAAAAGGAAAATACCGAATCTTATTCTATACCTGAAGCTAGAATAATAGATGCTGCAATTGAAAGCGCTACAATAGAAAATATCCCACCAAAAAACACAAACATTAAGCGTCCCAAATTAATTTGGATCAATTTCCTTGTATCAATAGTTATCATGGTTGCCATTGTACTTGAATGGTTACCTGCTGCCGTACTCTTTATCATTGGTACAGCACTAGGACTACTCATTAATTATCCAGTCTTAAATGATCAACGAGATCGGGTCGCCGCTCATGCACCTAATGCAATAGCAGTGGTTGCGATGGTTTTTGCTGCTGGGATTTTCTCAGGAATTTTCAAAGGTACTCCAATTTCTGAATCTATGGCACATTCGATTGTTTCAATTATCCCTACAGACCTTGGTCCATATCTGGCTTTAATAACAGCGGTTGTTAGTGCACCTGCCATCTTTTTAATTGGTCCTGATGGATTCTACTTTGGGATTTTGCCAGTCCTGGCTGAAACTGCTTCTACTTACGGCATTGATACTTTATCAATGGGAACAGCTGCATTGTACGGCACTCCTTTTGGTATCATGGGTCCGCTCGTAGCATCTGTTTATTTATTGATTCACATAACGGGTATCAGCCTAGGTGACCTTCATAAATATGCAGCAAAATGGTCTTTAGGGATATTGCTTATTTATATCATCGTAGGAGTGATTTCAGGGACGATTTCTTTCTAAAAAATGAATTCTAAACAAAATCATTGGAGAGAAGGAGGACAATCCAAAGGTAGCTGTAAATGTGGAGACATATAAGGGAAGGAAACGTGGCAGTTGAATGCAGGGGCCAGATTTAAGATTCTTATACTATATTGATGGTGTTAAAGAAAGGCTCCGAATAGAGGTACCTCTGGTTTTATTATGGAATAATGAACATAACGCAAAAGGAGGAATGAAGAATGATTCATAAATTTAAAGGACACTTCCCCAATGTACATTCAAGCTCATATATAGCCCCAGGAGCACAGTTGATTGGAAACATAGAACTTAAGGAAGATACGTCCGTTTGGTTCAATGCCGTTTTAAGAGGGGATAATGAGAAAATAACGATAGGAAAAGGATCAAATATTCAAGACGGTGCAATAGTTCACGTGGATCCAGGTTTTCCAATTAAAGTCGGTGAAAATGTTACTGTCGGACATAACGTGGTTCTACATGGCTGTACTGTAGAAGATGGCGCGTTAATTGGTATGGGCGCAACAATTCTAAATGGAGCAGTAATCGGAGAAGGCTCTCTAATCGCTGCTGGGGCTCTAGTTCCAGAAGGAAAGATAATTGAACCGGGTGTTTTAGTAGCCGGTGTTCCCGCTAAGGTCATCAGAAAACTTACACCAGAAAACATAGAACAGGCAAAAGAGGGAGCATCACAGTATATCAAAAATGGCGCTCTATATAAGAAAGAGAAAATAAGCGTAATAGAGAAAGCATTCAAATAATTAGAATGCACTTGTACGTTAAAAGTGAGAAGGCAGGCTGTCCGCAAGATTGGACGAGTCTGCTAAATTATTAATAAAACGGTAGAAGCAAAAGAACCTTTTTTTATGTAAGGCCATTTGCATGGGAGTTGCAAGGTATATATTGCATTTCATACCTCCTTCCGAGTGTGATTAAAGTGTCAGTCTGTTGAAATTGGTTCCCGTTTTAGCATGGGTAGGCAATAGGAGCGCATCCTCAATGTGAAGATAAATATTATTTTGAAAACTTTATTGGAGGTCAGTTATGTACAAAAGTAAATTGTCTGAAAAAAACATACAACAATTATTTAAGGCTATCCTTTCTTTACGGACACAAGAAGAGTGTATGGCTTTTTTTGATGATTTGTGCACAATGAATGAAATAAAAGCTTTTACCCAAAGACTAGAAGTTGCCAGAATGCTTCGGGATGGCTTTACATATGAAGGAATCGAGGCAGAAACCGGTGCCGCTTCAGCTACAATTTCAAGAGTTAATAAACTTTTGAATTATGGGAGTAATGGTGGGTATCAGATGTCGTTAGATCGCATGGATACTACTAAAAAATTTTAAGAGTTTCGGCAGATGGGTTTGACTTTTGGGTCTAGGTTCATCTTTGGATTTTTGGTAAAAAATATCAATATATATAGAAGAAACACGTCAATAAATAGCTTTTCATTTTCTTTTAAACATACATCACTTGAGATTGTCATTTACAGTCTCTTTTTTTGTTTGAAAAAGTGTAATCGAAGATAACTTTTATAAGTTAGAAGGATACACTTACAGGAAATGGGGAGTTGCATCTGGTTGTAGAAGGGGGAGCATGAAGATGGATTATCTCTTTTTTTCGCTATGTCTAAGTGCATATTTATAAGATATGAATTCCGATACTTTTAGACTGATTACTTTACTTGATTTGGCAAAATTGATGGCTGAATAGATGGATAGTCCGGCGGTCAATTTGTTGTTAATTTTTCGCTTTAGTTAAATTTAGTAGGAATACAATATTTATAATTTTTTATCCGGAGACACAAGGGGAGGGGGTGTTGTAATCGATATATTAATAGGAAGAAATACATCTTTATATGAAATAAATGCTGCAAAAGCTAGTTTACAAAGCAACTAAAATAGCAATTTTCCGTTAGTGGAAAAAATAACTTCATTGTTAAATTATTGTTATTACCTTATAATTTTCTAGAAACATATGAAATGTTATGAATAGGAGAAAAGTATGAAAAAACTGTGGACGATTTTAGTTTCATTTACGTTGTTAATTAGCTTATTCCCGCAATTAGCATCGGCAGCACCAAGCAAAAATTTTGAGCAGGAACTTACAAAGTATTTAAAAGAGGTAAGCCTTGTCAGGGGGTTTCAAGTGACAAAGGATGATATTGAAACATCTCTTTCTTTTTACGACGAAAGTATTAAAAACTTTGAATCTATTGGTGATCTTAAAGAAGCCTTGGGCGAAGTCATTAAGGCAGATTTAAGTAATTTAGATGCCATCTATGATGATTATAATCTAACCAATGAGAGCCTGATTAATCTATTACACGAAAATGGTGAAGAACTAGACGATTATATCTTTATCTGGGACCTCGATGAAGCTGTTTATTTCTATACAGAAGAGGGCGATTTTGAACGCGATCCGAACTTTGACAAAGAATTAGTCAATTATTTAGCCAAGGTTAGCAAGGAAAGAGGCTTCCAAGTAACAAAGGAAGATATCGAAGCGTCATTGGAACTCTATGATTTTAGCCTGGAAGAATTTGAATCTGTCGAAGAGCTTAGCGAATTCCTAGGTGACGTCATAAAGGCAGATCTAAGCAACTTAGACTATTTTAATGAGAATTATGGATTGGATAAACAAGCCTTGCTTCAAATGTTAGAAGAAAATGGTGAAAATATTAACGATTATATATACATAGATAATCTTGAAGAAACTGTTTGGAACCTTACTGGTGGCGGGATTGATGGCGAAGTTGCTGAAGATCTTCTTCCTATTTTCGAGCAGGAACTCGGTCTAACGGAAGAGGAATTAGAGCGGCTTGAAGACCACTTGATGTCTTTGGAAGACCATCTTTCCAACCCGGAAACAGTCAAGCAACTTGAAGAATTGGGCAACCGCATGATGGCTTTCGAGGAATTTGATGTAGCAACCGAGCTTACAGCTGAACAGATAGCTGAAATGGCCTCAATCTATGAAGAGTTACTTTCCATCTTTAAGCTTAATGTTTCCTATTCCCTTGTGAAAAGTGGCTCGGAATCGCCTGTATCCCTTTTAGATTTAATGAAATTGGAAGAATTGAAGGGTGCTAACCTGAAAATAATGATATATAATACTGACGGGAAGTTCTTGGCTGATCTTTTAATAACAGGTGAAATGGTCGATTCTGATACTCTTACCAATGCAGGCGGGCAAATAAAGGAATCTGCAAAAGAGGTGCAAAAAACCATTGAAAAGGCACCAATTGCTAAACCAGTAAAACAAAAGATCAGTACCAATACTACTTCAGAACAACAAACCGTAAAAGGGGCTAAACTGCCAAATACCGCTTCCGATTATTTACCTAGCGCCCTTTTAGGATTATTTCTTGTCTTGATCGGAAGCTTGATGTATCGAAAAATTAGGAAAGCTTAATATGAAACAATTAAAGAAAAAGCGGCTCCTGCTGCTTTCTTGTACAATTGCCATCATTTTATTTGGGATTTGGTTTTCCACATCCAATATGTATAAGTTTGCAAAAGGCTACTTTCTTTACAAGACTCATGCTCCAAGTAGTCAAGTAAATGAAACAGTACAGAAAACACCAAGTGATAAGCCAGCAAGTAATAAAACAACAAAGAAAGAGCTATATCCTGTCCGCCCTGAAACGGGTGAAGAAATCGGGGAATTGTATATACCCAAACTAAAAACAAAACTCCCTATTTTCCATGGCACAAACGAGGATGAATTGGAAAAAGGCGTTGGTCACTTTGCAGGAAGTGTGCTACCTGGTGAAAATGACAATTCCGTTCTTTCCGGTCATAGAGATACGGTATTCCGTAAACTCGGGCAAGTTGGCGAAGGAGATTTGTTGATAGTAACAACATCGGCAGGAGAGTTCACATACAAAATCAAAAAAGTTCGAATTGTGGATGAGGATGATCGAACCGTAATCGTACCAAAGCCACGGGCAACGCTAACCGTCAGTACCTGTTACCCCTTTGATTATATCGGGTCAGCACCTGAACGCTATATACTTGTCGCTTATTTGACTTCAAAAACAGTAAGTTAATCATCTAATTTCTAAAAACAAGAGTCCCAATAAGGAAACCTATTGGGACTCTTTTAATTTCTTTTTAGAAAAGAAAACGAAGGTGAAAGTCACTATAACCAAATGAAAAAACACCGATATCGATGTTTTTTCATTGCTAATTTATTTATATTGTTAGGTTATCCTTATTACTCACTGAAGCGGATTTTAATATTTTATGATGATAAATATAAGAGCCGGCTATCAAAATATATCCGATAATGAAAAGCAGCCATCCACTGGCAGGGTCGCCCACTGATATGCTTGAATACATGGCACCCGTCAAATCAAATACAAAACCTGCATAAGCCCATTCCTTGATTCTCGGAAAGCCAGGAATAAGTATTGCCACGACACCTAATAATTTGGCAATTCCAATAAAGGGTAGGAGGTAGGTAGGATAACCCAAATGATTAAATAAGGCGACTGCATCGGGAACAGACATTATATCCGGAATAGAACCCAAAACCATTAGTGCCACTAAAAGCCCTGTGAAAATCCAATATATAATTTTTGTTTTTTTCATCTATTCTCATTCCCTCCCTTAGATTGACATTCTAATCATATTCCACATTCCTTTTATTAATGCTTTCTGTAACAAATTATTAACATCAACGGTAATATCAAGAGTGAATATGCTGAATTCACGAGTAAAACAGCAAAATTCACGAGTAAACGGCGCGAAATCACCAGTGTAGCACGAAATCCGAGTAAACGAGCGACTGTCTGCCAAGCCGCATCAAAGCAAGCGTCTACGGTACTCGGCTAGCCAGTTTTACGGCAGGAGTGCCGCAATTTTCTTAAAATTAGAGAGGATTTCCTCCGTTTGATCTTTTACATCCTTAAGAAAGAGTTGATCACAAAATCATGAATTAAGAATATCGTTTGCCCAATTGTTCTATTCCAAAAGTCTACTGCTTGAAGGTGATTTTGGAGTTTTCTTTAATGTAAAAGGCAGTGGCTGCTTTAACCACTGCATTTTGATAAAAAATTTCAAGAATATTCCATGATTAGCTTTGCTGCTTTTATTCCTGAGGTTTTGGTCGATATGTATAGTGAACATTGCCAACACTGTATTTGACACATGCAGGTATGGCTTTATCTTGTAAAAAAGTTTATTGATTTAAAAGAATTGATTAAAATGACGCATAACCCGACACAGGAAATCGTGATGAGGGAATACATTAACTTTAAGTCTTTCAATATAATAATTCCGGCAATTACTATGAGAGAATCAATGATAAAAATAATAATTCCAGGATTAGTTGCTGTAGCTTTAGAGATTAATAGTGCTAGTAAATCCACTCCACCGGGGCTAATATGTTGTCTCAGCATAAAACCGACACCAATCCCAATCGTCAATCCACCGATAATGGCACTTGTTATGATCGGTAGATGAATCAAACCGTTTAGTGGTGTTAGCCAATCGATAATGGTTGATGTAAAAGCTAACCCAAGGATGGCATTAAAGAAATAAGATTTATCGTATAGAAGAGATAGAAGGTATATGGGAATATTGATCATAATCATGGTATGTCCAACCTGGATTTCCCACACATATTTGATTAACAAACTTATTCCAAATATCCCGCCATTTATTAGATGAATGGGAACGATAAACAGGTTAATACCAATTCCAATGCAAAAACTTGAAAAAAGCAGAGTAACTAACTTTTTCATTAATACATTCCCCTTGTCCAAATCATTATCTTAAAATATATGAGAGGAATGTAAATATATACTCAGCATATTTAAAGTACCGGTGCAATTTGTGAATTGTTGGCTTTGTTCTTCAGAAGATATTCTGAAGAGACATGGGATTACACTGGGTCATAATAAAGGCCGTCTCCTGGAGGCCAGGAAGCAATTTGGGCAAAAAAAGAGACACTCTTAAAAAGTGTCTCTTTTTTTTTGCATTTATATGTCTTCATGGGGCAAGTCAGTTTAATAATATAAGAATTTTTTTACCTTGGAAAATAGGTTGATTTAGCCTTGATTATTAAAAGCCTTTTTTTGATAGGCGATTTGTAATGGTATCTTCTTGTGGTGATGTTTGCCGAATATAAAAGGCAAGTATGAATGCAACTATGGTCAAACCTGTTGCGATCATGAATGCATCATCCACTCCCATTACGCTGCCTTGTTTAATGGCCATCGCCATTTGTGATGTATTATCTGGTGATATATTCCTTTGAGATAAGATTTCCTGTACATGTTTCGTTCCCTGGTTTGTCATGATGGACACAAAGAATGCCATGCCAACAGCGCCTGCTACCATTCTCAATGTATTGACCATTGCTGTTCCATATTTGTTTAGGCTAAGTGCCAATTCATTTAATCCAGCTGTGAAGATAGGCATCATCAGTATCGACATTCCGAACATTCTAATCGTATATACCCATACCACATAAGAATAGGACGTATCTGTTTCAAGCCGCGTTAAAAGGTACGTTGTAATGATAGTGATGGCAAGTCCGCTCACCGCAAGCCATCTTGCACCAAATCGATCAAACAGCTTTCCGGTGATAGGAGACATGATCCCCATTAAAATCCCGCCAGGCAATAGCATGAGACCGGATTCCATCGGAGTAAACCCACGGATATTCTGCATATAGATTGGCATGATGATCATTCCGGAGAACATACCCATAGTTGCGATGATGTTGATGATTGTCGTTAAAGTGAACATCCGATACCGGAAAATTCTAAACTCCAAAATGGGATGAGATACAGTGAATTGCCTCCAGACAAATAAAGCTAAACTGATTCCTCCAACAAGGAACATCATCAGTACTTCAGGGCTGCCCCAGCCCTTGGTGCCGCCTGTAGCAAATCCATATAGAACTCCGCCGAATCCGATAGTGGATAGAATTACACCCAGTTTATCGAGTTTAGGCCGGCTGGTTTTCCCTACTTTTTTAATGATGAAAATGGCAAAGATGAAGTCAAGCAGGGCGAATGGGAAAATGATAAAAAACAGAACCCGCCATGAATAGTTTTGGATAATCCATCCTGATAATGTCGGTCCTACAGCTGGGGCAAAATTCATCGCGATACCAAATATGCCCATTGCAAAACCGCGTCTGTTAGGTGGAAATAAAGTGAAAATTACATTTGTAATCAACGGGAACAAAATCCCCGCACCTGCAGCTTGAACCACACGTCCGATCAATAAGACGGAGAAGCTGGGGGCAATCCCACATAAAAATGTTCCTAATGCAAAGAGTCCCATCGAAGCAAGATATAATTGTCTTGTATTGAATCGTTCCATTAAGAAAGCGGTAATCGGGATGACAATCCCATTGACCAATAAGAAGATTGTAGTAAGCCAATTAGCTGTTGCAGCTGATATGTCAAAATGAGTCATTAATTGAGGCAATGCGATATTGATTAAGGTCTGATTTAAGAAAGCGACTAGAGCACCAGCCAGCATCACCGCAAACATGGGGCCTGTACGAATTTTAGTGATGGCTGTTTTTTCGTGATTCATTATTATGGCACGTCCTTTCCGCTAGGATAGTACAAATTGTACTGTCTGCTATTTTTAAAGAAACTAATTCGTCTCACGAAGTATTAGTGTAAAACTAACCTATATTTTCCAATAAAATACACCATTTAAGGAATCTCAATTTACGCTTTTTTTGAGGTGTTTATTCTTTATTAACCACTAACTTGACAATATTTCAGGATACATTCTCATGGAAATCCCCCAGGCTAACATCCATTCTACAGGTATATCATATTTCAAACAATAATCACCAACATAATACTTACAATGTACCAGAGAAATTTTTGCACTAGGTATAAATACTTTAACATTCTATCATTCGTAGTCACTAAAAAATAGTTAATTTATAAAAAGGTGTGATGAACAATAAAATCACGACTTTTCCGCATTTTCCGAATGTTTATTTTTTAAATATTCAAAATATATATTGCAATCAATGTATTGGTTAATTATAATACAAAACATAACAAATAAAAGTCGTTTTGAGGGGGTGAAAGAATTGAATATTGCAGGGATGAATATCACTTTTAGGCATTTCCCTTTTCATTATTTTTTGGAATGCATGGACAAACTTGAGATTAAAAGCATTGAATTATGGGGTGGGGAGCCGCATTTGTATGTTTATCGCAACATACTAGGAAATATAAGGAGTTTGAGAAGGGAACTTAAATCTAGAAATATGAAAATCATCTGCTATACTCCAGAACAATGTATCTATCCATATAACATTGCATCCTCGGATGCTCATTGGCGAAAAAAAAGCATTGAATATTTTATGGAGAATCTTTACGCCGCGCTGGAGTTAGACACAAACATGATGCTTATCACTTCTGGAATAGGGGACTTTTCTGTTTCACAGGAGGAATCATGGAAGTATGCAAGTGACTCAATCTTTCAATTAACCAAAGTAGCTGAGAAGGAAGGTTTGATTCTTGCTTTAGAGCCATTGACAAAATATGAATCCAATCTGGTAATTGACTCTAAGGGGTTAAAGAAAATGTTAGAGGAAATCCAATCTCCTTCGCTAAAAGGAATGATAGATACAGTTTCCATGCAACTGGCAGGTGAAACACCTGATGAGTACTTTTCCTTCCTTCCCGAATTAAGCCATTTTCACCTAATCGATGGAGATGGTCAATCAGATACGCATTTGGCACTAGATGATGGTGTTTTAAATTGGAGAGAATATTTAACGAGTCTTAGAAGCCATGGTTACAAAGGAAGTTGTACTCTAGAGATTATGGGATCAAATTATTATCAAAATCCAAGCGATGCAATTATGAAATCTATTGAAAAAGTAAGGGAATTGGGAATTTAATCATCTAATTTGGAGGAACTCTTTATGAGTAATGGCACACTTACACGAAAACTGGGTTTTTGGTCTGCTCTAGCTATTGCTGTTGGAACTACTATAGGATCGGGTATTTTTGTCTCATCTGGTGATGTTGCAAGGGCTGCGGGTACTCCTTCCATTTCTATTCTAGCCTGGATAATAGGCGGGGTGATTGCCATACCTCAAGTAATGGTGCTGGCCGAGTTATCGACCGCATACCCCCAAAATGGAAGCGGTTACGTTTATTTAAATAAAGCTGGGTGGAGGCCTTTGGCATTTTTATATGGATGGGCCACTTTCTGGGCGTTGGATCCTCCATCCATATCGATAATGGCTTTAGCGCTTGTTTCTTATTTAGCAACCTTTTTCCCATTTTTCTCGGGAGTTGCCGGAAAATTATTGGGTATTGCAATCATCCTGCTAATCACATCGATTCATTATCGAAGTGTAAAAGAAGGAGGTCTTTTCCAGGTCATTATCACGGCTATCAAGATCATTCCTTTCCTGATCGTCATTGTGCTTGGAATAATGTATATGAACCCTGAAAACTTTGCTTATACCCCAGCTCCTGGTGCTCAGAAGTCAAGTTTGATAGGCGGTGTATCTGCAACCACATGGGCATATACGGGAATGGCTGCGATTTGTTTCATGGCTGGGGAGTTCAAAAATCCAGGGAAAATACTTCCCCGAGCTCTTATTAGTTCGGTATTCATCGTGTTGGCTTTATATACGCTGCTAGCCATTTGTGTCATCGGCTTGATGCCATTTGAAGAATTAATCAACTCCAATGCGGCTGTTTCCGAAGCTGTAAAATATATTCCGGGATTATCGGATATTGCATCATCATTTGTGGCCATTACAGCGATTATTGTTATCTTGGGTTCGTTGAGCTCTTGCATAATGTTTCAGCCCCGCCTTGAGTATGCAATGGCAAAGGACGGACTATTCTTTCAACGCTTTGCGAAGGTCCATCCTAAATATGAAACTCCAAGCTTCTCCATCATCGTTCAGGTTACGTATGCATGTATTCTTGTGTGCTTCAGTAATTTAACGGTGTTACTTGGCTATTTCACACTGATTCAATTGGTTATTAACATTATGGACTTTGCCGCTGTTTATAAATGTCGTAAGAGGGATGATTATAACCCAATCTATCGTATGCCAATGTGGAGATTAACGACGGTGTTAGCTATTCTTGGAGCATCATGGCTGGCTTGGGGAACTTTTACTTGGGCGCCTATTCAAGGAGTGATTGCAGCATTGATCGTCATCGCAACAGGTCTGCCGGTTTACTATTATTGGGAAAGGAAATATGGATCCAAGAAAAATAACGACAGCGATATCGTGGCTTAGCAGAATGTGTTAAGGGAAGTTGGGCCTTCTTTTGTCAAACGCACTAAAATTTAAAATAAAACAATTGTACAAATTATTATGTTTAGATATAATACAAGACATAACAAATATACAGGGATATGGGAGGAAGCTGTTGATGCTAAAGTTTGATGAAGAGTTATTTCTAAATCTTGTAGAAAAAGAGGGCCTTGCTTTTAGAGGCCAGATTGAAGAAATCGTAGATGGAATCACCAAAAGGGGCTACAGCAATATTTTTCTGATCGGCGCTGGTGGCACCATAGCCATGATGTATCCGTATGAATACATTTTAAAGTCAAATTCTACCATCGATGTCCATGCAGAAATTGCTGCTGAGTTCATGGTGATGAATCATAAGCATTTCAGCAAAGATTCAGTCTGTATTTTTACATCTGTATCCGGGACTACTCAAGAAACAGTTGCAGCGGCTGAATATTGTAAAGAAAAAGGCGCCACTACAATAGCTTTAGTTGCAGAGCCAAATACTCCGTTAACACAAATTGCGGATTACTGTATAACGACAGGTTCTGAAACGCACTCTTTTGATACTTTCTTTATGCTTTTGTACATGGTCGTCTTCCGTTTCATGCATAACAATAATGAATTCCCGCAATATGAACAATTCACGAAGGAGGTTTCTCTACTTCCGCGTGCAATTCTAGATGCCGTTAAATCTTTTGACAAAAAGGCAGAGGAATTTGCCATTGCACATAAAGACACGGATTACCACATGATGGTCGGTTCTGGTAACCTATGGGGAAACACTTATTCATATGCCATGTGCATTTTAGAGGAGATGCAATGGATCCAGGCGAAATCCATCCACGCGGCAGAGTTTTTCCATGGTACGCTTGAACTTGTTGTAGAAGATACAAGTGTTATTTTACTAAAAGGAGAAGATGAAACTAGACCGCTGATGGACCGTGTAGAGAGATTTGTAGAAAATATCTCTAAAAATTTAACGGTTATTGATACCAAAAGCTTTGAAATGGACGGTATCAGCGAAGAATTCAGAAAGCACTTTTCTGTTAGTATTAACTGGTCGGTATTAAGTCGAATCAGCGTTTACCTTGAGCGTGAAAGAAATCATCCATTAACACTTAGAAGATACTATCGCCAAATGGAATATTAAGATATGTGGAGCACTACTTAGTAGTGCTCTTAATTTTAAAGAAAGCGGGGGAAAATGATGAGAACGGTTACAGTCGGAGATAACTGTATGGATGTCTATCAAAAGAGCGGGGAGGTCTATCCTGGCGGTAATCCTTTAAATGTGGCTGTCTATTTAAAAGGGTTAGGTGCTGAATCTGCTTATATTGGCTGGGTGGGCTCCGATCAATACAGTGAAAAGATGGTTAAAGCGATTCAGGAAAAAGGTGTTGATATTTCCCATCTTTCGCGGAAAGAAGGAAAAACAGCTGTTACTTTTGTTGAAATGGTAGGAAATGACCGCAGGTTTGGAGAATACGACGAAGGTGTCATGGAACATTTCTGTTTAACGACGGAAGAACTCCATTACATTCAA
The DNA here is from genome assembly GCF_053608705.1 of Peribacillus sp. NPDC055009. Lineage (NCBI taxonomy): Bacteria > Bacillati > Bacillota > Bacilli > Caryophanales > Bacillaceae > Peribacillus > Peribacillus sp. NPDC055009. Next base: position 13,832 of record NZ_JBSGVZ010000024.1, on the reverse strand, counting down.
ACATATCAGCTTATACATTCAGGGATTTGGGGACATGCGGATAAGTACTATTCCTTTTTTAAAGAAAAAGGAATGCTCACGTCTTTTGATTTCTCAGATCAGCTAGATCACGATTTAGTGAAGACTTTACCGCAGTTTATTGATTATCCTTTTTTCTCTTATACGAAGGACGATGCTTTTATCCGCAAATTTTTAAAGGATGTAAAAAATCAAGGACCTAAAATTGCGGTCGCCACTTTAGGTGAAAATGGTTCACTTGCCTATGACGGCATTCAATTTTATCAATGCGGTGTCGTTGAAGCGAATGTGGTGGATACGATGGGGGCGGGGGACTCCTTCATTTCCGGTTTTATTTATGGAATATTGAAAGGCCATTCCATCGGCAATTGTTTAGAATTGGGCACAGAGTCTGCTGCGAAAACAATTAGCTATTTCGGTGCGTGGTGACTGGGAATGGAAATAATGTATAATAGGTAATAAATAATAAAATTTGACGGATAAGGATGAATCTAATATGAATTTAAATCCTTCAACCCCCCAGCCACTATATATGCAAATAAGGCAAATGTTGAAGAATGATATTCAGAACGGTAAATACAAACCAGATGAACAGATCCCAACCGAAGCAGAGCTTTGTGAAACTTATAACGTTAGCCGCATTACCATACGAAAAGCAATAGAGGAATTGGTGAAGGATGGAACACTGACACGTATTCCGCGCAGGGGTACCTTTGTTGCATCTAATAAGTTTCATAATGAGTTGTTATCCATAAGTGGATTCTCAGAGTTTAGTCATCAGCTGGGGAAGATACCGAATTCCCGGATTTTACGAAGTGAGGTCATAGCCGCACCAAAAGAAGTTGCAGGTCATCTCCTCATTGAAGAAGGAAGCCCCGTTCTCGAACTTGAGCGACTCATGTATGTAGATGAGCGTCCGCTTTTCTACGATACCGCTCATTATTCGTTACTTCGTTTTCCGGATTTAGAAAAGAAGATTGCAAGGGATGAATCAACTTATAAGATCCTTTTGGAAGATTACCATACAGAAATAGTCAGTAACGATAAAATTATCGACGTGATTGGTGCTACAAAAATCTATGCTAAATATTTAGAATGCGATATTGGCGCAAATTTATTTAGAATAGTGAAGATTGCTTTCGATGCAAACGACGAACCTGTTCATCTCTCAACCTTCATGTGTGAAACCAACAAGGTCAATCTGACCGTTCATCGGGCAAAATAGGTCATGCCAATAATTTGGCATGACCTATTTAAATATCTAGTTTTGATTTTCCTCCTCCAATCTTTCTTCTTCGGTCATCGCATTTAAAATATCCTTACAATTAAAACATAAGATTTTCTTGTTATCTAACAGAATGCCGTTCAGGAAACCAGCCGTACAATATACATCACTTGCACAGCGAACACAAGAGCCAACTAGTTCATCCATCTATTAATCTCCTTAATCAGGAATCGGGTATAGTTTGGTGTTTTATTTTGCATAAAGATAAAGGCCAAAATCTTGCATAACGGAAGTGTGCCCCATTTGCCGTAACATGGTAGCTATATTGCCACGATGATATGATCCGTGAGTGACAATGTGTAATACCGATTCGGAAATGGTAGTTTCAAGCAATCCGGCATACGGGTTATCCACGACAATTACCTTTTCCATATCCTCTGTACTCAGAAGTACTTTGTTTCTTTCGTATAAGTCTATAAATGTTTTTTTCATTTCCTCAATGCTTTTCTTTTCCACCGCTTCTTTTAATTGATTAGAAGATGCCATTGCTTCATTCATACTTTTACCTGAGATAATGTCAAACCACGCAAAATCTGTGAGATAAATATGAGACAACACTTTTGATACCGACGAAAAACCAGTCTGAATTTCCTTATGGTAAATGTGCTGTGGAAGTTCATTTAACCGATCGATGATGACTCCATTTGCCCACGCGTGATAGTTATACATTTCTTGCTCGGGGTGATTCATTTAAAAAACCTCCATATACACTAGTTTTTTCGTTTTGAACAATTCATGCAGTGAGAACAAAAGTATACAGGTGAATTCAATCCAGTACATTCATTAATATGTTGTTCTCTAATATATATAACAATTCCTCCTGAAGATTCTCCCGGTATATGTGCTCACCATAAATGTAAAATATATAAAAATAAGAGATAATACGAACTACGAACATTGATTATTAAATGAATAGCTAATGGAGCATCACATATAGGCATTTTTTCTTGCAGGAAAATAGCTCCCTATATCGAACTGATAGTAAAGGAGATGGTAATATGAATCTGAGGATTAAATATAGGCTTTATATCCATGTAGACGGAAAACTTATTCCAGAACAGTATGACCGATACGAGATACTAAACGTCAGAGAAGGTATTGATCCAAATGATACTAAGGATTACCAAGAGCTTATTAAAAAATTGAGTAAGTCGATTAATCGGCCCTTAAATGAATTTGAAATAAAAGACTATGAATCAATGTAATTGCATCCTTTTGAAGATTGATCGAATGTTACGTATCTAAAATTTTCTCCTTCAATAGAACGAAATTCATAAAGTTTAAAAGTGAAAATAAATAAAGAAAACCTAAAATGAGCCTCCTCCTTATATTAATAAATGTAAATGTAAGGAGAGAGGAAAATTCGATCTTGCTTCAGCAGTTGTAATGGTGATTGGAATAAAGAAAATGGGTATAATTAATCAAGCAAAATCTTTGTCTTCAAAAAGCTATGAAAATTTGAAATACCGTGGTTTCAGCCCAATTTATCTAAGCTTTCTAGTAGGTTTCTGCGCACGGTCGGAAGGATTTTAAATATTTTGAAATAGACCACGATAGAATATGTATTGTATACAACATTCCATGTTATAGGAATTTCAGTCCCTTCCTCAGGTAGTGGCTAGGGGGACGCAATGATTAAAGTGCTTGGGTAGATAAACGCCAATAAAGCGCTCCATTTTTGGAGCGCTTTATTGGCGTTTATTCAATTGAATTTTTTTTGAACAGTCGTTGAATCTACTTCACCCTTATGGAGATTTTGCAAAAAAATTCAAAAATTAAGGTTTATCAGAGATTCGTCTCAGGTGAAGAGTTAGGGAGGAAGCGGGATACCAATTATTATTTATAGCCAAACATTGATAATTCTATCTGTTTAATAATATCTATGTAAAACTCTCTTGTATCAAGAGAGTTTTTTTGCATGAAAAGGTATTTAGCTAATATGGAGTTTTGTTAACGGCGAGCTAAAAAGAAGGGGAAAAGGATGATATGTTTTTAATGAAAATTTTTCACATTCTCTTTTATAGACTTGTCTTTACTTGGTCCTGTTTGCGGACTGTTGTTAATGCTTATGAAGATAAAAGCTGATGAGTTGGAGAAATAAAGAGCAGGTTTACAAAATCTTAACATTTGGTTTATGTGGGATTAATGTTTTCTGATTATGATTAAACCGTAATAAACAGTAATAAACATTAAAGATTCCACACTAAATGGAGGCACTTTTTATGAATCGCACATTCAAGAAGAATTGTTACAAGTCTATTCAAGCTTTGATGTTAGGGGTGAGTGTACTGGGATTAGCTGCTTGTGGAGCTACTAATGAGGAGGCTGCTTCAGTGGTTAAGGATCCAAGTTCGTTAACCTTGAAAGAAATTGAAACAAAGGCAAAAGAAGAGGGGACTATTAATAGTGTCGGTATGCCTGATTCATGGGCTAACTGGGGAGAAACTTGGAATGAAGTGATGAAAAAATATTCATTGGAACACAATGATACAGATTTGTCCAGTGCCGAAGAGATTGCCAAAATGGAATCTGAAGGAGAGAATGCAACAGCCGATATCGGCGATGTAGGGATTTCCTTTGGGCCAATCGCGGAACAAAAAGAATTAACGATGCCATATAAAACTTCCTATTGGGACGAGGTACCTGAGTGGGCAAAAGATGACAATGGAGATTGGGTTGTTGGCTACCAAGGAACGATTGCATTCTTTACTAATAAAGAATTAGTAGAAAACCCGCCTAAATCTTGGGATGACATATTAAAAGGGGATTATAAAGTAACAGTTGGAGATGTACAGCGTGGTACACAGAATCAAATGGCCGTACTTGCTGCCGCTATCGCTTACGGCGGTGATGAAACAAATCTCCAACCAGGAATTGACTATTTTGCGAAGCTTGCCAAGCAAGGCCGCCTTAGCTTGACTGATGCCAAGCCGGCTAACATCGAAAAAGGGGAAGTGGAAGTTGCACTTGTTTGGGATTTTAATGCTCTTGGTTACGCTGACCAAATTGACCGCGATCAATTTGAAGTGATCATTCCAAGTGAAGGTTCAGTCGTAAGCGGCTACGCAACCATTATTAACAAATTTGCCAAGCATCCGCATGCGGCAATGGCAACTAGAGAATATATTTTAAGTGATGAAGGACAAATTAATTTAGCTAAAGGGTTTGCCCGACCTATTCGCGATGTAGAACTTCCGAAAGAAGTAGCTGAAAAAATGGTTCCAGAAGAACAGTATAAAAATGCGAAACCAATTGAAGATTACAAAGCTTGGGAAGAAACGGCTAAAGGTTTACCGCAGCTTTGGCAAGAAAAGGTGTTAGTCCATGTCAAATAAAGTAATAGCAATTGTTGTTGATGGTATGAGATACGATAAAGCATGCGAAGCGCTGGGATTTATTCAGCATTTAGTCGAAACGAATCAAGCGTCACTTTACAAAGTTAAGTCGGAGCTTCCAAGTCTTTCCCGTCCATTATATGAAGTGTTGTTAACAGGTACGCCGGCTTCAATAAATGGGATTACGTCCAATCAAGCCGTTCGTTTATCTACTGAGAAAAGTCTCTTTCATCTTACGAAAGAAAACGGGTTAAGAAACGGAACAGTGTCCTATTACTGGGTAAGCGAACTTTATAATCGTGCGCCATTCCATTTTATTGAAGACCGTGAGCAAGAAGATGAATCCAATCCAATTCAATACGGAAAATTTTATTGGGACGATGACTATCCAGATAGCCATGTGTTAATGGATGCAGAAGCTTTACGCAGAAAGTATGACCCTCACTTTTTATATATTCATCCGCTCGGTGTAGATGTAAAAGGAGAAATTTTTGGTTCGGAATCAAAAGAATATCGTGAGCAAATCCTAAAAATGGGAAGCTTGTTGGCACAACTATTGCCAATTTGGATCAAAGAAGGTTACCACATATTAATTACATCGGATCATGGCATGAGTGAATATGGCAACCATGGCGGCAGAACTGATGGTGAACGTGATGTACCGCTCTTTATCATTAGTCCAAAAGTTGAGCCTGGCATTTATGGTGAAGTGGTTCCGCAATTAGCTTTTGCACCGCTCGTTTGTGAACTAATAAATATTGAGCCGTCCGATAAAATGATTTCATATCAATTTCCAGGCCTGAAAGGGAAAGTCACCCTTTAAAAAAGATACATCATTCAAAATAAAAATAAAATGAAGAATGAAGATTGACTGGAATTGGTTTAACGAATGTACTGTTATACCAATTCCCAAATTGTTAGAGAACATAGAGGAGCGAGAAGTCTTGCGAAAAATAAAAAAACAAAAAATTTACTTATTAGCTCTTTTACTGCCATTTATTATGCTTGTGATTGGATTTGAGATAGGACCATTAGTGGCAATGATTAAAAATAGTTTTTATGCAGATGATGGAATTCAAGTTACGATTGATCAATACTTAACCATATTCAAAAGTGAATTTTACTTACAAGCCATTAAAAATAGCCTGGTCATTTCCTTGTTTTCTGCTATAACTTCTGTGATTGTAGCAGTCATTGCAGCCTATTCGTTTACAAAGTTCTCTCAAAAAATACAAAACCGACTACTGATGGTTACCAATATGACGTCGAACTTTGAAGGGATTCCCCTTTCATTTTCATATATTATCTTACTTGGAAACAATGGGTTGTTTACGTTGCTATTTGCCAAGATTGGTTGGGACCTGTTTGCAGATTTTAATTTATATTCCTGGACAGGCCTCATTCTTGTTTATATTTATTTTCAAATTCCGCTTGCCGTTATGCTCATTTACCCGTCTTATCAAGGAATTAGGCAACAATGGAAAGAAGCATCTTCATTATTAGGAGGGTCAACATTTTCATTTTGGCTTCGGATAGGGGTTCCAGTTCTTTTACCTAGTATTGTAGGTACATTCAGTATTTTGTTTGCTAATGCGATGGGAGCCTACGCAACAGCCTATGCATTGGTCGGCAGCAACTATAACATATTGTCATTGCAAATTGCTTCTCTAGTTGCTAGTGATGTTGCATTAAAGCCGCAGCTAGGTAGTGCATTGGGAGTCCTTCTAGCAACGACCATGATAGGGGCGATGTGGTTCAATGAACGAATGATGCGTAAAGTTAGGAGGGATTTACGATGAAGTCTTCATTGACATTTCATAAATTGTTTGTTGGATTACTAGTTATGTATTTATTAATTCCGCTTGTAGGAACACTTTTATTCTCGATTGCTGGTAAATGGGATCATACGATTTTACCTGAGAGTTATACAATGAAATGGTATATTGAATTGTTTCAAGATGAACGGTTTTATGATGCTTTCCGACGAACACTGTTTTTAATTGTCATGTCTGTAGGTCTTAGTGTTGTTATTATGCTTCCGACAATTTTTATTATCACGGTATATTTCAGTAAATGGGAAGGATTGCTCCAAGCCGCAGCCATGCTTCCTTATGGAGTTCCTCCGATTGTTGGAGCCGTTGGATTAATCAAGCTATATTCTGCTGGACCGATTCAAATTGCCGGAACACCTTGGATTTTAATTGGTGCTTATTTCATAACCATTCTACCATTTATGTATCAAGGAATTCGTAACAGTCTTCGTACGCTTAATGCTGTACAACTTGTTGATGCAGCTGAATTACTCGGTGCCACAAAATTCCAAGCCTTTCGTACGGTGGTGTTTCCAAATATTATATCTGGAATTTTAGTGTCTACCTTATTATCTGTCTCTCTTTTATTTAGTGAGTTTGCTTTTGCCAATTTGCTTGTCGGGGGCCGATTCGAAACCCTTCAAATTTATCTATCCGACAAACTAAACAGCAGTGGTCACTTAACAAGTGCAATTGTTATAACCTATTATTCAATGATTTTACTTTTAACGGGGACTGTATTAAAGCTTACGTTTAGAAACAAAAGAAATCCTGTCGGGTTAAAATAAGAAGCGAATTCCTTCATTTTTTTAAGAAAAATACCGTCATAAAATACTACTTTAGAAGGTGAAAACTAATGAGCTATGTAACCATCGAACAAGTGACTAAGGGATATGACAATCAATTAGTTTTAAATAATATTTCTTTAACATTAAAAAAAGGTGAATTTGCTACACTTCTTGGGCAAAGCGGGTGCGGAAAAAGTACATTATTACGTTCCATTGCGGGACTTGAAGACGTTGATGTAGGAAGAATCTTAATTGATGGAAAAGATATTACTGATTTATCACCGCGTCAGCGTGAAGTAGGTATGGTGTTTCAGTCTTATGCGCTTTTCCCGAATATGAATGTTATTGATAATATCGCTTACGGCCTTAAAATGAAAAAGGTGAAAAATCTTAAGTCAAAAGTGAAAAATATGATTGATATGGTTGATTTAATAGGAAAAGAAGAGTCTTATCCTCATCAATTATCTGGTGGACAACAGCAGAGGGTTGCTCTTGCCCGTGCGCTTGTCATGGAGCCAAAAGTACTGCTTCTGGATGAGCCGTTAAGCGCATTAGATGCTAAAATTAGAAAAAGTTTACAAAAAGAATTAAAGAGAATACAGAAAGAATTAGATATCACAACTATTTTTGTTACACATGATCAGGAAGAAGCAATGACGATGTCTGATCGGATTTTTGTCATGAATAAAGGACAAGTTGTACAATCCGGTTCTCCTTCAGAAATTTATACTTCTCCAGTCAATACATTTGTTGCAAAATTTATCGGGAATTATAATGTCTGTAATATGGAAGTTTTCCGAAAACTTGTTCGCACCACAGAATTAAAAGGGAATGAAGTTGCCATTCGTCCAGAAGTTTTACAATTAGTTTCTGTTGGTGAGGACAGCTTGGACTTACAAGAGAACTGGGGAATTAAAGGATTTATTAAAGATGTTTCCATGGCAGGTAATGTTTTAAGATATGAAGTAGAAACAGAGGAGTGCGCTTTTCATGTAGACTATCTTCACCACCGTGGGGAAATGTTTGAGCAAGGAGCACGCGTTCAAATTCTTGTACCGAAGAAAGAATGCATTATTTTATAAAGTATTGATGATCTAGGGGGAGAAATATGTCTGTTTTGCCTGAAGAAAGAAAGAATGAAATTTTAAAAGAACTTAACAAAATGGGAAAGGTAAAAGTTATAGAATTAGTTGATCAATTTAATGTTTCAGAGGAAACGATTCGACGCGATTTGATGATATTAGAGGAAAAAGGACTGTTAAAGAGGGTTTACGGTGGAGCGATTAAAACAGTCTTTGAATTTGAGGAGCCTCCATTTACACAGCGTACAACGGTGAATCAAGAAGCGAAAATCAAGGTTGGGAAAAAAGCGGTGGAACTTATTTCCAATGGAGATGTGATTGCCATTGATGTAGGTACAACGATGCTTGAATTTGCCCAGTGTATTGAAAATAAAAAAGACATTACGATTTTAACCAATTCTCTTCCTGTGTCGTCTGTGTTGACTGAATTGCTCAATCAAAATAAATTTACAGGACAAATTCTATTACTGGGAGGACAAATTGATCCAAAGCATCAATCCATATGCGGGGGTCTCACTGAACAAATGTTAAATCAATTTAATATCGATAAAGCGTTCATTTCAGCTGGTGGTGTTTCCATTCAAAGTGGCGTTAGTAATTATCATTTACGTGAAACATTAGTTTCACGCAAAATGGTCGAGGTATCAAAGCACGTCATATTGCTAACGGATTACTCTAAAATTGGTGTCGACACCTTTTGTAAAGTTTGTCCTCTAGAAAAAGTAGATGTGATTGTCTGCGAGCAACCATTTCCAGAGGAATGGAGAAATGATTCTAAATTAGAGGAAATCAATTGGATTCAAGCATAGCCCATAAAAGGATATATCGAGATGGAAGAGGGAGTACTCTCTTTTTGAATAGATTTTTGTTGATAGCAGAAAAAAAGCTAGAAAGAAAATTTAATAGATAGAATGAGAAAAGGAGCTATATAGCATGAGTTTCATTGCGATAGATTTAGACGGAACATTATTAAACGACAAGAATGAAATTAGTGAAGAAAATATAAAGGCGATTCAATATGCCCAAAATAGAGGCTTTGAAGTAGTTATCTCAACAGGACGGGCTTATTTTGACGTTCAAACAATTTGTGAAAAAGCCGGGATATCCCCATTTGTAATCGGGACAAATGGCGCAACCATTCATTCAAAAAGCGCAAAGTGCATTTCTTCTATTACGATAACTAAAGATCGTGTTGAATCTATTCTCCAATGGTTAGATGAACGGAATTATTATTACGAAGTGTTCACTGATAAAGCCATCTATACTCTTAAAAAAGGAAGAGAACAGTTCCATAATGAGATTAAAAGTTTGAAAAGCGCAGATTTGAATCCAGATATGAAAGAATTAGTTGAAATAGCGGAAAGGCAATTTGACCAGTTTGGATATGTTTTAGTTGAAAACTATAATGATATCTTAAAACAGGAGGAGGAATTCTATAACATTTTAGCATGTTCTTTTGATGAAAATAAATTAGAGGAAGCCTGGAACCAATTCGAAAATTTTGGTGAGTTGATGGTCGTTTCATCTGCTGATCATAACATTGAAATTACCAGTAAAAGAGCTTCAAAAGGAATTGCCCTTGAAAAATTGGCTTTCTTGATGAATGGCTCATTAGATAAGGCTATGGCAATCGGGGACAGCAACAATGATTTATCCATGTTTCAGAAAGTTGGATACAGCGTAGCGATGGGAAATGCAAAAGATGTCATAAAAAATGCTTGTACAACGACAACCCTTAAAAATGATGAAAATGGGGTAGCTTATGCGATTCATCGATATATGGAGAACTTCGTGGTTCAAAAATAAGTGTCAATGCCAAAGGGGAGAGCGATAAAATGGCATGGATATATATCATAATGGCAGGACTTTTGGAAATTGTCTGGGTGATCGGTCTTAAATATTCACACGGATTCACCAAAATTATACCTAGTATTGTTACGGTAGTTATTATAATCTTTAGTTTCTTTTTACTTTCAAAAGCTTTACATTCAATACCCTTAGGAACTGGTTACGCCATTTTCACTGGATTGGGAACGGTGGGAACTGTAGTAACTGGGATGCTTTTTTTGGGTGAGACCATTAATCCACTGAAAGTATTTTTTATGGCTTTAATGATATTGGGGATGATTGGAATAAAAGTCAATCCAGCAGAGCCTAAACATTAAAGGAAATGAACTGATATAGGGGATGATTCAATGGCTTGGTTTTTTCTTATTATTGCCGGATTTGCCGAAATCGGTAGTGTTATAAGCCTGAAACGTGCAGACGGCTTTAAAAAATTGCTCCCCTCTGTAGCGTGTCTTTTTTTGGGGAGTTTAAGCTTTTATTTTCTATCCTTGTCATTAACTTCTCTTCCAGTCGGGACTGCCTATGCAATATGGACAAGTATCGGCTCTGTTGGAAGTGTTTTAGCAGGAATGATTTTCTTTAATGAACCTAGAAGTTTAAGATTAAACCTATTCATTATGTGTATCATTGCAGGGGCTATAGGAATCAAAATCACTTCTTGACATTAAACTTAAAAAAAACGACCTTAATTTTTAGACAAATAGTTGACTCCCGTAAGGTGTGGGAGTCATTCTATTTAGGGTCCATAGGTAAAGAAGTGTTTTCTTCCATAAATTCTCAAATTGATTAGCAAATTAACCAAAATGTTATGTAAGCGGTGCAACAGTTTCTATAGCAGACTGCTTAGTTGGATATGCCCCTTCCATGTTTTCATTTATTCTATATGGAAGCATTATGAATCAATCACCAGGAATAGAAGGCAAAAGACTTGTCTTTTGTCAATGATTGCGTTCGGTGTCAAAAGTTTTATTATAAGCAGCTTAGTTAAAATCGTAAACAAAAAAAACTAAATGCTTAATTAAAGGTGGGGAAAAAATGAAAATTGGATTAGAAACAGAAAGCTATCACTTGCAATTTATTACGGGTCGAATGGATATTTTCGGTTTTATCAGAAAAACAGCTGAATTGGGATTAGACGGAGTCATGATCAATATTGTTCCATGGCCAGGGTTGTCAGGATGGGGTACATTAGAATCATTTGAGCCGGAATATTTAGAGAGAGTAAGAAAAGAAATTCAAAAGTATGGATTTTTCGCTGAAATAGACACAAATGGAAGCGATCCGGAACATCTAAAAAAGGTCATTGAGGCAGCACATAGAATCGGAGCAGATGTGATTCGCACGTATACATGCTTAGGAGAGTATGATCCGGAAAGATTGAAAAAAGCACCAGGAGATATTAAACAAATTGTACCACTATTGGAAAAATACAGGATAAAACTAGCTGTGGAAAATCATGAGGAAGAGTTAACAGATGAGGTTATTCAAATAATAAATGAAGTCAACAACCCTTGGGTTAGCGCTCATTGTGATGTGGGCAACGGAATGATGGCATGGGAGGATCCAGTTGAAGCTGTAAGAAAATTAGCGCCATATGCATTCACAACCCATTTTAAAGATCATATTATCATTCATGATGGCGAGGATTATAGGGTATGTGGAGTACCAGTAGGGACAGGCAATATTGATACAGAAGAGTGTTTTAAAATACTTGTTGAGAAATCTACCCTAACTAGAATCAACGTTGAAATGTGTTTTCCATATGCCATCAATTTTAAGAGAGAGCTTGGTGCTGGCGGAGTGTTTGCGGTTGGAGAAGGAGCTTTCAAAGTCGAACAACCTCCATATGATTTAAGTGTCATTAAACCATTAGATTACTATTATCCTCCAAAAGAACTTTTAGAACAAATGATTGAAGATCAAGAAAAAGGTACAGTGCAATCGGTTAAGTATACCCTTGCCTTACGGGATAAATATTGCCGATAAATAATATGTAGAAGCAGGGGTGTTGTATAATTCTGTTCATATAATAAAAATTATTACAGCAGTTCCAGCTAATACTTGCTATTGGGTTGATAGAGAGCCTCTTTTGATTGTTATTTAATAAGTGTCGCCTATCTTGTTATAGTAACGGATACGTAGTTCATTATGACATTAAAAAGCCCCTCTCAATTAAGAGAGGGGCTTTATATAATTCTTTAGTGAATTTTTGGCTATTTCTACCCTTTTACTGATTCAGTATTATACTTATGATGTTTCATCCTGCCGTGAATTTTTTTGTAAAAGATCACGGATTTCCTTTAAATATTGTTCGGATGCCGGTACCGCTTCCAATACCTCTTCCTCGTTCGCTTGTTTTTTTCTAATAAGAGAATTCGCTATCTTCATAAACATGAAAATCGCAAATGAAATGATCAAGAAATCAATCACAGCTTGGACAAATTTACCGTATTGAACAACTGCTTTTCCAACTGTGATAGATAACGAAGAAAAATTGACCCCACCTAATAAAATTCCAATTAGCGGTGTGATAATATTATCTACTAGTGATGAAACGATCTTTCCAAAAGCAGCACCCATTACTACAGCTATCGCAAGATCGAGAACGTTTCCTTTGGTAATAAATTCCCTGAATTCCTTTAACATTGTAACTACACCTTTCTTATTTCAATTGATAAAAGCATATCAGAAACATGGTGAAAATTAAATAGTGTAAGAGGCATCCATAATTCAAAAGATAGGACCATCCATCCGTTTAATCATTTGAATCCGTTAATATAATGCCAATCACGACACTCCGATCAAAGGAGATAAAACGCTATTTTCCATTCGAAACCATTAAAGAGCCGCTATAATAAAACGTCTTATTGAAGAAGGATTTAAGAAAGGTCATGGAACAAAGCAAAAAAGTAATGGAAGGGCAGAGTGGGAACGACTAAGGCGTCAATTTTCAATGTCACGTAAGGCCGTTTTCACCAACTTGAGGAAGGGGGTGAATATAAATGTATTCGTTTGGCGATAATTATATTATTGTACTACCCCCTAAGTGGTACTCCTCCATTGTTAAAAGCCCTTCTCTTAATTGAGAAGGGTTTTTTGTTTTGGGATTTGTTAAATGGTTTTTGTTAATATGAGGTATTTGGACTGAACTTAGATCGAATTGGATTTTTTATACTTCTTTCCAACCAACAATATCAGAGGGGAACCTATAATGCTTGGAAGAAACCAAAAAATTAATGGGTTCCATTCATTGAAGATAGTTATATTGGATACATTTACTACAAGAATTGCTGTACAAATAGCGATATAGGAACCGAGCATCCCGCTAATATGAGATACAGTCCAGTTTTTCCATTTCTTCTTACCAGCTACATAGCCTATAAATGCGAAAGAATATGAAAATATTCCAATGAAAAATAAATATGCGCTGCTTTCCCAATTCAATATTGCCATAGTCAGGGATGTGACAAAGACTACAACATATGCACTGTGATAAATTTCACCACAAATTGTATGCATACCTCTTTTTTTCTTTGAAGACATAGCACCTATTCCACTAATAAGACATATTGCTCCAGCGCAAATGTGAATGAACAGAATGGTCTTAAAGATAAGCAATCTTCCCTTCGTTAAATAATCTTTATCAAAATGTAACAGATTAAATA